>CACYCS010000097.1 GCA_902773005.1 uncultured Erysipelotrichaceae bacterium
CGGATAGAACCACACTAATATTGAGTTTTTTAAATGCTTTATTTATCTTTAGATAAATAAGAGTTCGTTATTCTGTAAAACTTAGGATGTTAGTCAAAAGAGGGCCTACTGTCAAACCGCAAATCGCAATTGCGAATCCCGTTTTACTCGATCAGCGCTTGAGTTCAACCTTAGAAAAGCCATTTCCAATAGTCGCTTCAATGCAATCAAATTGACTACCAGGGCGACAGCAAAAAAGAAAGCCCGGAAGGCGTTCCACATTATCTGAATCCGGGCCGTTCCTGATTGGATCCAATCAGTCCGTCCTCTTAAACGTGCGCTGAGTATAAATCAAGCGCATCGTATCCATCTAATCCGCTTTAGCCACCATTCAAAAGCCATCACTGTCATTTGTCATCCGGTAACGATTGGCAATCTACATTAAAGTAGCCCTGCCGAGTTTGTTTAGGCTACAAACCTCGGCAGGGCAACTACATACAAATCCGTACTGGCGCGCCAAGCGGCGCAGCCAATCTTATTCTGGCATGTCTTCTTCGAACGTTTCCTTACTCAAATCAGCGACTTTTGCTTCGCCTTCGTCGCCGTATTGATATAACTGATCCAACGTTTCGATCGCGTATCGGATCTTGGTTCTCAGCAAAAAGCCTGCGGAACCGGATTCTTTCAATAGCTTTTCAGCATCGATAGGTGGTTCCCATTCATAGGCGGAGGCATGGAATGCGATCAATTTGGAGAAGACGTCTTTCATCTCTTCTTTCGTAAGAGGATAAAGCTTAGTTCCCTTCCTAAGGCAATCTAACGCCACTCGGATACGCTTATCCTCACCGTAATCGATAATCGCGGTATCGTATTCGTTTTTCCGGTCGATTACGTCTTCTTCATAAGATGCGCTTAACGCGAAGATGGAGAACGTGTTCTCCAATCTTTTGTCCGGGAAAATGAAATCATAGATGTTCGCGTACCCAAGCATCCTTGACCGCTTCGAAAGCCTGCCCATGAGTTCAGTTTCGTCGAAGAGAATAACCCAGCCATCGTATCCGAGGGTCTTGAAAAGGTGGCTCGCGAAAAAGAAATAATCCTGCATATGCTTCGTTTTCGCGAACGGGGTATTGAAGATGACTTTCTCATTCCGAAGGGATTTCGCGATGGCGCGCACCGCGGAATTCGGTAGCAAGTCGCCTTGGATGTCCGATAGCAAACGATATCGTTCCTCGACGTTGTCCGAGCGGAGATAGGCATCTAATACATAATATAGTTTATTGGTCGTAAGCGACTTCGACGCGAAGTTCAGCATCTCGTTCGCCTCCGGGGAGTCTGGAATCATTTTTTCCAAGGCACGAGAAATGCCAGGTTGAGCTTCATTTGGCAAAAAGGTGCTGGAAAGAAGCTTTGAATAGATGACGGGAAGCTTGTCGATTGGGCTCTCTTTTCCGATGGAGACGTGCGAGACGACGATGTTCCTCTTGGAGGCATAGACGTCGATCGCGTTTAAAAGGTGCGTCTTTCCTTCGCCATACTTCCCGACGACAACCATTCCAGAGGATCTACCTTCGCGGGTGGCGGAGTCAATCTTGTCATGGATCTTGCCCATCGTGGAGGCTCTGGATTCGGAGAAGTATGAGCCAACGGCTTTCGACGGTATTCCGGATCGAAGCGCCTCAATGACGCCCCTTGCTTCATTATTCATCTGCTTCGCCTCCGCTATTTCCAACATTGCCCTTCATTCTTTCGAGGAGTTCTCCTTCGAGGAGCCCCATGATGCCCAAGGAGCCTTTCTTGGATTTCTCCTTCAGGCGGAGCAATTCCTCATCGCTTATCGCAATGCCGTTTTTCGGATTCCGATAAGCATCCGCAAGCGATTCGTAAATCGCGCGCAGATCAGACGCGTCGAAGAAGAATTCTCCATAGCGGTCCAGATCCAATACATCGGCGAAGCAATTGAACCTCTCGCCCACGATTTCGTTCTGGATGCGCATCCAAAGGGCCTGATAGGATTTAAGTCCCGCATTCTCGTCATCGAGCAACGCGCGATGGAAGGCGAACAAGAAGAAGACGTTATGCATCGCGTCGATCGAATCGATCAGTTCGCGAATGCTTTCGTATGCATCCTCGCGCCGCATCTTGGTGTAACGGATCGCGTCTAGGCCGCTGCGGTTCAGAATCGCATCGAAATCGTCGATGAAGATGGCTAAACCCTCATAGCCAGAAAGCAATATGACCTCAACGAGGGAATTGAGCATGAGTCTCGCGTTCGTCTTGTTGATTTTCTTGGGGGCAAGTCCAACGAGGCGTATCGCGGACATCTTGAGTTCCTTCTCTGCCGCCAAATAGGAATAAATCGTGGCTAAGGAAATGTCGTCAAGCTTTGGATGGCCGAGCATCGATCCGACGATCATGGAGCAAGCCAAGGAGAAATTGGAATCGAAATATGGGTTCGACAAGAACATCGATTCGATCTTCTTTCTGATGGCGCGCCTAGTCAAAGCATCCCCTTCATCGATGGATGCCAAATACTCCATGAAATCCTTTCCCTCGGGAATCTCTTTCGGGTCATAATCGAGGCTAAGGATGACTTTGTCCTTGCAGCGGGAAAGAATTTCAGGCAGGTCGACGCGCATAACGATGGAGGAATAAAGATCCTTGAAATCGAACATCGGAACTTCCCTCGCGGAAAGGTGAACAACCTTGAATCCCGCTTCCGCGGCCTCCTTTTCCGTCAGGGCAAGGAAAGCGGATTTGCCGGATTTCTCGCTTCCGGTGACGAATTTGATTTTGCTCCCTCCGTTAGAGATGTAGCTCTGGAGATAGTTGTACCTAAGGAAAACGGATAACTCCTCCAGCGTTCCTTTCTTTATGAACCGAGACATGTCTTCCTCCTAACTTTCGCCTAGCGATCAGCGCTTAAAGAAGCTGATCGTGGCAAGGTATTGTTCCTTGCCCTCGTCATCGAGGACGCGGATGGCTTTGGACAAATCGCGGCTTGGCCCGAATTGGAACCCCCTGCCGCCTTTGGTAAGCAGATCGATGCCTTGGGCGTAAAGCCTAGCAAGGTCAAACGCATAGGCCTGCATGTCGTATTCCTTGCGGCTTCTTGCCATCGGGACGAGGAATTTATAGAGCACGTTCAGATAGATATCGGTCCCTTCCGTCTTCCCTAATTTCAGAAGCGCAAGATCATAGGCGTCGGACAATTCATTGAGGAAAGCTTCTGCTTTGAATGGAGCCTTGTTCAGTTTGTCTTGGCCTTCTTTGATGATCGAAGCAAGCTTCGCGGGACGGAGGCAAGGATACTTTTTCCTATCGATGGAGACTTCTTGGTTTTCCTCGTCGAGCTTCACGCGGTACGGGAACATCTCATAGACGGGATATTCGCCGCGCACATCGATTCCAAGGCGCTTGCACTCCGCGAGCAATTGGGTCGCGTAATCTCCTGAAGCGAAATAGGATTTGCCGTCGAACCCCTTGGCATCAGTCAGGGCATTCGAGGCGGCTTCGCCTAATCTAGCGGAAGCAACGCTAGCGTCTTCGATGGAGGAGACGAGATTCTTGAGGTCTCCGAATTCCAACGCCTTTTCCAAGGCTTTGTTCGCCTTCGTTACAGCAAGAAGAGCTTCCTTCAGTTTCTTCTCACGCTCTGAGAGCGTTCCATAAAATACTTCGTAATCCATAAATGCAATCCTTTCCGCAACCAAGGCTTATCCTAATAAAAAGAGGTTTGTTCGCTAAGAAAATATACACTTTATCGCTAGAGGGCTCAATCTAGAGAGTGGTTTCCGTCAAATCGGCGATTTCCCTAGCCGAATCCTAGCTAGGTAAAGCATCGTCCGATAATAATCCGCTTCCGCCTCATCGTCGGAGTTCTTCTCAATAAGGGAGAGAAGAAGCTCTTCGCCAAAAAGGTAATCGCCCCTAACGATGCCCTTCTCAAAATTCCGCCGCATCTTTCTTCTTACGGGAAGCATGTCTTTCGGTCCGTCTTCCAAACGGTCCAAAAGGGATTCGCATACGGCAAGGTAGGCATCGTAATCGAACACGCCATCGACGTAGCTTAGGTTTCCGACTTCAAGCGCGCCGGAATTGCCACGCAAATACACAAGAGGGTCACTCGTGCTTGAAACATATAGATAATAGAGCTTCGCGGGGCACTTGCCCGGGGTTTTCCTAAGGATTCGGCCGAGTCGCTGAATCCTCTGGCGGTCCCCATGGGTGCAAGACAATACAATGCCGACATCGGCGTCAGGCACATTGAGCCCCTCGTCCAAAGCCTTGCAGGAAATAAGGACCCTAGCCTCGCCGTCCCTAAAGTCATTCAGCGCGTTCTTCTTCGCTTCCAGCGAGAGTTCTGAATGATATAGCCTTACTCGGACCTTCTTTTCCTCTTGAAGCCTTCGGTAAATCGATTCAGCTTGCTCAATCCGCTCAGAGAAGACGATGATCCTAGACGAGGAAGGAAGACGGTCGATCAGCTCCTTTGCGCATTCGACGCGGTTAGATGCCCTCAATACGAGCTCATTTCTTGCAAGGATCGCGTTAACATAGGCTTCGCATAAGGGGTCTTCTTCGGCTTTCTTGTTGACGGCATTGAAGAAATCATCGCCATCAAGCGTCCTTAGGACGACGTAGGTGTTGCGGATTTTCGCGTAGAGCTTGCTTATTTTGTCGGTTAGGTCAAGATAGCTTCCGATTTCTTTTCCAGAGAAATAGACTTCGATCTGAAAGAGGAGGAACGGGCTCACGACCTTGCTTTCTTGAGCTTTCGCCAAATCGAAATCGAAGATGATGTCGCCAAGATTCGGTTTGATGACGGCATCGAAGTTAGCGCATTCTGGCGTCGCCGATAGGCCTAAAGAGAAATACAGTTCCTTTTTGAAGCCCTTCGCGCCGATGAAGTGGAATATCTTTTGGTTCTCTTTGCTCCCGTAATGCTGGCATTCGTCGCAGATGAGGAAGACGCTTCTGCCTTCGCGCATATCCCGCAATGCATGCGAGGAAAGGGCATATCTAGCCGAATCGCATACGTAGATCATGAAGCGCATGTCTCCGGCGCTATGCTTATCGCCATGCCATTCGCCAACCCGTTCTGCAAGCCCAAAGGAAAGAATGTCCTTCTTCCACTGCTTCGCTAAGGCTACGGTTGGGACGACGATCTTGATTCGGGTATTCTCGTCCATCGAGGCGGCTAGATGAAGTGCGCAGATGGTTTTCCCTCCGCCAGTGGCGACTTTGAAAATGCCATGGCGGCCAACTTTCTCCCATTTTTCGATTGCTTGTTTCTGCCAAGAATAGAGTTCAGGGAGTTTGTTTTCTTCTATCGCCAAGGTCAAATCATTCATGGATATATTCAGTGGAATAGATTCCCGCCTTTCGGCCGGTCAATAACTGCTCTTATACTATAACACAAATTGAAACCATTCGACGGCTCAAGGGATAGCGAGGCGAAGCTCGCCTTTTTGCGCCTAGTCAGATCATCGCTTGGGGCTCAGAAAAATCTCTTCGCTATTTCGACAAAATGAACGAAAATATTAAAGGAGCATTGAAAATGAAAATAACAGTCCAAGGAATAGGGGCCATCAAATACGCCTCAATAAACTGCGAATCCATCGCAGTCATAACTGGGAAAAACGGAAGCGGGAAATCCACCTTTGGGAAGGCGTTATTCTCTCTTTCTGCTGGTATTCAAAACTCTTCCAGATTCTACGACTTTAATTTCGTTCGCCATGCGCAGGTAAAGCTTTGCTCGACCCTCGGGATTCCTTATCTGCAACAGGGCTTTTCTACCGTGAACGCCCGCCATGACGAAAGCGTCGATCGCCTAATCCAGCTTCTGCAAAAGCCTCCTTACGTAACTGTGAAAGCCGCGCAGTTTTTCGATAAGCTCACGGAAGCAGTCGATGCTCTGGACACATCTGTTTTAGGCGATCTGTCCCACAACTCCATTCCGACGATAGATCTTAGACTCGTGCAAGGCAGGGTCAAAGAAGACTTAATCGCCGATCTCTTGCAACTTAGAAAAGAATACGGAAGCAATGATTATCGTTTAGAGCAGCTCCAACGTTGCCTGAAGGATCAGTTCAACGAGGTTTTCATCGGGCAGGTCACGCCAAGCAATCGGAAAGGCGTTGATTCCATTATATCGATTGAATCGGATGCTTCGGAATGGTCCTACTCTTATACGGAATCCGTTTTCAAGTCCCCTCAATTCCCGTCCATAAATCCACTAAAAACTTACTTCATTCAAGACGGCAACGTCTTAGATTCGCTTGACAATAGGGGCAATCGAACAGCGGCTTCTCGAAGATTGAGCAAAGAGACCATGACAACGCCAGTCAGCGGAGAGTTGTGCGACTTCATCCGCAAGCAGCCCTCTTTGTTCGCGTCCAAAGACGATTTCCCCGGTATTTTCGAAATAATCGACAGGGTCTATCCCTACGATATCTACATTTCGAACGGCAAGACTTTCACTTCAAACAACGGCATTTCGATTTCCAACGAAGCCAGCGGACGCAAAATATTTGCCTTGCTCAAATATATGCTAATCGGCGGGGCGATCAATAAGAGGTCCATCCTTATTTTCGATGAACCGGAAAACCATCTCCATCCAGAATGGCAACTTCTTTTCGCCAAATTGATCAAGCGGATATCCGAAGCCACCGGCGCCAAAATCATATGCATCACCCATAGTCCGACCATGCTTTTTGCTTTGGACGTCCTTTATGCAAAATCTAGGGAGGGGCTTTCCGTATATCACGCGCACCTTGAGAACCAAGAAAGCATCTTCGAAGACTGCACTCAGGATATCTCCAAAGCCCACAAAGCCATATCGGATCCATATATCAAACTCGACCTTCTCGGGGAAGCGGCAATATGACGTTTGAGGAAATTGAGGAAGCATATGAGCGGCTCTGCGCCATCGTCCCCTCGGTTGCTTCAACTTTCAGAGAATGCTCCATAGACGATAACTCGGGGGCTGACCCAATTTATTTAGTGAGCTCTCCGGAGCCTTGTTATGACTTTGATAGGGTAAAGGAGCACTATTTCAAATCAGGCAAGTCCTCGGTGGACTCATTGCTGCTAGTGGCTCATTCCCAAGCGTTATATTTCATCGAATTCAAGAATTCCCGATACAAGAACTTCTTCGAATCCATTCCAGCGAAAGCAGAAGACAGCCTATGTGTCCATCAATGCGTTTGCAACGGAAATGACATCTCCAATCAATCGAACATTTTCGCGTTGGTGATGTCCACGGAGAAGAACCCTGGCGTCATAACCCCCGTCAGTGCGATGATGCGCAACGCCGGTTATTTTGATCAGCCTTCTTTGCTGTCTTCACTATCGAACGAATTGAAAGAGGCTTTCGAAACCCGCTGCAACGGAACGCCTTACGCAGGAAATTATCTGCGATTCATGGTCATTCTATCTAACGACTTCGATAGCTTTGTCTCGTCCATCGCCAAACACTAATCTCTCCAGGAGAGGAATCTGAAGGAGCGATTGCCTGCCAGCGTAACGCCAGAAACCCATGAATCGCCGCGAAATTTTAAAAGAATACGAACGTCTCAAGGGAGAAAAACTATATGACCACGACGACTCAAATCAGAATCGATTCCGAAATCAAAAAGCAAGCCAATGAACTATTCGCAACTCTTGGTCTCGATATGTCTACGGCCGTAAATCTGTTTCTCCATCAATGCGTATTAAGGGGCGGACTCCCGTTTCGAGTTGAGCAGCCTCGTTATAGTGATGAGGCGTTGGAAGCAATGGCAGAAGCCATTCGCATCTCCAAGGACCCCAATGCCAAGGGATAAACGTCCATGGACGAAATCAAAGAGGCATTGATGAAGGGCTAAATATACCACCAACCGGTTAAGAAAAAGAGAGCGCACGAAGCGCTCAAAGACAGGGCAAAGGAGTATTTGAAAAATATTAGGACAAAAGAAATAGGAGAACTAAGATAAGCCGCGAGCTATTGAGAGAGAATGGAATCCCGAGTGGGTGGGGATGCGCAGCGACAAATCCAGCGCGGTTTTAGACAGATAAAGCGGAACAAGACTAATCCAGCCCAAAACAGGCAAGAAGCCCTTCCCCTTTTCCTCTTCGATGATTCTTAGCAGAGATAAGCAATTGAACAAATCGATGTTTTTTCTATCGATGGCAATGCCCAAAAGCAAAGAAAACTTCTTGTAATGCAAATGCGAAGTAATAAGGAAACTGTCGCGGCTATACTTTGAAAGCGAGGGAATGCCTACGCTTCGTTCTCCGACAATGCTCTTGTAGTCACCGCTTCTCTCTAGTTCTATGTCCTCATTCAGCACCACTTCTCCATCGTATCGGACGGATAGATCGCGATATGCTTCAACCATGGGCGAATCGACAATGAGCATCCCTCGATCCGTCGAGTCAGTGAAATAGGATGCGAGGTGATTCAGAATACGCTCTTTCTCTTCGTGGGAATGCGTGGGGTCGTGATTGTCTAAATCGAAAACGAGAAAAATATCCGTATAGCTCCCATCGAGCAAGGCAATGTCTTCTTTAAGGGGAAGGCCATTCCGCTCTGCCTCGGCTGCTTCCTTAAGGACGGTAAGAACCTCCAAGCTGGAGAAATCCCCGTCTTTTTGATTGTGGACCAAGCAATCGTAGAAGTTGTAGATATTGCAGCCGTACCGGAATATGGAAATATTGTCTCCGGTCACTTGTTCATCTCTCAACCGCGAAAAATAATAGCGAATGAACTCCGCTTCGTCGTTTTCGCCTTCGACGATGAAAAGGACCTTGCTATTCATTGCCTCGAAAACGCTCCACTGCGGTATAGTTTTTCCATGTTATGCGCTTCGCGCAATTCGCGATCGCCGGCAAGAGAAGAGAATGAGCTTATGGACCCGTTCTCCAAATTGAACAAGACATCCGGCCTTGCAACATGGTTTATCATCAAAGCGGTTTTATGGGTGGTCAGGATGACTTGGCATTTCGTCTTGGCGAGCAACTCGAAAACAAAACGCGCACAATCATCGTGGAAATAAGCATCAAATTCGTCGATGCACAAAAGGGAAACCTGGTCCCCGATTTTTTTGATCCAATAAAACACCAGCATCAGGTATCTTGTCCCTGAGCTTGCAACATCAAAGAAATTCCTTTTCTCTTTTTGGAAAACTACTTTTAAATTTGGGGTCATTGGGTCCTGGGTCTTTTCAACCTGCAAATGATAGTTTACGCCACAATTATGCAAGAACTCCTCAAACTCCTTTAGATTTTTAGGCTCTAGCAAAGGCAAAACCATAGATCCGGTTTGGGTGGTAAACCCGGCAAACTCATTCCCGTCGATGACGGAACGAACCAAAAGGAAGGTTTCTGCAAATCCGATGATTTTGAGCAGGGTGCTATGCTCCATCTTGATGCCAGAACGGCCAAGATACTTTACAAGGGAAATACGCCCATCATAGAAATTCGCCCAAGCAGTCTGCTTCAATTCGGGGAAAAAGGCTTCATTGACATACCGTTTTCCGCCTTCGGTTGATAAGACCAACTCCCCTTGGGAAAACACCTTTTCGTATTGTAATCCAGTCCTATCCTTCGCAAAGCAATAAGTGATTTCTTCTCCTTCGACGAACAGATCATATGTAAAGATGGCCAACCCAGTTGGATCGCTGTCAGAGTTGCCACAATCCATATTCGAAACCAAAGTTGGGCTGAAAAACAAATCGGTCAAGACAGGAACAATATGCGCCATTGCCCGAAGAAGGGATGTTTTGCCAGACCCATTCTTTCCGTAAATCAAAGCGTTCTTCACAAAACCTTCGGAAACGAGATTTGTATTGAATTGGTAATCGGAAGCGCCGTCCAATTTCAGCTCAATCTCAGAAGCGAATCCTCGAAAATTTGAGACAGCAAAACGTTTTAACATAGCAGGTACCTCTCATCCGTAATTTTTTTACGGCAATTAATCATAAACCTTTTCGCTTATTTATTCAATTCTGAGAACGCGCTGCTTTCAGATTGTCTCCGAAAGCGAGCAAGGCCAAATTGGGCAATCTATTACGGATACCAGGTCTTTTGTAGCCACAAAGGGGACCAGCAAAAGCAGCCCACTCTATGATTGTTCCGTCCAAAGAATAACCAAAAGGAGGACTGCATGGACAATCATAACAAAGAACTGGCCGCAA
>CACYCS010000098.1 GCA_902773005.1 uncultured Erysipelotrichaceae bacterium
GCATAGACGTCAAAACGATCGCCCATGAGCTCGTCCAGGGTGCTTGGAAGGATGTTCTCGACGATCGTCTCCTCGACGACCTTCTTCTTGCTCATTGTCCCTTGACCTCCGCGATGAAGGAATCCTCATCGTTGAATTTCACGTTCTCCTCGATCCAGACCCGGCGCTGGGAGGCGTCGTTGCCCATTAGGATCGAGATGCGCTTCTCGACGACGAGCGGGTCTTCGATCTTGACCTGCAGCAATTGCCTGGTCTTCTTGTTCATGGTGGTGGCCGCGAGCTGGTCCGCGTTCATTTCGCCGAGACCTTTGTAGCGGTTGATGCCATACCCCGGCCCGATCTTCTTCTTGGCCTCCTCGAGGGATTTGTCGTCCCAGGCATAGATATGCTTGGAGGGGTCACTCTTCTTGTAGACGCGGTAAAGCGGCGGGCAGGCGATGTAGACCATCCCGTGGGTGATGAGCGGCTTCATGTAATTATAGAAGAAGGTGAGAAGCAGGATCTGGATGTGGGCGCCGTCGGTATCGGCGTCGGTCATGATGATGATCTTGCCGTAATGGGAGTCCTCGACGTCGAAGTCGGCCCCCACTCCCGCCCCGATCGTCTGGATGATGGTCGAGAACTCGACGTTTTTGAGCATCCTCTCCATCGTGACGGAGTCGGTATTGAGCGGTTTGCCGCGCAGAGGCAATATCGCCTGGTGCAGCCTATCGCGCCCAGTCTTGGCCGAGCCGCCTGCCGAATCTCCCTCGACGATGAAAAGCTCGTTCTGCTTGTAATCCTTCGATTGGGCGGAGGCGAGCTTGTCGGAGATGATGGCGTCGACCTTCTTGCTGGTCTTGCCGCTTCTAGCGGCTTCCTTGGCTTTCCTGGCCGCGTCCCTAGCTTGCTTCGAGGCCTGGCATTTGCGGACCAATTCGACCGCGAAGTCCTTGTGCTCTGCAAGGTAATGGACGAGGGACTGATAGATGAATTCGTTCACCAAGGGGGTGACTTCTGGCGAAGTGAGCTTGGTCTTGGTCTGCGAATCGTATTCGAGTTTGTCCTCTGGGATCTTGACGGACACGACGGAGGTCAAACCCTCGCGGATGTCATTGCCGTCGAGCTTCTGGCTCTCCTTGACGATGCCGTTGCTCGTGGCCCAGTCGTTGACGGCGCGCGTGATGCCGGCCTTTAGGCCAGTCTCGTGGGTTCCGCCGTCTTTGGTGGCGATGGAGTTCGCGTAGGAATAGATGTTCTCGTTGTAGTCCTTGGAGCACCACTGCATCGCGATCTCGATCTTGATGGGGGAATCGTCGTCCTCGAAATGGAGGATGTCGCCGATCGGCTCCTTGTTCTGATTGAGCACGGCGACGTATTCCTGAAGCCCGTTCTCGTAATGGAAGGAATGGGAAAGCCCCTTTCTCTCGTCTTTGAGGTCGAGGGTGACCGCCTTCACGAGGAAGGCCATTTCCTGAAGGTGGTTGTAGATCGTGTCCCATTTGAATTCGGTCACGGAGAATAAGGAGGCGTCGGGCTTGAAATGCACGAGCGTGCCGTGCTTTCTGGTCGGCCCTAGCGTCTCTAGGGGCACGACGAGCTTACCGCCGTTCTCAAAGCGGATATGGTAAATCTGGCCGCTGCGGTAGACCGTGACGTCGAGGAATTCCGAAAGGGCGTTCGTGACCGTCGCGCCAACGCCATGCAAGCCAGCCGCGGTCGCATAGGCCTTGGTGTTGAATTTTCCGCCCGCGTGCATGCGGGTGTAAATGAGCTGGATCGCCGGGATCCCCGTCTTCTCGTGCAAATCGACCGGAACGCCGCGGCCATCGTCCTCCACCGAGACCGAGCCGTCCTTATGGACGGTGACGGAAACGTGGGACCCGTAGCCGTTAGCGACCTCGTCGATGCCGTTGTCGACGATTTCCCAGATGAGATGGTGAAGACCGGTCGCGTTGGTCGCGCCGATGTACATGCCAGGGCGTTTCCTCACGCCCTCCATCTCGCTGTAAAGCTCTATGTCCGAGGCGTTGTATTCGGCCTCTGCCAATTCGATGTCGTCTCTATCGTCTTTCATCAATATTTGCTTCGCGGGAAGTCCGTTTTGTTAGACTGCGTCTATTATAGCGCGCAATCAGGTTGAAATTAACCCCATTTGTCCATAAACTTTCATGGATTACTGGAGGCAAAAGTATGAATCAGTATCTCGCAAGCGCCCTCATCATCCTCGTGAGTTGGCTGCTTGGCTATCTAATGGGGTCGTTCCCAACCGGGGTCGTGATCGGGAAGGTATTCTTCGGAAAGGACCCGCGCGACTATTACAGCCATAACTCGGGCGGAACTAACGTCGGAAGGGTCTTCGGCAAGAAGGTTGGACTCATCTGCATCTTCTTCGACATGTTCAAGGCGGCTATCCCCCTATACGTCTCTTGGGCGGTCATCACCTTCACCGGGCTTCAGGAGCCGATGATGTGGGGAATCTACAACGCCGCCCCAATCGCCTACTGGGGCGCGGCCATGATGGCGGGCATCGGGCATTGCTTCAGCATCTTCCTCGGCTTTAAGGGAGGAAAGGCCGTTAGCTGCCTCGCCGGAGTCAACGTCGTGACCGGCTGGCTCGTCCCTGTGACCGGAGGACTAGTGTACTTGATCGTGAGGAAGACCAAAGGCATAGTTTCCATTGCTTCGCTCCTTATGTCCTGCATGGTCATGATCGGACATTGGACGATGGCGATCATCGGATTAACGACAGACTTCAACGTCGGGATCTTCACCTGGAGCTTCGGGTTCGGAACCATGCCTGTGTTTGGAATCGAGTCGGCCGCCGCGATGACCGTCCTAGCGATCCTCGTATTCGTAAGACACATCCCAAACATCAAGAGGCTCATGGCTGGCACCGAATTGAAGGCCAAGGTCGAAAAAGTAGAAAATTAGTAGATAAAATAGACAATTTAGCCATTGTGGAAAACTTTTGATGGAATTCCACAATGGCTTTTTTCTTTCGATTGAGAGCCACATTTTTAATGACAAAATTTCAAAAAAAGTTTTTTCCCGACAATTTTGGCAAACTTTTTTCGCATGGAAAACCGCGAAAATCAAAACTCTCTAGAAGCCTCGTAGAGCCCTTTCGCCGTGTGCCCCGTCTACTTTTCCACCACCGCCCCTATCGCCCCTCTACGGGCATATTTCGCACCTACGATTTTCAGGGTGATTTCCTTAATCCCAAAGGGAGCTCAGCCCTTATTAAGCGCCCGTTTTTATGACTGAGTAGGCTGTGCACCACTCTTTCGAAAGGCAGAAAGCTACGTGGCTTAAAGCGTTTTTGGTAGCGATCTAAAGGGCTGCCTTTATGATTGATTAAAGCATTTTACTAACGATGAGTTTCCATGGCTCTCGCGCGCGTGCGCGCGTGCGCTAACCTTATTATATTGTGATGCTGGCGATTGGATGGATCGCCTTGTGCCTTGACTTGCTAGATAAAGCAAAAGCCGCCCGAAGGCGGCTGATGCTATTTTGGGTTTGCCCTACTTCTATTCGAGCGCGAAGACGAACGGATAGATGGATTGATGCCCATCGACCTCGATGAGGTCCATGAGGCGATAATTCTTCTTGATGAGGGCGCGGAGGGCTTCCTTGTCCTCAGGCTTGGCTTCTGCGCCGTAGAAGACGGTGATGACGGACTTGTCGTCGATGTCCTCAACGCCTTCCAGCAAATGCTGGACGCAGTCCATAAGCTTCGGATCGGCGTTCTTGACCTCGCCATCGGAGATGCCGAGGAAGTCGCCTTCCTTGATGGTGACGCCGTTATTCACGGAGTCGCGGATTGCGGTCGAAACTTCGCACACAGTGAGATTTTCGATGCATTCGTTCACCACTTCCACGTTCTCTTCCATGCTAAGACCTTCTAGGTCAAGCATTGAGAGGGCGCTATAGGCCTGGATGATGGATTTGGTGTGGCAGACGGTGATCTTCGATCCTTCGAAGAGCTTTGCGGCCTGCTCAGCGGTCAAGATGATGTTTCCGTTATTGGGGAATACGAGTATCTCATCGGCGTTGGCTTCCTCGAACGCCCGGACGAAGTCCTCGGCTGAGGGGTTCATGGTTTGGCCGCCGGAGATGATTTCGTTCACGCCCATGTCGGTGAAGAGCTTGCCGATCTCTTTTGAAGGCGCGACGGCGATGATTGCATGCTTGACGCGCTTCTTCTCTTCGATTGGCATTTCCTTTAACAGCACCTCGTTATGCTGGATGGACATGTTCTCCATCTTGAAAGTCACGAATTCGCCGTACTTTTGGGCATATTGGATCGCCTTCCACGGCTCCTTGGTGTGGACGTGGATCTTGACGATGTTCTTTTGCCTGAGCGCGACGATCGAATCGCCGATGGTCTCTAGATAATGGATGAGGTCCTTCAGAGAGAATTCCTTCGGTCCATTCTTGCAATTGAGCAATTGGAGGATGAATTCGGTACAATAGCCGTATTCGAGTTCGGAATCCTCGTCGAAGGGGACTTCGGAGTCGGTGGCGATGCTGTTCTGCGGGCCGTGGAATTCGCTTTCCTCGAGCCTTTCGCCCTTGATCTCCTTGCCCATGCCCTCAATGATCGCGACGAGTCCCGCTCCGCCGGAGTCAATGACACCGGCTTCCTTGAGGACGGGAAGCAATTCGGGGGTGTGGTCGAGCGAGATGGACATCTCGCGGAGGAGGTTCGTGAAAAGGAACTCGAAGTCGTTGATCTCGTCGGCGTGGCCGGACAGATAATCCGTGCCTTCCCTTGCGACGGTCAGGATCGTGCCCTCAACGGGGTGGACGACGGCTTGGTAAGCCTTGCTCGTCGCGGCGTTGAGCGCGCTGATAAACTGAGGAATGGTCGCACTTTTCAGTCCTTCGAGACCTTCGGCGAGCCCTTGGAAGAATTGGCTGACGATGACGCCACTATTGCCGCGGGCGCCAAGAAGCATGCCGGAGGCGAGCTTGGCGGAAACGTCGGAGATGTCGTCAAGATCCGACTTTTCCATGCTCTTGATGCCGCCGGCCATGGTTGCGGTGATGTTGGTTCCAGTATCGCCGTCTGGAACGGGGAATACGTTGAGGTCGTTGATCTTCTGGTACTGCAGCTTAATGTCGCGGTAGCCATTTCGAACCATCGCCTCAAAGTCCCTTCCGGTCAATGTGTTCATATCGCGAAATGATCAGAAAGGATTAGGCGCCAATGGTGACTTCTTTGCCGTAAACGTAGATGACGACGGTGCCGGGGCCGGTGGTCGCTCCGATGATCGGACCGAAGGTGCCGACGTAGATGTCGCCCGGCTTGCAGACTTTGAGGAGCTCTTCTTTGACGATGTCCGCGGTTTCGGGATCATCGGCATGGAGGATGTAGACGGTCTGGTGCTCGATGTCGATGGCGGCCTCTTTGGCGAGGTTCACGATCTCGAGGAGCGAGTTCTTGCGGCCTTTGACCTTCTTGAAGGCGTTGTTGTTGCCTTTGGCGTCGCTGATGATGATCGGCTTGACGCCCATGAGGTTGCCGAAGAAGGCGGCGCTGGCTTTGACGCGCCCGGCGGCTTTGAGGTAATTCAAGGTCGCGACGGTGCAGAACTGGTTGAAACGGAGCCTATTCTCGGTGAGCCAAGCAACGACCTCATCGAGGGTTTTGCCTTCCTTGCGCATCTCGGAAGCCTTGATGGCCTGCGAGGCTTGGCCATAGCAGGCGTTCAGGGAGTCGAAGCAGACGATCTTGCGGCCAGGATACTTCTCCATGAGTCCGGCAGCGACCTTTTCGGCGGCCTTGACGGAGGCGGAGAGGGCGCTCGAGCAAGCGACGTAAAGAACGTCGAGCCCTTCCTTTAGGGATGCTTCGAACTTCTCTTCGAAGACGCGGTCTTTGACCTGCGAGGTATAGATCCTCTTTCCTTCGCGGAGGGCGTTATAGAAGTCCTCGAGCGAGTAACCGGCATCGTAGTCGAGGGAGGCGGGGACTTCCTCGCCGTCGCCGATAGAGACGCCCATCGGGCAGTAATCGATGTCGTATTTTTCGCGCTGAGCCTTATTGAGCTCACCGGTGGAGTCGATGAAGATGTTGAATAGTTTAGCCATGGTAATTTTTTCCTTTCATTGGCATTTATAAAAGCCCGCGATCAAAGCGAGCTATTTTTGTTGACCGAATTCATGACGGCGCGAATCTGGGCCTCGGTGGGTTTCCTGCCCATCTGGCGGTACATCGCGCGGATCATCGCTTCGTTGATCGGCGGGTTCTTCTTGATTTGGCGCGAAATGATGGTGCGTGCCACGAAAAATCCGATGACAGCGCCGATAATCAGAGCGCCGATCACAAGGCCAAACCACCCGCCGTCCCAAGCGAAGAGGGTAGCCACTGCTTAGGCCCTCCCGTCGTACTTACCGGTAACGGTGTCGACAGAGATCTTGTCGCCCTGGTTGATGAACAAGGGGACGCGAATCTTCATGCCGGTCTCGAGGACGGCATCCTTGGAGCCGCCGTTGGAGACGGTATCGCCTCTCACGCCCGGCTCGCACTCGGTGACGGTGAGAGCGACCTTGGAGGGAAGCACCACGCCAAGCACCTCGTCTTCGTAGGTGATGATGGTGACTTCGCTATTGGGGGCGAGGAAAGGGATCTCGTTGACGAGGCGATCGTGCGGAAGCTCGATCTGCTCGTAGGTTTTTCCATCCATGAAGACAAGGGTCTCGCCAGTGTCATAGAGATACTGCATGGTGGTTTTGTCGACGTGGACGTCCTCGACGCCATACCCGGAGTTGCGGGCAAGCTCGGTGATCGCGCCGGTGCGGAGGTTCTTGACTTTGACCTTCGCGACCATCTTCCTCATCGCGGTTTTGTTGAGGAGGATGTCAAGGACTTGGTAAAGGTTGCCTTCGTCGATGAAATAATTGCCAGGACGAAGTTCGGTGACATTGATCATAAATTCTGTTCTCCTAATGTCTGAAGCGTCTTTTGCAAGACGGACGTTTGTATTCTATACCATTCTGCCCCAATAAGGAAACATTAACTTAGTTAATGGAACTAAGTGAGGGGCGGATTTCCAGTATCAATAACTGAAATAGGGATTCCCCCGCTTCTCGTCGCTTAGAAAGCTGGAGGGGCCGTGTCCTGGATAAATCTTCGGGTTTCCCTGGATCGCTTTGATTTTCGCCATGCTTTTGCTTAGCATCCGCGGGGCGGCATGTGGCAAATCCATCCTCCCGATGCCATAGCGGAACACCGAATCACCGGTGAACAATGATTCTTCGCCAAGCAGGAAGATCGAACTCCCAAGGGTATGGAACGGCGTCTTTATGGCTTTCAGCTTTGCAAACCCAAGGTCGATTTCTTCGCCGTCATCGAAGTTTTTGATGTTGAGCTTGCTATCGTCGACTATGACTTCCGGCAAGCCGAATGAGGTCGAGCCGTTTAGGTGAGGATCAGAAAGGCAGCATTCGTCTTCGGAAGCGATATAGACCGGGAAATCGATTTTCTCCTCGACTCCGATGAGGCCGCATATGTGGTCGAAATGGCCGTGGGTCAATATGAGCGCCTTGCACTTGCTATGGTGCTTTGCGACGTAATGCAAAAGCAATTCGCCGCTAGGGGCGCCGAAATCGATGATCGCGCATTCTCCGCCCTCCTCGCCGATTACGTAATTCCGGCAATAGGGCTCGGCATAGAATAACGGGGTGACTTTCATGGCTATGATACAAAAAATAAGGCACAGGGCCTTATTTCTTTTCTTTGTGAAGCGTCATCTTGTTGCACTTGGGGCAGTATTTCTTGATCTCCAATTTCGCGGGATGCGCCTTTTTGTTGCGGGTGCTGAAGTAATTCTCGTCACCGCACTCGGAGCATTTCAAGATGATCTGATCGCGTTTTCCGGCCATTTTTGTTCATCTCCTCTTTGGGCGGTTAGGATAATAGCATAGTGGCCGTGCAAAATCTACACCATATTTTTCCGCGCGAGGCGCATAATAATGTCATGAACCGCAAACAAACCCGTCCTATATTCCTAGGCAAGACCCAACTTGGGGGATCTGAGCACATCCTCATCCAATCCATGTGCTCCATCAAAACCTCGAAAGTCGAGGAAGTGAGCGCCCAAATCAACCGCTGTGCCGCCCTCGGCGCCGAGGCCATGAGGCTCTCCGTTCTCGATGAAGAGGACGCAAGAAGCTTCGGCGAGATCAAAAAGCGCACGACTATCCCGCTCATCGCCGACATCCACTTCAATTATAAGTTCGCCCTTTTGGCGCTAGAAGGCGGGGTCGACGCCGTGAGGATCAACCCCGGAAACATCGGCAGCGTCGAAGGAATCAAAGCCGTCGTCGAAGCCTGCAAAGCCCATCATGCCCCGATTCGCGTCGGGGTGAATTCGGGCTCGATCGACAAATCGATTTACGAAGGCAAGGAAGTGATCGCAAGCGAAGTGCTCGTGGCCTCCGCCATGAAGCACGTAAAAATCCTCGAAGACCTCGATTTCCACGACATCGCGATCTCGCTCAAAGGGAGCGACGTCCGCGAGACGGTCGAGGCGTATCGGCTTGCCTCCAAGACCTTCCCCTACCCGCTCCATCTAGGAATTACCGAGGCGGGACCGAAGGATATTGGACTCATCCGCTCAGCGGCAGGCTTGGCCCCTTTGCTTCTAGAAGGCATCGGCGACACCATCCGCATTTCGCTTTCCGATGACCCGGAAGAAGAGATCAAGGCGTGCTGCAGATTGCTCCATGACCTCGGGCTAAAAGAGGATTACCCCACTTTCATCTCTTGCCCGACCTGCGGGAGGACCGCGGTCAACCTCATCCCCACCGCAAAGGCGATTCAGAATTACCTTGAGGAGCACCGTATCTGCAAGACGGTCGCGATCATGGGCTGCATTGTCAATGGTCCGGGCGAAGCGCGGCACGCAGATCTAGGCGCAGCCGGTGGAAACGGATCTTGGGCGATTTTCAAGAAAGGCGAGATCCTGCGCACGGTAAGCGATGATGAAATCGTGACCGAACTCATTCGGGAAATCGAGAAGCTATAAGCAAAAAGCATCGGGCTGACCGATGCTTTTTGCTTATTCTTCGTCTTTTTTGGCTTTGGCGCGATATTCCTCGGTTCGCCTCTTGCGAATCGCGTCCTTGATCGCTTTCCTACGGTATTTGCGCTTGACCTTCTCCACCGCCATCTTCCGCTTCTTCTTGTATCCCGGCTCAACTTTCTTGGTCCTCGATTTGGCCTTGGCGATCTTGACTTCTTTGAGCTCTTCTTCGCTGAAGGCCTTCTTCGCGGTCAATTTCTTTTTGGGAGCGAGCCCGACGGGGTCGGCTTCGATCGAATCCTTCTTGAGGGTCAGGAAGTCGAATTTGACGCCTTGGTCAAGAAGCGTCTTGGCTTTGGCTGCGCTATCGGCATTATAGAAAACCCAGGAGTCGCCGGACTTTCCGAACCTCGCGGTCCTGCCTGCGCGATGGAAATAGTAAGACAAGTCGCTAGGAAGGTCCAACGAGACGATGTCGCTTACGTCATCGATGTCGATGCCGCGCGCCAATAGGTCGCTGCAGCAGACGATCTGATATTTGTTGGACTTGATGAGGCGAATCGCTTGCTTCCTCTCCCTCGCGTCGAGGTCGCCGGAGAAATAGATCGCCTGGTACCCCCACGACTTCAATGTCTCGTACGCTTTCTTGACGTCTTCCTTTTTGGAAGCGAAGACGAGGGCGAGGTAAGGGCGCTTGATCTCGAGGAACCGCCTTAGCGCCTCCTCGCTTCCGATGTGCTTCACGTCGACCAGGTGATGGCGGACGCCTTCTGGGGTCTTCTCCTTCACGCCTTGGTAGAGGAAATCGCTCTTGATGTATTTGCCGAGCTTTTCCTTCAGCCCTTGGTTCAATGTGGCGGAAAAGGCCATGGTCTGCATCTTTTCGGGGAGCTTGGCGTAGATCTCGTCGATGTCTTCGAAATAGCCCATCTCGGCGAGCATATCGGCTTCGTCTAGGACGAGGAAGCGGACGCCGCGGAGGTTCAGCCCATATTCTTCGGAGAGGATATCGCGAAGCCTTCCGGGAGTGCCGATCACGATGTGCGGGGCGATCGAAAGGCCCTCGGTGTTCTGCGTCTTGTCTTCGCTGGAGGTGAAAAGCCTTACCTTCAGCTTTTGGAAATGGTTCTGGAAGGCTTTCGCGAAGGCGAAGGTCTGCTGGGCTAACTCGCGGCTAGGGGCGATGATGATCGCCTGAAGGCGCGGCAAATCGAGGTCGATCCTCTCGATGATCGGGATGAGATAGGAATGGGTTTTGCCCGTCCCTGTCTCGCTTTGGCAGACGATCGAGGAGCCAGAAAGCACCTTTGGGATGACTCG
This sequence comes from uncultured Erysipelotrichaceae bacterium, assembly GCA_902773005.1. Lineage (GTDB taxonomy): Bacteria > Bacillota_I > Bacilli_A > RFN20 > CAG-826 > Alloenteromonas. The sequence goes on from CACYCS010000098.1 coordinate 10,332, forward strand.
GCTCTGGACATCGCTTGCATTGAGATAGCCCTGCGCATTGAGCGAGGCTATCATGGTTTTGGATAGATTGAAGGAAGAAAAAGTGCTCATTTCGCCGCCATTATAGCGGAAGACGCTTCACATTTCACCAAATCAAAGCAACAATTAATCATATGGAAGTGAAACTCGTGAAGCCATGCGGCTATTGCTTGGGGGTTACCCAAGCGATGAAAATCGCCGAGAAAGCCAAAATGGATTACCCCGACAAGAAGGTGTATCTGCTTGGTCTGCTCGTCCATAACGAAGACGCGGTCAAAGAGCTTTCTAGCCTCGGCCTCATCGTCTTAGACGAACGAAAGAAAGGGCTGAAAGAGTCCTTGCTGGAGATCGAAGAAGGGTCCGTGGTCGTCTTTTCGGCGCACGGGCATCCGGAAGAATATAACGAAATCGCGAAAGATCGCGGCCTCATCCAAATCGATGCGACCTGCTGCCACGTCCAGGAAAACCTCGAGTACGCGCGGGAAAATCAAGATTCTGGAATCATCTACGTCGGCGCGAAAGGCCATCTTGAGGCCGAAGCGTTCCGCGCAAATCTCCCCTGCTGTTTCTACGATGTGAAATCGAATGAGCTACTAGGCGAATTGCCAAAAGGCGATGAGCCGCTCATCGTCTCGCAGACGACGCTAAGCTACGAAGAGGTGTCTCGCGCCTTCATGGCGATCCGTAACCTTAAGCCAAATGCGCGCCTAGGCAAAGAAAGGTGCCTAGCGACCTCAAGCCGCCAGAACGCGCTCAAAAAGGCGATCGAAGAAGGCGTCGATGGGGTTTTCGTGATTGGGAGCAGCCTTTCCTCAAACACCAAAAAGCTCCGCGACATCGCGCTTTCTTACCATTTGCCAACGTTTATGGCGTTAAATGAGGACGAACTACGTTCCCTCGATATCCCCGAAATGAAAAAGGCGGCCGTCGTTAGCGGCGCCTCCACCGATATCGCAACCGCGCTTCGCTGCGCGAGTTACCTCAAAGGCCTATTCCTCTGATTCCGCGGCTTTAAGCTCGGCGGCCAAAAGGCGATACAAGGAAAGATATCTTTCGCGCGCCTGAGGCGATAGTCCTTTGTTTAGGATGTCGGAGACCTTCTTCCGCTGCAAAGAGATCCACTCCACATAGACTTGATCGTGCATTTTCCTATTGATCGGGCCAAATAGGAGATCGGCTTGGCTATATGGGGATTTCGGGAGCCCACGGCAGAATTTGATGATCGAATAATAGACGCGGTCCTCGTAGACCATTTTCTCGTTTTGGATGTGATACCCTAGCGCGGTCACTCTTTCCCTTACGGCGCGCAGATCCGTATGCGGGTCGAGGATGATGGAGCGCACATTGACCAATTTCTCCGGATGGGCCTCAAGTATCTCGCAGGTAAGGAGCCCGCCCATGCCGCAGATCGTGAGGCAATTCACCCCATCGGAAATCCTGGAGATCCCGTCGGCGTTCACCGCCTTGATCTGATTCCCTAGTCCCGAGGCGTCGATATTGGCCTTCATCCTGACGAAGGGCCCGACCTTGTTCTCCACCGCCATCGCATATGGGACTTTGCCGCTTTGGACAAGGCGGATCGGAAGGGCCGCGTGGTCGCTGCCGATGTCGGCCAAAAAGACGCCGGGGTCGACCATATCGGCCACGGTTTGGAGCCTTTTCGACAGTTTGATGGCCATTAGCTCTCCTTTCCGAATCCTTTTCTCATCCGCCACAAGGCGGTTTCTCTGATCTGGCGGATCCGCTCAATCGATTTTCCGAGCAATTCCGCGACTTCCCTGAGGTTTTTCCTCTCGCATCCGATGCCATAGAGGTTCACGATGACTTCCTTCTCATCCTCCCGAAGCAGGCTTAATCCCTTCGCGATGAGCGACATCCTCTCCTCTTGCGTGAGCGACCTCTCTAAGTCCTCGCCTTCTTCCGAAGATTGGTACGCGTCGATGAACTCCTCTTCCGAATCTTCCTTTAGCGGATCGTTCATCGATTTGGGCGACTGCGTATAGGATAGCATTTCCGCGACATCTTGGGCGTCCATATTCGATGCTTCGGACGCGATTTCCTCATTTGTCGGCTCTCGCTCCAGCTTTTGGGAGAGTCTGGAGGCGATTCGGCGGATCTCCGCGCTTTTCCTAGCAACCCCCAATGGGATCTGCACGGCCCCGCCTTGCTCCACCACCGCCTTCATGACCGCTTGCTTGATCCAAGGGGTCGCGTAGGTCGAGAAGCGGGTGCCGAGATCGACGTCGAATCGGTCCACCGCCTTGATGAGGCCGGTATTTCCTTCTTGGATAAGGTCAAGAAGCGGGACGCCGGCGCGCGAATAGTCCTTGGCGATCGAGACGACGAGGCGAAGATTCGCGCTCACTAGGGTCTCTTTCGCGATCTTGGCGTCGCGCACTTCCTCTAGTGAGGCGTTCTCCTTGTGCCCAAGCTTCAATTGCGCGCCAAGAAGCTTCTCCTCTTGCGGGGTTAGCATCCTGAATTTGCTGACCTCGCCATAATAGGCCGTTAGCGAAGGGTCCTCTCTGCTGGATTTCGCTTTCCTTTTGGAGACTTCCGAAGAGGTTCGAAGCATCCCATCCAGGATCGCGTTTTTGACGAAAAGCTCGTAGTCGCCGCTATTTTGATAGTCGCGCTTTGCTTTCTCGTACGCCTTTCGCCCGATTTCCTCGTACCGCTTGGCCTCCTCTTTGGAAAGGCTAGCGCAAAGCGAGGAGATATAGGAAAAGGCGTCCTTGTCGGAGAAACTTCCTCCGAGAGAATCAGGGATCGCCTTTTCTTGGTTCATGGTTTATCGGTTGCCGCCGTTATAGTGGCCGCCATCGTTATTGAAGGAATCGCGATAGTCGCCCAGGCGCTTTGCGCGGCTAGGATGGCGGAGCTTGCGGATGGCTTTGGCTTCGATCTGACGGATGCGTTCGCGGGTGACGCCGAATTCGCGTCCCACTTCTTCAAGGGTCCTCGGGCGGTTGTCGTCAAGGCCATAGCGGAGGCGCAGGACGCGCTCCTCGCGGTCGGTGAGCTCTTCCATGACTTTGTAAAGCTCGTCCTTGAGCAGGGATTTGGTGGTGTATTCCTCGGGGGACTGGGCTTCTTTGTCCTCGATGAAGTCGCCGAGGTGAGAATCGTCTTCCTCGCCGATCGGGGTCTCAAGCGAGACGGGCTCGAGGGCGATGCGCTGAATCTCGCGGATGCGGTCAGGCGAGAGGGATCCGTCCATCTTGTCGGAGATTTCCTCCGCCGTCGGCTCGCGGCCAAGCTCCTGGACGAGCTGGCGCTGGACGCGGGTCATCTTGTTGATGGTCTCGACCATGTGAACGGGGATGCGGATGGTGCGGGCTTGGTCCGCAATCGCGCGGGTGATGGCCTGACGGATCCACCAAGTCGCGTAGGTCGAGAACTTGAAACCTTTGGTGTAGTCGAACTTTTCGACCGCCTTGATAAGGCCCATGTTGCCTTCTTGGATTAGGTCTAGGAAGTGCATTCCGCGTCCGACATAGTGCTTGGCGATGGAGATGACTAGACGCAGGTTCGCGTTGATCAATTGATCTTTTGCGGCTTTGCCGTCGGCCTTTTCCCATTCGGTGGCGTTCGGCTTGCTCGCGGCGACGATGCGCTTGGCAAGCTCAGTCTCTTCCTGAGCGGATAGGAGGTTGACCTTGCCGATTTCCTTTAGGTACATCTTGACGGAGTCGTTGACCTTGACTTCGCCGATGCCGATCTTCGAGAAGTCGGTGATCGCGGCGACTTCCTTATCCTCTTCGGAGAGGTTGTCTTCGTCGGAATCCTCCGCTTCATCTTCTTCCATCTCATGCTCGAGTTCGTCGTCGCTAACGTCCATCGAGGGCTCGTCATCGAAGCTATCGAGGTCTTCTTCACCCTCGGAATCGTCTTCGATTTCGATCTTGTTCGCGCGGAAATAGTCGATGAGGCCTGCGAATTCGTCATCAGTCAAATCGAGATGGCTCGTGGCGTCCATGACGTCGCCGGTATTGATGTAGCCCTGGGCTTTGCCTTGCTTTAGGAAGCGTTTCTTGATGGAGTCGAGGGTGTCGATGGCGTCGTCGTCTTGGATCTCGATCGGGGCGTCGAGGATGGCATCATCCTCCTCTTCCTCTTCGAGCTTCTTCTCTTTCGCCGGCTTCTTCTCTTTCGCGGGCTTTTTGTCCTTGGGGACGAGTTTGATCTTCTTTTTGGTTTCGCTCATGGTCTTTGTCCTTTCCTAAGCGTGGCTTATCTATTCTTCTTTTTTCTTCTTACGGGCTTCCCATATGCGAGCGCGCTGCTCCGCGACTCGCTTGATGGCTGCTCCCGAAAGGGTTGGGTCGCCTGTTTTGACGGCCTTTTCCGCGTTTATGTGCTCGCGGACGGATACTTTTTCCTGTTGAATGACTCTGGCGTAGTTGTCCATCAGGGCTTGGCTATAAGGCTCCTTCCTCTGAGAGCTCATGGCGAGATTGGCGATCTCCATGGTGAGCTCTCCAGCATGCTCCGATTCGCTTTGCTCGATTTGGGAGATGATGGCGGAGGGGCTTATCGAATCGCCGCGATGCTCGTCGCGGTATTCGAGGATGTAGTTGGCTAATTCTTCGTAGACGTCGTTGTAGAAGCTGCGGACGTTTTTCTCGAAATAGTCCACCGCTTCTGGACTTTGGAGCATTTGCTTGAGCAATGCCCCTTCCGCCGCGCGAAGCTTTTTCATATAGGCTTTCTCGGGATGTTTCGCGAGGCCTTCATGAATCTTTTCTTGGGCATAGACGGTTTCGTCGAAGCCCGGCTGCTCGATGTCTGGGGATTGGCGGAGGTATTGTCGGATCGCCTCAGGCTCATACCCGGTGGCTCGGGCGAGCTTGACGATGTAATTCTCCTGCTCGATTCCGATCGGCAGGGCCCTTAAGCGTGGGAGGAATGCATTGAGCACCTTGCGCTTATCCTCGGCCGCATCGAGCTTTTTGGTATTGAGGTAGAAATTTAGCTGGAAGTCGAAGGAATCGATCAGGTTGTTCATCCTCTTTCGCAAGGCTTCTTCGCCTTCTTGCTGGAGGATGTCGTCCGGGTCGCGGAGATCGCCTTCGTAGTCGACGATTCGGAACGGGATCCCCTCTTTTTGGAGGAGGCGCGCGTTCTTCATCATCGCGGTTTGCCCAGGCGCGTCGCCATCGAGACAGAATCTCACCTCGCATCGGAGCTTTTTGAGAAGCTTCGTCTGTTCGGGAGTTAGGCTAGTGCCCATGATCGCGACGGCGGAGGGGATGCCGGCTTTATCGAGGGCCATGACGTCCATGAATCCCTCCAAAAGATAGATGTAGCCGTCTCTTCTGGCGGATCCACTCGCGTTATGGTAGTTATAGAGGACCTCCGATTTGTGGAAGATCGGCGTCTCGGGCGAGTTGATGTATTTCGCCGTGCCGTCTTTCTCCAATTGCCTAGCCGAGAACCCCACCACTTGCCCAAATGGGCTAAGGAGAGGGAAGATCAGCCTGCCGGCATTGTGGTCGCTCGTCCCACTGGAACGGGCCAAAGCGATGCCGATGTCCTCAATCGCCTTTAGGGAGTGACCTTTTGCTTGGAGGAATTTGACGGTGTTAACGCCATTTAGCGGCGCGTACCCGATTCCATACTTCGTCACCTGATCGGGCCCAATGTTACGCTTTTGCAGATACTGCCTGGCTTTTTCGGCTTCGTCAGTCTGCAATGCGTACACGTAGAACTTCTGCAGGTCGTCGATGCAATCGTAGAGTCTTTGGATAGATTCGTCGACTTTGAACTTCGGGGCTTCCTCTTCCAATCGAGGGTCGTGGAAGTTCGCGATTTCGGCGACTTTTCGGATCGCCTCGGGATAAGAGATCTTCTCGTACTTCTGAACGAAGGTGATCGCGTTGCCCGCGGTCCCACAGACGAAGCATTTGAAGATCTGCTTCTCCTTCGAAATCGATAGCGACGGGTGCTTGTCGTCGTGGAACGGGCAGAGCGCCATGTAGTTGCGCCCTTTCTTCTCCACGTTGATATAAGAAGAGATGACCGCGACGATATCGGCGGCTTTCAGCACTGCATCTATCAAATCTTGACTATACATGCTTTTCTCCTTTCTTATATCAAAGATATAACTTCTACTGAAAAACTACTTATTAAGTACTGGAAATCAATAGAAAGTCTTTTCGGTCAAATAGGCGACCAACTCGCTGATTGGGAGGCGGATTTGCTCCATGGAATCCCTTTCGCGGATGGTCACTGCGCCATCGTTTTCGGTCTCGAAATCGATGGTGACGCAGAACGGCGTGCCGATCTCGTCCTGCCTTCTGTAACGCTTGCCGATGCTGCCGGTTTCGTCATAGACGACGGAGAGGTGCTTGTTGAGGATATTCACCACTTCCATCGCCTTGTCGCCGAGCTTCTTCGATAGCGGCAAGACAGCGGCTTTGTAAGGCGCGATCGCGGGAAGGAGGTGCATGACGGTGCGCTTGTCGCCACCAGGGAGCTCTTCTTCGTCATAAGCGTCCATCGCAACCATCAGGAAAAGCCTGTCGAGGCCCATGGAGGGCTCGATGCAGTACGGGACGTACTTCTCGTTGGTGTCGGGATCGAAATAGGTTAGATCCTGCTTGGAATAATCCTGATGCCTGCCGAGGTCGTAATTGGTTCTATCGGCGACGCCGAGGATTTCGCCCCAGCCTAGATCAGGGAAGTCGTATTCGACGTCCGTGGTGGCTTTGGAATAGAAGGCAAGCTCCGCGGGCTCGTGGTCACGGAAGCGAAGATTTTCGGGCTTAATGCCGAGAGAATCGACGAAATCGAGGCAGTACTTCTTCCAATAGGCGAACCATTCGAGGTCGGTGTCGGGCTTGCAGAAGAATTCCATCTCAAGCTGCTCGAATTCGCGGGTACGGAAGGTGAAATTCCCCGGAGTGATCTCATTTCTGAAGCTCTTACCGGCATTGCAGATACCGAAGGGAAGCTTCTTGCGCATGGTGCGCTGGACGTTCTTGAAGTTGACGAACACGCCTTGCGCGGTCTCCGGACGGAGGTAGACGACGCTAGAAGCGTCTTCCGTGACGCCGATATGGGTTTTGAACATCATGTTGAACTTGCGGATCGGGGTGAAATCCTTCTTTCCGCAGTTGGGGCAAACCATGTCGTGCTCGGCGATGAATTTGTCCATCTCTTCGAAAGACATCGCTTCGACGTCTGCGTCGGGGAATTCGCTCTTGATGAGATCGTCGGCCCTGTGACGGGCTTTGCAGGCCTTGCAATCGACCATGGGGTCGTTAAAAGTCGCGACGTGGCCGGTTGCTTCCCAAACTTTGGGGTTCATGAGAATCGCGGCATCGAGTCCGACATTTGTCGGGGATTCGGTGACGAATCTCTTCCACCACATCGAGCGGATATTGCGCTTCATTTCAGCGCCAAGCGGGCCGTAGTCCCAGGTATTGGAAAGTCCGCCATAGATGGCGCTGCCCTGGAAGACGTAGCCGGTGTTTTGAAGATGCTGGGTTACGGCATCGAAAGTGAACTTGTTAGCCATTTTGTTCACTACCTCCTAGATGACAAGTTGTTAAATTTATTTATAAATTCGCAACGGCGGTAATTTTAATCGAAATCAAAACATATTCAACCCTATTTAAGGGTACTACTTTAGAATCGCGGAACCAAATGGGAATCCGTATTCGTCAATTATTCGACCCCTGTGCCGATTTCGTTAGAAACTAGAGGACTTTTCAAGTCCGATTTATATCGTCCTCAAGAGCTTCATCCCGGAAAGGTTGATTCCGGTTTGGGCATTCAGATAATCCGCCAGCTGAATCAGCAATGCGATGCAATCGGGCGCAGGAAAGTCTGCGCGGGGAAGGTCTTGCTCTTCGCACTTGAATCCGAAGCGAAGCATCTTGAGCTGCATGACCGGGGTTTTGCTCGCGCCCAAATCCGATGCGCAATCTTGGCAAACAAAACCTCCATCAGGATAAGAAATCGCGATGATGCCTGTCTTTTTGCCGCATATCACGCACTCGCCGACATCTAGTCCGATCCCAGCGTAGACAAGCATTTTGCACATGCCGAGGAAGGCGTATGCCAAAGGCTTATCGCTATCTTTGATGCCGCGGAGGCAAGATTCGAAGAAATGGAACATCTTCGGATTGTTCTCCTCCCCCGGCTCCGAGAATAGCTTCAGCGCCGCTTCTGCCAAAAGCGAGGCGCAAATGGATGACTCCAGGGACTTATCGGAATATAGAAGCGCCTCCGAAGCGGCCTCAGAAAGCGTTAAGAGGCCATCCAACGACTCGCTGAGGACAAAGTTCGAAAGGCAGAGTTCCGTGCATCCTGCGCCGTTTTTCGACGGCAATTTCCTGACGCCTCTAGCGAAGAAGGAAAAGACGCCGCCTTCACCGATCGCGGTGATCATGGCGTCATTGCCTTTGGTGGGGACGTTCCTTAGGACGATCCCCCGCTTCTTTATCTTCTCTGCGTTATTCCAAGCCATATCCGAGGTCGCCTAGCTTCTTGGCATCGTTTCGCCAGCCGGGGATCTCCTCGACCTCTAAGGTCAATGAGGATATGCCGATATGCCACATCCTCTCCAGTTCTTTTCTAGACGCCATCGAGATTTTCTTGATCATCTCGCCGCCTTTTCCGATCACGATCGCCTTGTGGGCCTTCTTCTCGACGATGATGCGGCCTTTGATCTTCAGGTGGTCATCCTTATTGACGATCGAATCGATGACGACCGCCGATTGATGAGGGACTTCCTCGCGCAGGAAATGGAGCATCTTCTCGCGGATGACTTCCTTCGCCTGATAGGCGTCGTCCTTATCGGTGATCACATCCTCCGGATAGAACATCTCTCCTTCGGAAAGCAAAGGAACGATCGCGTCTTTTATCTCGCGAATGCCATAGTTTTCTAGTAAGCTCGCCTCGATAAGCGGCACATCGGGATAGGCTTCTTTGAGCGCGGATTTCAGCTCTTCTCCCCTCTCTGGGCGGATCAGGTCGATCTTATTGAGGACGAAGAAGCGCGGGGCATCGGTTTTGATGCTCCCGAAGATCTTGAGGTCGTCGTCAAGGGATTTGACCGAGGCGTCGATCAAATACAAAACGGCATCGACTCCCCTGCTCGACTCAAACGCGGTCCGCTTCATGACCCCATAGAGCTTTTCCTGCCCATAGAAGATTCCTGGAGTGTCCACGAAGACGATCTGAAGGTCCTTCTGGGTCAAGATGCCGAGTATCGCGTCTCTAGTGGTCTGAGCCTTTGGGGTGACGATGCTCACCTTCTTCGAGAGCATCGCGTTCAAAAGGGTCGATTTGCCGACATTGGGCCGGCCTAAAATCGCGACGAATCCGGTTTTCATAGGTCTCCCCCATCGAACGCGAACGGCAAAAGTTCCGACACGGTGGTCTCTTTTGTGTCGCCGTCGAGATTTGCTAGGTAGATCGGCGCCTCTTTCGGGAAGAGCTCGCTTAGGACCTGGCGGCAGGCTCCGCAGGGGCTGCAAGGGCCTTCGGTTTCCGCGACGATCGCGAGACCGGCGAACTCGTCGCTATTGCGCCCATTCATGAGGGCGTTGTAGATCGCGTTGCGCTCGGCGCACATGCAAAGGGGATAGGAGGCATTCTCGACGTTTGCGCCAATGAACACGGTTCCGTCCTCGCAAACTAGGGCCGCCCCCACTGCGAAGCGGCTATAGGGCGAATAGCTTCTTTCCCGCGCCGCAATCGCGGCGTTTATCAATTCGTGTTTCGTCATTTTGTTGGCCTCCGTGCGGATTTTTCTTCTTTGACTGCCGAGAGGATCTTCTCCTGCAGCGGGAACATGATCTCCTCGTCTTCCTTCTTCATGTGGTCGTAGCCGAGGAGATGAAGCAGCCCATGGCAGAATAGGAACGAAAGCTCCCTCTCGTCCGAATTGCCGATCTCCTTTGCCTGGCGAAGCGCCTGCGGGACGCAGACGAAGATCTCGCCAAGGAGCCTCGGCACATCGTCCCCCACGATCCTTCCGGTTTCGCTTTTGTCGTCGAGGAAGGCGAAGGAGATGACGTCGGTTATGCGGTCCACGCCGCGATAATCTCGATTGATCCGATGGATTTCCTCATCGTCTACGAGGCTTACATCCACCTCGTAGTTCATCTTAATCGATAGAGTCTTGAAGGCGACCTCCATGATCAGGCGGTATTCGTCTTCGAGGCGATCGTATTCGGGCGAAAGCCCATTGTCGAATTCAAGTTCCATAAGCGGGTATGATTTTATCATATCGCCCCGCTTTTTTCGACTGCCGCCCTATGGGTTCTTGGTTTTTGTTGACATGGGCATGTCTCCTTGGTTTAATAGTTGAGCCGGTGATTTGCATTCAGTTGCGTCGTAGCCGGTGTTTTTTATTGCCTTGACTGCCGTAGGTTTTTTGTTGACATGGTTATGCCTCCTTTGGTTAAATGTCCTTGGCACGCGCGCCGATCATTCGACTCGGCGGGCCAATCGCCCCTGAAAAGGGGATTTTTTAATACTTGGGCTTTTTCTTCATTCGCTTTACATAGCGACGATCTTTTCTGCCTACAGATCGGGTTTCTGCGAAATCTCTTTTGCTAATCTCACGCAAAAAGGGGCTTATCGGCTTTCCCAAACCGCATATTGGGAAACTCGCTTCCGACGTCTTTTCGTTTGGTCAGGATTGGTTTCTTGTAGACGTAGGAGCGCTTAACGCCTTTTTCCGTGGGAACCGTCAGAACAATGTTATCGGGAGTGGGGTTTGTTCCCGTCTTCAGAAAAAGGTAGATGTTCTTCTGGTCGTTCTTCCAATAAAGCTTGCCGGGATGGCCATGCTTACTTCCCTCGTGAACGGCGTAGAACTTTCCCTTGAGGAGTTTTTTGCTGGCTGGTTTCTTCTTAGACATAGGTGAAATTCAAATAATCGCTCTTCCCCGTTTCTTTCGTCGGGTGGACAAAGCGATAGCCTTCGGTGCCAAAATTGGTTTTTTCTTCGCGAAAATCTTCATGTTTGCCTTTTTATGGATTCCTAAACTGGTCGGTAGTTACTAGCGGCGCTAAGGCTGCCCAAGGGTGTATTTCGTGATAATGGCCTACTGCCGCCGCAAAACAAATGGTTTTACCGCAAAAGCCCTCTTTGGATTTGAACGTATCGATGATCGATGGTTTTTCGGGATTGATGCGGCTGCGAAATCCCGAATCGCAGGGAGGCAGTTTTCGAATCCCCTTCGCCGCGAAGAAACTACTCCCCGCGTGGCGATTCCAAGCAGAAATGAAGCACAAAGAACGGCTCCTCGCGCTTCTTCTCCTCGTAGCTATCGAATTCCCGGAGCGCGCTTCCGCCCTGCTGCATCAATGCGCCCGTAGCCAAAGCGTAGAGAAGATAGCGTTCCACGGTGATCTCCCCACCGAAAGCGACGATCGTGATCGCAGCCAAAGCTAGTGCCCCGCTTAGGATGAGCGCGTCGCGGATGATGAGCGACCTTCCATATTTGTTTGAGGCGAGGGCCAAGGAATCCAATACTTCCCTCCTTCTCGCCTCACTCATCGCGCCGCGGAGGAAGCCTTGCTCTAGCTGCTCCACTTCGCGCTTCATCCTCTTCTCTTTATCGCTTTCTAGGAGGTAGTCGAGGACGACCAAAAGCAAACCGCTGCAGAGGCTTAAAGCTAGCGCCCCATCGCGGATTCCAAACAAAACCAAGGCCGCTGCCACCTCGAATGCCGAGGTGACGAGGCGGGACAAAGACGAAAGCGCCGCGGCCTTGTAAAGGTGGTAATGAACGAATCGCTCCTCACGTGCGTAGGAACGTGGGTCATCCACCTTTTTGAGATAGCGTCCATCGAACTTCTTGAGCTGCATACTGGCAAAGGCCCTGCTGGAAGCCACCCCGAGCAAGGCGAAGGAAAAGCAGACAAGAGCGATGGGGAAATTCTCTCCCCCTGCCCCAAGGAAGAGCAGTCCTAGGGACAAAGAGAGGATGGGAAGCAATGAGAAAACCACCATGAGGGCGCTAGAGCTGGCCTTCATTGGGCGGAGCCTATGGAAGCGCGGGCAGATGTCCTCATAATGCTCGATCGCGAGGTATTTGCCCTCAAATATCGAGACGAGGTCCTCTTTCTTGATCACGCGCTTCCCTCTGGCAGGGTCGAGGATCACGAAGTTGCGCTTGCTCGCGCTTTCTAGGACCACCATGTGATGGAGGCCATCCTCGACGACGCTGATGAGGATCGGAAATTCGGTCGCATCGAGCAAACGCCTTGGATCGTCGACCTTGTAGGCGCCTAGGCTAAGGCCAAATTGCCTCGCGTATTCGACGAGCTCGCCAAAGCTTGGCGCGCTGCCACTAATAATCCGCTCGGGCGCATAGGCGAAGTCCTTTCTTCCGCTTGCCTCGCAAAGCGCCATCTTGACGCAGGCGAACCCGCATCCTTTCTTCTGAGCTTGGTAGATGATGTTCATTTTCCTTTCCTCCTCACTTACTTATTGCGAACGAGTAGGCGAAAACGACACTAAAATTTTTCTAGAACCCCAAAAAGAATAGGCCCAATCGAAGGAAATTCATCGAAAAAATTTCTCGCACGCGCACGCGCGCATATGAGAAATATAGAAAAAACCCTAGGGTCATCGCCTAGGGGCATTCGATTCGCGAATCTAGATTAGAACTTCTTCCTGCGAGCGAACTTCTGCTTCATTTTGCGCATGAGGGCGGGCTTGAGGTAAGCCTCCCTTTTGCGGGTCTCAAGAAGGATGCCGGACTTGTTCACGCCACGCTTGAAACGGCGGAGCGCTTCGTCGATGTTCTCGCCCTCGCGGACGACGGTTTTGACTGCCATTGCTTTTTCACCTGCCTTCCTGACAACGATATAAAAATACTCTTGCCCGCGCCTCAATGCAAAGGTTTTCTTCGGTTTATGTCCATATTTGCTCAAGTTACGCCAAGAATAGGCTCGTAACTCTTCCATTGCTTGCAAGAAATGGCTAGAATATTAAGCAATTACGACATGGAAGCGCTCTATCAGTATTTCATACGGAATTTCTTTCTACTTTGCTTGACCTTCGGGGTCATCTTCATGGTGCTCCGCTCCTACCGCGCGAAGAAGGTCGCGATCCTCATGCCGATCCTTATCGTCTCCGCCGCGGTCTCGATTTCGATCGCCTACGCGATTGAGCAATACGCCGTCGCCCACCCTCGCCTCGTCTTCCTAGCGACCTTCTGCTTCTTCTATGGCTTCGCGGTCCGCCCCCTCATCATCTATTTCTTCCTCCGTCTCACCACCGATAAGCCGATCGTCAATAACATCGCCCTGGCGCTAGTGATATTGAACGCCATCGTCTATTCCTTCTCGCTTTTCCGCTTCGCCCCGGACTTCGCCAAAATCGTGAATTGGTACGATGATTCCGGCGCTACGCTCACCTATACTTGGGGGCCGCTCTACTTCTTCTCCTACGCCGTCGTCGGCATTATGGCGGCATATCTACTCTTCATCTCGCTATATTCCCTAAAAGGCAGAAGGCGCTACGATGCCCTCGCGAGCCTCATCTCCTTCGCCTTCATCATCGCCGCGGTCGTCCTAGAGACCCTTAACCCCGCTTTGGTGGACTATAGCCTGCTAAACACCACCATCGCCATCGCCTGCCTCTTCTACGTCGTCCACCTCTACCAGCAAGCCGCCAATCGCGATGGATTGACCAATCTCTTCGACCGCAAAACCTATTACGCCGACGAAGAGAAACTAGGCGACAAGGTCTTGGGCGTCATCATGATCGACATGAATTCGCTGAAGCGGCTCAATGACACCGAAGGCCACGAAGCCGGAGACCTCGCGATCGTCACGATCGCCAAAGTCATCGAGAAATGCGCTTCCAAGCGCAGCATGTACGTCTATCGCATGGGAGGAGACGAATTCGTGGTCCTATCGACTTCCAGCAAGCCCAACGCCATCGAGAATACGGTCGAATCCATCCGAAGCGAAATGGCAAAGACGCGCTACTCGATCTCCATTGGCTACGCCTTGCGAGAGAATCAAGACATCACCACCCGCGGCCTCATCAAGCAAGCCGAAAGCATGATGTACGTCCA
>CACYCS010000099.1 GCA_902773005.1 uncultured Erysipelotrichaceae bacterium
CCAAAAAACAATGTGCCGGATCAGGAATGATCGGCATTTTTCTTTGCTAAAAGTTCGTCAAAAGGACTTCATGCGTAATTGCTATTTTGGATTCGCTAAGCTCACTCCCCTCCGAACCAGGAATTCACCTGCTCGGAAATGAAGGCTCTATCGAACATTTTTTCGCGCTCAATCGCGTGATCGGCTGGGACGCCTGCTTCGACGCTAGTGATCTTTCCGCTTGCGTCTTTGGTTGAGATGCGCGAAGTGCTAGACATCGCGTTCGAGGCGGCGAGGGAATTCATCAAGGGGCGGACGGCGCAAGCGCCTCCCGCGCTTTTTTCGCCGATCGTCATGACCTTGGCGTTATTGGCTTTGGCGATGGCGGGAAGCGCGTTACCAGAGGAGTAGGTGTAGATCGAGCTCATGATGGCGATGTGATAGCCTTTTTCGGCTAGCCCCACGTCACTAGAGTCGATCGTGCCGTCAAGGTTGATGTCCGCTTTGTAAGTCGCTTGGTTCAATGCGCCCGTGAGCGGGTTTTGAATCACGGTCTTCACTTCTCCTAGTAGCGTGCTTAGGCCAAATAGAAGCGCGTCGGAGGCCCCGCCATCATTGGTAGAGAGGTCCACCACCACGGTTTTCGCTTTCCCTTTGTTCGCATCGGAAGAAAGGAAGCGGTAGGCTTCGCCGAATTGCAATGCGGTCGAGCTCGCGATCGCTTCTTGATCAGCTTGGCCATAAAGCAATTTCTCATTGATCTCGATGAAGTCATTGAAGGTGATGTAATAAACGCCATGCGCCTCATCGAGGTAATTGCCTAGCTTTGCGCTTGCATCGGTCTCGGCTTTCTTATTGCGCACAGCCTGGAAATCGACGCCCGCCTTTAGCCAATCGATTTTTGGTTTGTAGTAGCGCGAGGAATCCTCCTCAGCAGTCCCCCATTCATAAAGGGTCGAGGGGGCGCCTTCGCTAGTATGGCCATCGTCAAGATGGGATAAGGCGTAGCCCATCGCGGCGTCAGCGACCTTCGGGTTCGTCGATTTGGCTTCGTTTAGGAATCCCTTTTCCGAGAGGAAGGACTCGAAGGAAGAATAGCCTTTGAGATCCTTTAGCCCATAGAGGTAATCGAAAAGAAGGGACTGCTCCTGGAGGTTATAGGAAGCGTATTCTTCGCTTACGGCAGATTTTTTCGTCGCGCCGTAGAAGGCTTGCCCAGAGGGGGTGAGGACGGTTTTGCCCCCGACTCGCTTCGTAAGCGAATCGTTTGGAACGAGGTAGACGTCTTTGAAATTGTAGGCGAGATTCGAATACTCATAGACGCTATAGAAAAGGTCGTTGAAGGTATGGAAGGGGATATAGAGCTGATCGTCTTTCTCGACTAGCCGCAATTTGTCATAAGGCTTAAGGTCGATCGTGAGTTGGCCTCCCTTCTCGAAAGAGGAAGAGAGGAATTTCATGGCTTTGCCGCTAGTAGCAGCCAGGCCGAGCGCCAGGGTTCTATTTTGTTCACTCACTAAGGAGACGAACGAATCGAAATCGCTATAGACGATCGTCTGGGTCGATGGATCGAAGGTCGCGGTCGCGCCTTTTTCATCGGTTGCGACGACCTTGCCGCCTTCTTTTGCTAAGCGATAGAAATAACGCGAATTGGTCGCGTCTTCGAATCGCCCCGCCTTGATGGCGTTAAGGAAGAGGAAGCCCTGCTCAAGGGAAACAAAGGGAATCTCGCTTCCTTTTTGGAAGAATAGGTCGAAAGATGCCCCGGTTTTAGACGGCCCATCTCCCCCGGCGAGAAGGATGTCCGCGTGACGGGAATGATCCTCGGAATAAGGCTCTAACGCCTCTCCTCCGCAGGCAGATAGCGACAATAAGGAAGCGGATAGGGCAAGGATTATGGATTTTCTTTTCACTTTTGTGACCTCGCTTATTTGAGATTGCTCACGAAGGCATCGAGCTTCGCGAGGTCGTACCAGGAATCGGAGGCAAGCTCGGCATCGACCGGGCAGCCATTCTCGGTGTTGGCGAATGAGTTTCCGTTAGGGTAGACGGCAACCTGAGGCGAGCTCACGGCATAGATGCTGCCGCTTCCATCGGAGAATCCGCCAACGGTGCAGGCTCCGCCGCCGCCCTTCACACCGATCACCTTCGCGCCCTGCTGCTTAGCAAACATCGGCAAGAAGTTCGCGCAGGAGAAGGAGAAATCACTCGTGAGGATGAAGAATTTGTATTTGCCTTTGTAGGTATCCTCGGCCGCGCCCCACTTCTTGTCGTGGTTGAGGTCGACGGAATAATGGAATTCCTTGGTGAAGCCCATCGCGCGGTCTTCGATCCAGATGGTCGGGTCATCGGTGAAATGGGCGAGGATATAGGGAATGGCCATGACGTTGCCGCCGCCATTGCAGGTGAGGTCGATGACGACGTTCTCGATCGCTTTGTTCTTGCTGATCTGGTTGAACGCGGCATCGAAGCCAAGCGGGGCGTCGCCCATCTTAAAGCACTGGGCGATGTCGATGTCGTCTAAGCCGCCCTCTTCGCCGGAATTGGAGATGAATGTGCCTTTGGTGCCGAAGGAGTCGAAGCGGATGACCGCGGTTTTGTTTTGAACAAATAGGCCTTGGAGGTTCGCTGGATCGGCGTTTTCAGCGGCTTTGTTGGCCTCGTTCCTGAGCTTGAAATACTCCTGCTGCTTGGCGAGGAGGCCGTTATAGCGGTCGCCGACGGTCTCTTTCAATAGCTTGTTGCCATCGGCAGGGAGCTTCTCGGAGAAGATCGAGGGCAGGTTGTATGTGGTGTGCGGGTCGTTAAGAGTCTTGCCAAGGAATGTGGCCAAAGCCTCGTTATAGACGTTCGGGTCGGTGGAAAGGAGGCCCTCCTTGTGCTTTTTGGAGGTGAATACGCTCTCGAAATCCGTGAATCCGGCTTCCGATTTCAGCCCATAGAACTTGTCGAACTGGAAGCGGAGCAAGTCGTAGCCGAACTTAGCGACTTCCTGCGGGCGGTTCTTGCCAAGCCAACTTTCCTTGAGGGGCAGTTTCATCGTCCCTTGGGGCATGGTCTGCTCGGATCCGGTCTGGGCGTCTTTGGCGATCAAGATCTTGGTGAGCAAGATCGCGTCGTTCTCCTTCGTCCAGGTGTATTCGAAGCGGCCTTCCGGAATGGCTTCGATGGTGCCTTTCTCAGTTGGGGTGGCGGCGTTATAGGGAAGGCCTTTGCCGTCTTTGGTGAGGCTAAGGATGCGATAGGTGACGGGATCTTCGCTGATTTTGTAGGCGTAGCGATAGGCTTCGCCTTCTAAGGTCGGATAGGCTTTGGCAAGCTTATTGCCGTCGGCGTAGAAGCGGTCCTTGGTCGCGTAATAGCTTTGAATCAGCATCGGGTTGCTAAGGTAAGCGCCATAATAGAAATCGAGGCCGTTATAGAGGATATCGAAGCCGAGGAAGCGATAGAAGATATTCGACAGAAGCTGCATCGGGGCGTAGCATTTGCCATCTTTCTCGACAATGTCGAAATGATAGGGCTTGAGGTCATAGGTCTCGACCTTGCGCTCGCCATGGATCTTGGTCTTGGGGGAGGGCTTCACCGCGGCGAGGTCTTCGTCAGCGGGCGAAGCGACATCCGGCCCAATCCCATTGTTAAGCGTGGACATAGGGCTCCAGGAATCATAATTCGAGACGGTGATGACGTCTTTGCTAGGATCGGCAGTGAATAGGACCAAGCCTTTGTCATCGGTTACGGTATAGATTCCTTCTTTGGCTTCCATCTTGATTTTGTCAGAGCTTCCGATCCCCCTATTGAGGCGGAAGAACTCATAGACGTCGACATAGGGGACCTCGCCCGTCTTCGAGGAGCGATAGGTAGCGAGAATGATGGATCCCTTTTCGTCGAACGAGTTCGCCACGAATCTCGAGTTCGCGTCATAAAGGGTGATTGCAGCTTCCGATTCGCCACATCCGGTTAGGCCAGCTAGGCTTAGGAGCGCGATCGGGGCAAGTGCGAATACTTTTTTCATTGGGTTGCCTCCACGGATAATTGCACGCGTTTATTATGCGCGCGCTAAATGGCCGTTTCAAACGTGGAATGTTTGAAAACGCTTTTCTTTTGCTAGGCGCTACGAAATAATGATGGACGGAAAAATGAAAGCAGAGAGATTCTTGTCGAAGCTCAATATCGAAAAAGGGCAGACCATCCTCATCACCGGCGGGAATTCCGGCATCGGGAAAGAGGAGGCGCGGATGCTTTGCAAATGCGGATGCCGCGTGATTTTGGCGTGCCGCAGAGTCGAAGCGGGCAATGAAGCCAAACGCGAATTCGAAATGGAGATGCCTGGATGCAAGGTGCAAGTGATCCATCTCGACCTCACCTCCTTCGAATCGATGGACGAATTCATAGAGGAGGTTCAGAAGCTCGACCTCGACGCGATTCACTTCAACGCCGGCATCTACCGCGTTCCTTTCACGAAAGGGATATGCGATTTCGAGTCCCATATGGCCGTCAATTTCGCCGCGAACTACTATATTCTTGATCGCCTCCTCCCCCATCTAGAATCATTGCCCCATCCGGTGAAGGTGCTTTTCACGACCTCGGTTGTGGCGCGTTATTACCGCATTGCCCCAATTTGCTACGATGGTGGCAAACGATACAAAAAGGAAAGAAGCTACGCCTATTCGAAGACCGCGCTCAATATGGTTTATCTGACGCTTCTTAAGCGGAGCAAAAGCACCAATATCATCCCGATCCTCGTCCATCCTGGCATTTGCTTTACCCCGCTTATCGAGAAAGCCTATCCCAACAAGAGATTCCGGCTGCTCGCGAGCAAATTCATCCGCTTCTTCTTCAATTCCCCCAAGAAGGGGGCGCTTCCTGCCCTGCTTGCTTTGTCCGAAGCCACGAAATCGCCGTGTCTACTCGGCCCGCGCGGCCTATTCCATTCCGCGGGAATCCCAAAATCCTATCCTCTTTATAGGGGAAACCTCAAAAACGCCGAGGAAATGCTACTAGTTGCTAGGGAGCGCTTCGCGAAGCAAGGGATCGAAATCAAATTGAATTAGCCTGCCGGTAAAGCGGTTTCATTCCCAAGGCAATTTTTACGTTAAAGCAGGCGTTTTCAGTTGATACTTGGATTATATATGCGCACATGCGCTTAGAAATGCGCATATTGCAATCGCACGCGCTCGCTATATAATTCCCACATGGAGGTTATCCAAAAAATATGAAAAAGAAATTACTAATCGTTACCGCAACCGCGATGCTTGGCCTCGTCGCTTGCGGCGCCGGCAATCAGGATGTCATCCCTTCCGGCGGCGAAAAAGTTGAGAATGACGTCGCGGTCAAGAAGCTTGGCGCGGCCGTCACCAAGACCACCACTGGCAAAGGGCTATCTGTTGAAGCGAAGTCCTTCGCCTTGCGCGCCAAGGTGGAGATGAACGCCCCGAGCCTCGACATCAACACCGACATCCCGAACTTCAGCGATTTCCTGGCCGGCAGCACCGCTACCGCTCAGGCTGGCGTGAAATGGGAAACCATGTCCGTCAACGCCGAAGTCAAAAACGTCACCTTCAAGGCTGCGGTCGCTGGCCTCGATGGGAGATCGACCAACGACCTCAAGGCTTCCTTGAACTTTGCCGAAACCCACAGCTTTAACGTCAATGGCGCCGGCTCGAGCATCGATTCCAACGCGACCCTCAAGGCCAACGCCTATGTCGCTAACACCACCGCTTACCTCGATCTCAGCGACGAAGCCACCTTCAACGCTCTTAAAGACCTTGGCATGCAGCTTCCCTTCAAAGCCGCTGGCAAATATGGCATGAGCGCTCAGGCCCAGACTTTCGATGGCCCTGTTGGCGAATCCATGATCGAAAGCGTCCCGATGGTCGGCCAATTCCTCGATGAGGAGTACCTGGAGCAGCTCGTCAGCCAGTCCGAAGGCATGGTCTCCGCTGTCAAGTACAGCGACACCCGCTTTGGCGTCAAAGCCGAAATGGGCCTCGACAAGATCCTCCCGATGATGGCTGGCGCAATGGGCGGAATGGCCGAAATCGGTGGTGGAGCTGCCGCCATCGATATGAGCATGCTCGACGAGAACGACAAGTTCGATCTCCGCGCCGGCATGGTCTTCGATACCGAGAAAGGCCTTGAAAGCATTGCTTTCACCCTCAACGCCAAGTTAGATGTCACCGCTAAGGAAATCTTCGGAGCAGAATCCGGACTCAGCGCTGAAGACCTCAACAAGAAGGTCTACTCCGTCGATGCTTCCGCTGACATCCGCTTCGAATTCAAAGTCGGCGAAGTCACCGTCAATCTTCCCGCGAACTTCAATGACTACGAAGTCTCGAAAACCCAGGCCGACGACGGTCGCGAAGAAGAAGGCGGCGAGATCAATTACTCCGATCTCCTTGCCTAATCTCTGCTAAGTCGATTCATCTATTTGGGGCTACTACAAACCGACACCCGGCTGTAGCGGCCCCTTTTCCTATGGTGCACAACCCTACAAGACGAAACCCGCGTCCACGCCTGCCTCAAGCGCAGTTCCAAGAGCACCATAAACAAAGACAGGAAGGCCTTTTAATCCAATTATAAAAACGGCTGCTTTCGCACCCAAGTGGAAGCAGCCATTTGCGTTTTTAGGAATCAAGCGAGCTCATCGAAAGAGGCTTCGCTAGGCTCCGGGTCAAAGAAATCGCCCTCGTAGCCGATCTTGCCTTTGAAAAACTTATCCCAGCCCTTTTCGAATCCTTTTGGGCTCTGCAATAACTTGCGGGCTCTCCCGATGCGCAGCGACGCGCAGCAATCGTAGAATGAGTCTTTCGAGACGCTTGAGACCCGATTCCCGAGGCAAATTGTTAGATTGTTGCAATGCTCGAAGTAACGGCTAGTGGCGATCTCGCCCGAGATGACGGCCACAAAGCGGAACTCATGCGGCAGATACAAATTAAAACCGGTGGATCTAAGATATTCAATGGGCTTAGCCCTTTCCCCATATTGGTACGGGGTGAAGTAACGCTCCAATGCTTCTCCTACAATCTTTCCTAGGTAAAGCCTTTCGATCCTTTCGCATCCGAACAAAGGGCAATCGCCGATCGAAATCACGTTCGTAGGGATGTAGATGCTCGCAAGCGAATCGCAATTGAAGAAAGCGAAAGGCGGCAAACTCGACACCCGTTTCGGGATCTTGATCCGAAGCGCTTCCCCGCCATCGGATTTGATATGGAGATGAGTATGGCTTCTAGGAAGATTCATCTTGCCAGTCAGGGCGAGCCAGGAATCGATGGTCCCGTAATAACGGATCTCGATGGAGATATCCGTATCTTTGTAATCCGGAGCCCCATTAAACAAAGGATACCCAACCGGGAACGCCCCTTGCTCGATGTGCTCCAAAGAGCTAGGAAGGGTGAGGCTTTTGGGAAGAATCCCAAAGCATCCCCTGCGGATCACCTTAACCCCTGGCGGGA
>CACYCS010000100.1 GCA_902773005.1 uncultured Erysipelotrichaceae bacterium
CGATCTTCTGCTCGTTGAACATGGCGATACCTGCTTTCAGGACGCGCGATTCCGCTTCTTCTTGGTTGCAACCATTAGCCATGTGCTCCGCCACCATCGAGGTGACAGCTTCTTTAACGTCTTTGTATTTCATGGTCATACCTCATTTCAATGCATAGATGATCGTCACGCTGTCGGTGACGGAAAGATCGTTCGGGGTGATGTCAATTTCCGGTTCGCTGGATCCGGGCATGGACGCATAGTCAAAGCACATCATGCGTCGGTCGTCGTATTCGACGTTGATCTTCTTGACTGAGTAATCGATGTTGAGGATATCACCTAGGGTGATGGAGGCCGCCTCGGCGATAATTCCGGCTTTGCGAATTGCCGCCTTCGTGGCCAAGGCCATCACTTCTTCTTTGGCGCTATCCGGGTTGCTGAGACGATACCCGAAGCTGATTTTGTCCTCGGTCCCCTTTAGGGCGTTGAGAAGACCGGAAAGGGTTTTGTTATCGAAGCTAAAAGCGACCTGGAATCTTGCAAACGCACGATATCCGACGAACCTTTCGCGATAATCGCCTTTGGAATCGCGGTAACGCTCGTAATGAGGTTCTACTTCGAAATAGTTTGTTTTAAGACTGTCTCCTTCCAGCACTGCTTGAACGATCTTCTCGCGGGTCTCTTTCGTCCTTTCGGCCAGATGGGTGATCCCTTTTTCATAGGAATCGAAAACCTGGCTGTGCTCGATCGAGACGACGATGGTGTCGGGGGCGAACGCCTTGGTGGCCTCGCCGGTGATGGTCAATGTTTTTTCTTGCATGGTAGTTATCTCCTTTTGCTGGCTTAAATGTACTTGGACTATGAAATAGGTTCTTCCGCGGAACACGGAATCACTTGGGCCGGTATTTGTCGAAGCATTCCTCAAAATACCCGGCTTTCTTCTCGTCGCGGATCTCGTCCGGGCCTTCTCGGTGGATCTTGGCAAGCTCTCTGAAAGCGAGGGCTTCGCCTTTCTTCGCGAGTTTTCCTAGCAAGGAAGCGGCCTTTTTGGCGGTGATTATGTCGGGGTAGTTTCTCCACAAAACCGCCTTGAAGAAAGCCTTCTCATCTTTGATGGCTTCCAGAAACGTAGCCGGAATCGGATCATCGACGAAGGGGTATCGAGCATCGGCTCCGGTGATGAGACGACCAAGGAAGACCTGCGCCTTCTCGTTGCCTTTGCGCGCCAGTTCCTCGACGAACCCGATCGCTTTCTTTGAATCGCCCGCCTCCAAAAGGATGTCCGCATAAAGCAATTGGCAATCGGCGGCGTTGAAGGCGTTCTCGATGATGGCTCTCTTGACGTATGATTCTGCCAAAGCGAGGTCTTTGCCTTCCGCTCCTTTGTGGTCGTGCATGTAATAGATCGCAAGGCGATAAAGCGCCTCTTTCTCCCCTACGGCTTCTGCGCGGAGCAAAAGCTGCAAGGCCATGTCCGCTCCTTCGTCGCCCATGAAATCCAGAAGCAGACGAGCTAGGAAGACCATCGCTTTCGAGGAACGCCTTTGGACGCCTTCGTCTGCGTAATAGAACGCTGCGGATACCGGGTTCTCGAACTTGAATGGATGGTCGCTTTCGTCATGGGCGAATTTCATGATCTGTGACGCCATGAAGTAGAAGCAATCGCCGCTGCCGGCATCCATGCCTTGCTCGACGTACATCCTGGAAAGGTCCTGGAGGCCGCGGTTGGCACACATCCTGGAAGCGAGGTAGCTGGCGTTGCCATCGCCCAAAGAAGAACCCATCGAGGCGTACTTGAAGGCGCTGGCATACATCTCGTCTTCCGTGTACCAAAGGGCGAGTTGGTAGCAGGCCAAACCCGATTTCTCGTTGTCCGCAAGCGGGGAAAGATAGTCATACATTACGTCGTTCTCCCCTATCTTCCTCAGGAAAGCGGAGCCTCGGATCATGGCGACTTCGCGGCTTGTCCTGATCTCAAGTTCTTCGATGTGCTCGCGGAAAACATCGGCGTTTTGCTGGAGATATTCGCGCAAATCGTCGCTTAATTCCGGCAATCC
>CACYCS010000101.1 GCA_902773005.1 uncultured Erysipelotrichaceae bacterium
GATCGACATGATGCTCGCCTTCCAAGGGCGCGAGACGTTCGGAGTCAATTCGAGGATGACGGGGTGTGGAATATTGATTCCTAGCCACCAAGTGAAGGACGGTTGGGATTATCAGTGCATCACCGAAGACCTCGAATACAGCGCCGCGATGGCGTTGAAGGGCCAGCAGATTCACTTTTGCCGCGAGGCCGTTTTCTACGACGAACAGCCGACAAAGCTCCGAGTCATGTGGCATCAGAGGCTTCGCTGGTCCAAGGGGACCCACGTCGTCACGAGAGCTTATTTCTTGCCTCTGCTAAAGGCGCTTTTCCGTAAGGGCAGCCCCCGCAAAGCATCTATCTATGCCTCGCTCACCCTCCATTCGGAAATCATTCTGGTATCGCTGGGGCTGATGCTGCTGCAGATAGGGTTGCTCTTCCTATCGCCCCTATTTGGGGTGAGTCTACATGACGCTTTCCTCTACTGGAACCCCGAGGCAGGTTTTTGGGGCAACTTGTTTGTCTCCTACCAGACAGGCGCCTTATTTACCCTTGCAAAAGGGGCGGTTACCTTCTTCCTGACGGCATTGCTCGTCGGAGTTGCCTCTTACATCGCGGGGCACGCCAACTACAAGGAATTCAAGAAATCGGTGATGTTCCGCGGCTTGCTGCTGCTCCCGTTTTTCCTTGCTTTGCAGTATCCGATCGACGTCAAAACGCTGTTTTCCAAATCCATCCCCTGGGTCAAAATCGCCCACGGAGAAAATAAGGAGTAGGCTTTTATAAATGACGTTTTCGTTCTCAACCGCCGTAGTGTCTCAAAGACTTAACTAGCTTATCCTTCTCTTTTCGCCCTCGCTCTAGCGATTTCCTCATTGATTTCATCTAGTGTCATCTCTGAGTTTCCTTTTCTTTTGGAAACGTCCTGCATTTCTAACATAATGGAGCGAGCGTCGGAGGCTTGATAGGCACTTCGTTCCAAAACCATGGAAAAAGGCACGCCCTGTACATCAACGGATCTTTTTAAGAACATGCGCATAGCGGAAGAAAGATCCAATCCCAGTTTTTCAAAAACCGAAGTTGCTTTCGCTTTAAGATCGTCGTCCACTCTAAATTGAATTATCGCCATAACGATTAACCTCCAATTTGTAATTCATTTGTATAACAATGTCATTGAATTGAAAACCATATTCTTAGAAAGGGTAAATCCCAAGTCAAATATGGCTTGGGACTCGTCGCGTTCGTAGAGGCTACCAGGATGTGGGGACTCAACGAATCGACCCTCCGCAAAGCCATAGCCTATGGAAAACTGAAAGCAGGCGTCGATGCCTGCAAATACGGCAAGCAACGGGTCGTCTCCACGGAAGCAATGAGAAGAGAATATGGCGAACCCAAATATGCCTAAGAAGGACCTATAGACAAGTTGGAGCATCTGTTCTGCGTTCCTTTGTCCCGGTAACAGTTGAAAAAGAGGAAACATTTCATTCCCCCCAATATCGCGATACCTTCTGCATAAAACCAAAACGATTGTCCCGTTTTCCAATGAAAAAATAGGCCTTTTTGTCCCGTTTTCCAAACATCAGGTGCAACGCGTGCAAAAACGAGGGAGCGTCATTCGGCATCTCCCCCGATTTTTTTCCGCAGTAGTATTTGTAGCCGAATTTGAGGCAGTTCTTCTTCATCAACTCGGTTGCGCCGCGGGTGAATCCAAACACGTTTCTATCGACGTAGAAGTGTTCGCACAAAGTTGTTAATGATGGCGGACCCTTGTCAACGACACGCCAACCCCATTGCTAGTTAAAATGATTCCAATTTGACCGCGATAATTTAGATAAATGTAGGTAAGGGATCCTCAAAGGCATTGCCCAAAACTTCCGGTTCTCAATGTCTTCAAAAATGAATTTCGGACGTTTTCAAAGCAACTCTATAACGAAATTCACAGGCAAAGTAGAGGCTTAAAGCATCGAACAGCATGCTCTCAAAGTTCGCCATGCACAACACCGATTCTGGGATTGTAATCGAAATCAGTAAAAGAGGCTTTCGGGAGTTCCACAATAAGCGCCTTGCCATATTCTAGCACCGGCTCATCCGTTTCCATAACCTGAAGAGAAATATAGATATCATCGCCCTTTTTATAGCATTTCGCTAAGCTTATCTCTCCCCAGTAAGCGCCGTATTCCGTCTTTCCTAGCGCCAAAACGAAAGCGGCAAGCATGTTCTCTTCAAAGAAGGATTGCTCGTAGCTAACGCCTCCGATAGAGGAGAGGAAAGAGGTTTGATAAGAGGAATAATCGTAGCAATATAGGCTCTCCCTCCTCCGCGTATCACTTTGGATATCATAGACCCTCCAAGATGCGTCTAGGCTCACCTCGTCGCGGTAAAAACTTTTGTAGGAAAGCGCAATCGTTTTAAGATCGGAATAGCTTATCCCCTCTATGCCAGACTCCACTTGAGAAGAGATTTCCTGCAAATGGAAACGCCGACCATTCTCGTTACCATAGTCTATGTCATAACCTAGGAAGGCATCTTGGAAATAGTATTTTCCCTCTTTTTCATAACCAACCGAACGCAAGGTATATAATTCAATGTTGTTTAAGTCCAACAAAGATGGGGAATATTCATAGCGAAGCGTGTGATGTAGCCCAAAAGAAGGCGACTCCTCTATAATGCCGTCCTCGCCTAAACGACAAGCCGCTTTATAGAACTGCTTGAATTCGACTCCATCTGCATCTTCCCTGTCATCAAGGAGGTCGTCTAGGATTTTGGCTCTTCCTTCATAATAGACCCCAACCACGATATCGCCGTTAACGGAAGATGGTATCCTATCATTGCCACCAAAAACATAAGCTCTAGCGCTTTCTATCAGCTCGCCTTCATAGATACACCCCCCATAATAGACGAACCAGGCGTCAAGAGTGTTTCCATATTCCTGGTAATGAGGGTTTTTATTTAAAACGCTAGAAGGAAGAGCTAGGGCAATCTTTCTTTCTGGCAATGATTCATAGCCGCTTTCAATGGCTAATAAAGCGCACTGCCCCTCGAGGACTTTTTTAAAGTTAGGCCGAGGAAGCTCCGCGTGATTTAAGGAGGAATCATCCGCGCCATTAGTCCCAAATAGCTCTTTTGCGGTTTCTTTCGCTTCATTTAGCGAAATAGAATAGGATAAGGAAATAGGCAAGATAATGGCTAACGCAACAACGGCCGCGCTTGGAATGGCAATTAGTAGTCCTATCTTCTTTCTATTGCTTGCTTTTGGCAAAGATAAACCATTAATAGGGGGAAGCTCACTCTCTATGCGAGATAAGGTGTCTTTCCTTAGTTTCCTTTCAAATCGTCCCATCATAACGCTCCTTTCGCTTTCTTTATTGCCCTTGAGTATCTGGCCTTCAAGGTTACTATAGGATCCCCGGTAAGATTGGATATCTCCTTATAGCTAAGGCCAAATACCACGCGGTAGCCGACCACGAGCTTCTCGTCACGAGACAAATCCAAAGGCAATAAGGAATCGATATTGCTTTCTTTAGGCGAAATGATATCTTCCTCAATATAATCTCCTTCTATCTTTGCATTGGCTTTAGCGATATCGATCGCTTTGCTTTTGGCAGTTTGGCAAAGATAAGAATGGAGTGCCTCTGGGCTTTTGATCTCCGAGATTCTCGAGAGCACGGCTAGGAAAGTCTCTTGGAAAGCGTCCTCGCAGTCCTCTTTGTTAGAAAGATAGCTAGAGATAATGAAATATAGCAACGCGCGATAAGCCTTATAGACCTCCGCGGCGGCCTTCTCATCTCCCTCCAGGAAGAGCTTAGCTACATGACGAGAAACATTCATACCCAAGATCGCTTTCCACAGGTATAGACGCGGAAAAAGCAAGAAAAGTATAACGTGACTTTTTCTTTTCTATCTATTGCCTATAAATCTTTTTGGACCCAAAGAACGGGTATCAAAAGAAAAGGCTTAATCGAAATAGGGCATCTTTCATTTGGCGTCTATGACGATCACGGGTTCAAATAGGGGCGTGATATTTCCAATCAAAGAAGCATAAGGACGGTTTTGAAGAAGTTAACAATTTTGAAATTGCCGCAGAACTCCATTGTTTTAGTCATATTTCCAGTTCGTTTTGAACCTTCCAATAATTTTGAATAGTTCACAAAAATAAAAATAATGTGGCAGATTTCTCGTATCACAATTCTAGTTCTTTATGGTGGAGCCGCCCCGTATTGGACGATATCCGCGTCCGGTTTCTTGGTCGATTAGATTTCACGGGCACTTTTTTCGAAAGAAACGTTGCCTTAAAACCATCAGTTTTGAAGCGACAACTTTTAAAAGCACGCCTTGAACAATCAGAAGGGTAAAGAGAAAAGGCGATAGGCAGTCAGCAACGAGAGGTTCAACAACCTTGGCCATTAATAGCCGCGCTAAACACCTTGACGCGGTGCACGTCATAATTATTTGAGGGGGTTTGACCGCAACGTTCTCAGTAATGACTCGTAAGCACGCCTTTCTCGAGGAGTCAAATCTTCAACGCCTATTTTATTTAAACTGACCACATGCGGATGAAAATGAACCTTGGATAATCCTTCTGGCTCTTTAACTTCCTTCTTTAGCGAATATGCAAGATAACAAAGGTCTCCATATTCCTTGACGCCCTCTTTGTCTGGGGGCTCCCCAATAAGCACGTTCAGAAATTCGCCATCGACATAACAACAAGCTAGGTCGAGCCGCTGGAAAACGATCGGCAGGTCAATGGGCTCGCAGAAAACAAAGGCTGGCTTAGATTCTCTTGGGTCATTCTCTTCGTAAAAGCGTTGCGTGGCCTTGTCGATATATCCAATGCTCCGTATCTCATTGGCGGCTGTGCTGAGGAGCTTTCTTTCATACTCGTTAGTCGCTACACGCCGAAGCGCTTTTAAGATGGGCGCCACAACTTTTTCGTGACTTCCCGACGCTATGGTCGCCCATTGAAGGATCCCAATATCATCCATGTGGGCGAGCAAATACCGTTTGGCCTCAACAGAATAAATGCAATACTGGATGATTCTTTCCTTGATTTGATTGGCGGACAACGTTTCGTTAAAACTTTCGCCAAACTCGTATTCAAAAAATTCTTTAACGTAATAATTCGCTTCGTCCGAAGCCTCTTTGTCTAGCTTTCTCTCGGTCTTAATGTCTTCTTCTTTGAAGAACCATTGATAATACTGTGCGACTCCATAGCAAACATAAAACAGGATTTCCAAAAGAAGATTTCCTTCCGATTCTTTTGCAGGAACATATAACTGTGGGTAGATTTTTCGCTTCGTCCCCTCATTTCCATAGAATACGGAATATGCGCGATGGCCATCCTGCGGATGAGCAAAGTACTCCTTGTCACAAAAATAGAGATTGAAGCGTATTGGAAAGTAAAACCGCTTAGCAAGATAGCGAAGAAGCAGAGTAATCTCCGCACGAACTTTATCGTCAACGCTCGCGCCAAAATGAGACCGAATCCCCGTATATTTGCAGGAATCGATGTAAGGTTCTTTTTCCTCCGTCGTTATCCAGCCGATGCGGTTTTGTTCAGTCTTTTTTTGAACGGCATGGATGCCTCCGTTCAGAGTTGTTTTTTTGTTCTTCCGCTGTTTAACCATAAACATTGCTCCAGCGGTTCGTTTCAATCCCAATCCTTAATATTCATAGTCAAATCGCCCCTTTGATTTTGTATAGCAACATATTGCCGTTTCTAAAGCGCTTTAAGTATTCGGCCAA
>CACYCS010000102.1 GCA_902773005.1 uncultured Erysipelotrichaceae bacterium
AAGATCTGCCTTGTGAAATTGTTATTCGCGTATCCTTGGCTGACCATAACGCGCAGACAAAGGGCGTCCAAGTCCGCCATCATTTGATGGAAGAACTGAGCATAGAGCGATTTGATAACCAATCGATACTCAGCGGATCTTTTTATCCCGGCAATTCGGGCGCCCATCTCGACTTCGTCTGGCTCAAGAATTCCATCGCATCCCAAACCAAGGCGAGCAGAATCTTCCGCTTGCTGGGGTGTTTTGATTAGCTTTATTGCCTTTGAATACTCATTAATCCAAAGAGAGCGGATCTTTTGAACCTCCATGCGGAATACATTGCAGATGTAATCGCAAGCCTTTATGCGGGTAGGGGTGTAGTAGACGGATTTCCGATGTTCAATCTTTTCATTGGGAATCGGGAAGAACTTTTTAAAACGCTTCGTGTCAACGCGGACACGGCCATTCTTCATAAGAATTCCATAGTACTCCAGCTGGGTTGCCTCGTACTTTTCGTAATTCTGACGGATGACTTGGTTTTGTTTCTTCACAAACGACTCCTTCCTTATTAAGGAAAAGGGACATCGGCATCGCCAATATCCCCACCAAACACACCAATCTGTTCGTTGTGTTCAATTAATACCGCGACGCCACGCTTGAGACTTGGCTCCAAACCATCGGTTTACGCTGGCCCAGCGGTACTAGCGCCGGCCTTTGCTCCGATATCTCTTTAGGCGAAGTTCTGCGCAACACGCGCTGAACCTGCTTACGTATGTAAGCCTATTTTACGGGAAATGGGCTTACTTTTACAGGATAACTTGTCAAAACAAGCTACCGTTGCGGATATTATAGGAACCCAATTTCTTAGAAACTATGTACTGCCAGTACAAAAAGAAAGGCGTCACCGCAAAACGATGACGTCCTCCATTTTGACATTAAACATTCGCGACAGGTTCGCTAGATTCTCAATACTGGGAAGTTTTCTTCCCGAAACCCACTCGTATATCACCCTTGGCGAGGCCAGTCCGAGGACGGAAGCGACCTCTTCGTAGGTGAATTTCGATGTGGCGATGAGCGATCCGATTTTGCGTCCGGTCAGCTTCTTATCTAATGTGGCTTTGATGTAATCCAAGTTTGTTGTTCCTCCTTCGAGCCATCGCTTTCGTAGGAACTTTGGACTACGCCGATATTCTCTCTTTTTCCGCGTCCAACGTCAAAAAGAAACATCGTCAAAGGGAACATTTTGTACCATTGGTACATGATTATTCGATTAAAAACAATCCCTTAGTCAATAAAGCCGTGGCTATGAAAGAACTCAACTCCTAGCTCCTCGCTCAGCATTGCGCGCATGATTCGATCGTTGTGCTCGAAATAGGCGTCCGCGTTTCCAACACCGCCACCCGTATAATGCTCTTTGTCCCAATCGGAAGCGGGACCAAAATCGATTTCATCAAAGTCCAGCGTTCTTGGATTGATTTCATAGATCTTGCCATCATACACAAATTGCAGATCAGTATGCTTTGCATACCATCCAACGTGAATGTCAGGATCTTTTAAGAGAGCTTCCTTGATGTGCTTTAAACAGGCAATGAGCTTCTCCGGTATTTCCGGAGCGGGTTCGTTCGATTCGCTCCAACTTGGCTTACTCAGCAATCCTTTATATATAAAGATAATGTCACCGCTCTCGTACCAGTAATTGGAGTGGACCTGTTGCCATTCTCCGGCAATGGTCTTCCATTCTCCGAATTCATAGATCCACTTTCCGTTTAAAGAATACTGTGTGGACCCATTTACCTTGAATTCTTCTTTCGCGTCCTTTGGTAATCCGTAGTGAACTGACATGACTGTGTCCTCCTTTGTTCTGTCACCAGTTTACGAAGTCTTTTCCGACACCGTTTCCGTGGAGCGCGGAAGGTATAAAAGAAGAAGTGGATTATCATGATGCCGAAAGCAAGGAGGACTACCCCATGGAAAACTACAAAACCCTAATCAGCATCAACGACTACAAAGGAACCTATGGCGCCACGATCGGTGACATCTACGGATCCTACTATGAGTTCAAACACGGACCCAAAACCCCAAAGCAATTCATCCAAATCAATGATTCTTCGACGTTTACCGATGATACGGTTCTAACAGCTGCGATCGCGGATTATCTTGCGCATAAGGACGAGGGCAAGCCCGTTTCCTTCTATCTTCAGAAGTGGGCTCGCAAATACCCTGGAGCAGGATACGGAGGCCGTTTCGCCTCCTGGATCTATCAAAGCGATCCAAAGCCCTATGGCTCTTTCGGCAAC
>CACYCS010000103.1 GCA_902773005.1 uncultured Erysipelotrichaceae bacterium
CTCAGGTAGATTTGAGCATCGATATGCACATGGATTTCACCTGGCTCCGGTTCGATTTCGCCCATCTCGATTCGATAATTCCGATATGCTTGGTCAGCGAGTTCCTGGTATTTTGACGCCATCTCTTCCGTCCATTCCGTCCAGGGCGTGAGCTCGCTTCCACCGCCAGGAACAACGCCAAGAAACCGAAAGGCGCAGAAGAAACAGACGCCTAGTATCGCAGCAAGAAAAAGAACGAAAACGATCACTCGGGGCAAATCTTTCATGAGTTTTCTGCACTCGAACGCGAATACGCGGCCAATGGCTTTCATAAGTCGATCCTCGAAAGATAGCGCACCGATAAGGCGCCTCCGCCCGCTAGGAGGGTAAGGTAAATCACAAAGATAAATGCGGTCTCAGGAATAAAGCCGAAATTCGAACCAACAATCAAATTCGAAAGTGGCAATAGGAAAAGCCTTGAGTAAGTTGATCCAGTAGGCTCGCCATAGTAGCACCACTTCGGCGCGACCTCATTCGATAACAGGAAGAATCCCAAAAACAGAATTCCAAGGACCATTGGCCCAATGTAAACGCGGGGCAAGAAATCCAATAGGATCGTGACCAGAAAAAAGAAGCAAGAGCAAAGAATAAAGGCTACCGCTTTCATAAGCAGAATCGCCCAAACAGCCATCGCCAAGAATGAATTGCGATACTCAAAGAGGAACAATTGCCCTAGCCCATTGCCCGATATGACTAGTGAAACAGCCAAAAACAAGACACCAATTAAAGAGAACGTGGCCCCGCCAACAACGAGTTTTCCCAATATGAGACGTTTTCTATCCGTCACGGATGCTTCCATGGCGAAATATCCATTGCGTCGAGGAACGGAAAATAGCATCAGTCCGGCTAGAATTCCAAACGGGACGGCGACAAAAGACCCGATTTCCATAAATGAGTAAGCCGATGCGATCGATTCGATTCCATCGTGCCGCAAAGCGATTTCCTTAAGCGGAAGGCAATCGTATTGGTCGATACCGGCGCGGATAAAATACGAAAGAACGGCAGCCTCTTTGACGTTTTGTCCACCATATCCGTCTAGCATCTGCTGATATTGGGCCAAAATGTCGGCTCTTTCGACCCCTGTGGGCCTAGTCTCCACCGCTATCACATCCGAGAATAGAGGCGCCAAAGCGCCAAGTGCAAACAAAGTGGCCAAAAGCAAAAAGCCGACAATCAACAAAAGCTTTCGAGAAGCGAGAATCCGAAGTTCATACCGAAAAAGCCGCTTGATCATTGCGCGTCACCGCTATGTCCCACGACTTCGAGGTACTTACTCCGAAGATCGATTTGCTGCGCCTCATCGCTTTGAAATACGATTTTGCCTCGATCCAGAAATATCGCCGAGTCCACTAGGCCTTGCAAGTCGCTAAGCTGGTGGCTGCTGATTACAATTGAGCAGCCCTTCTTCTTCAGGTGCAAAACGACTTCCTTTATGATTTCAACCGCGATGGGATCAAGCCCATTCAGCGGCTCATCCAAGAGCAACAAATTCGAGTCGCGCATCAAGGCAAAAGCGAGGTAAAGCCTTTTCTTCATCCCGAGGGAGTAATGGCGATACAGCACATCTTTCTTTTGAAGTAGGCCCACGGATTGCAGGGAATTCAAAACCTTTTCCTTGTCTTTCCCACCGCCCAGGCGATAAAAAAGCCAAAGATTGTCGAAACCTGCCATGTACGGGTAGAACCGTGGATCTTCGATTAAGCACGATATAATGGGTTTCACGCCATTATCATCAGTCGATATCTCGCCACTATCCGGAAAAGCTAGACCGCCCAATATTTTCAATAACGTCGTTTTGCCAACACCGTTCGGGCCGAACACTCCCAAAATGGTTTTGTCGCGTACGCTAAAAGACAGATTGGACAAAACCATCGTTCCCCGATATGACTTCGATACGGAATGGATTTCTAACATAGATGCTTTCTAAGTTGTTTCAAAACAATATATGCCGATGTTGTGATAGTATGATAGTACTTGTGGTTCTGAAAAATCCACCATCCGTTATCATAATTATTTACCGCACCATTCCAGCATTTTGACTCGAGTTTGGGAGAATGGGTTACAGTGACCCCTTAAACGTATGAAGCGCAATAACACTTACACAATCGTATTCTTCATCTTAAGCCTCCTTTCGAATTGGATGATCACTATCATCCTTCTCCCTTACGTCTCTTTCGGCACCCATTCGCCTTCCGCAATCAGGCCGGATTATTCTTTAGTTCCGAATTTGGTTTTTAACTTGATCCTTCCTGCAGTTATCGCCATTGCTTTGGCCGTTTTGGCTATTTTTGCCATCCGCAAGAAAGCGGTGCTTCAATCCTCGGAAAAACTTTTTCTGATAGGCTCAATCGTTAATTCGATCATCACATATTCCGTCTTATATGTCGCGGCATTTAGCTTCTTTGCTTCTGCGAAGACAAGCCTATACGATCTGCCTGACTTCGTTGCATTCCCGCTAAGCCTAATTCTTTCTGCCGTTTTGCTATTTTTCGATTGGCGTACTTATGCGAAGATCCGTCGCGAGAATGGACATGTTCTCATAGATTCGGGCCGCGGCGCAGCTCCTTGGATTTTCATGTCGCTCTCCATCTTGGCCTTCGCGGCGTGCCTAGTGATATTCTTCGAGCCCTTTAGATTCGGTGCGGAGAAGGGGGCGCGAATCGACTATTCCATTCCTGGCAACCTTATAGGAAACATCGTCGTCCCATCCGTTGCGGCGCTGGTATTTGCTATCGCATCCATAATCACAAGCCAAAGGAAATCCTATTTGGAGTCCTCAAAAAGAAGCAGACTTATCTCGGCGATCGTCACGACGCTATTCGCCCTAACGCTCTGCCTATCACTTTTCCCGTATCTTCTCGCTAGATCAGCAAACGCAAACCTCTATGCGATTCTTATCGTCGTCCCAGTTGCCTGCTTCCTTGAAGTCTTCTTCGCCTGGCGCGGGTTTCTTAAAACCGACGCGACCCATGAAACCCAAGCCCGGCTGGATGAAAACTAAAGAGAAATCGATTTCAACTTTTGTGTTGCTTTGAAACCGCTTACAATCTAATATATAGGGCTTTTGTTCAAACAAGGAGAGCGCCAATGTCATTTACCGTTCACTATGCTGGCAAAACGCGGACGTTCGACCGCAAAGTCGCCATCAAAGACC
>CACYCS010000104.1 GCA_902773005.1 uncultured Erysipelotrichaceae bacterium
CTCTTGACTAGAGGATGCGCTTTTTGCGCGCGTTGTGGTAATATATCGCCATGCCTGAGAGCTTCGTCGATTTCATTAGACTATATTGGCCCCTGCTTGCTTCGGGGATATTGCTCGTTGTGGTGCTTGGTATCGTAACGATTACCCACATCATCGCGCTTCGTTCCTACGACGCTTATAAGAAGCAGATTGAGGAGCAGACGGGATCCGTCAGAATTTTTGTGATCGACATCCCCAACAATTTGGTGAAGTCCTTCAACGCGACCACCCTTTCGAAAGTCCATAGCATGTCGCTTGGCGATTTCTATTCCCAATTCCCGATGTCTCAGCAGAAGAAGGTCATCAACTGGATCAACGCGGTCGCCGATCCTAACGAGGACGCTCCCGATTTCTTTGAGACCGACGTTCAGCTGAATCGTGCGAGGAAGCAATACTTCTCGCTTCTGCAAGTCGATTCGGTCGACCGCAAGAAAGGCGTCATCCATCTCGAGTCCTATTTGCTCAAGTACATGACCTCGTCCCGCTCCGGCGGCAATCAGCGCGTCCTATCGACCGCGAAAGAATTGACCGATGCGATTTCGGCTAACGGGCGCAGGAAAGGCGTGTCGGCTTGCTTCCGTTTCGCCTATCGCCGCGTCGTCGATAAGGACAAGACCATCGATCCCCTCATCTTCAACCAGCTCAAGAACTGCCTCGCCCCCTTCACCGATAGCAAGCACCTATTGATTCAGTGCTCGATGAACGAGTTGATCCTCTGCGACCTCAAGATCAAGGAAAGAGCCAAATCGCTGTATTTCGTCAAGAGCGCCCTCAATTCCATCAACCGCTACCTCGCCTTGAACGGCTATAGCGCAATGATCGACGTAAGGGTCGGCGTGGTGGAGCATCGCTTCTACACAGGAGAAGTCGAAGGCATCATCGAGCAGGTCCGCAAGACCGCCCTCATCGCCTTCGATGACAATGAGCAAATCCTCTGGTACCAGAAGGGCAGGGAATCCCTTAACCCGCTCAATGACGCGAGCTACCGCACCGAGGTAGAACGCATCATCAACGAGAAGAAGCTCTCCTATTTCTTCCGTCCCATCTATAACGTCAAGACCAAGAAAGTCACCGGCTACTTCACCAAAGCCCAGCCTCGCGACACTTACTTCGACTCGATCGACGAGCTCAAGGATTACGCCTCGAGGACCGACGATTCGAGCGCCCTCTTCTCGACGATCGCCCGCAACACCATCCCGATCTTCGTGAACGAGTGCAATGACCCGAACGCCGTCTTGTTCTACCCGGTTAGGTCCGAAGAAAGAGGCTACATGCTCATCACCTTCGCAAAGCTCGCCAAGGCAAAGCAATCTCACGTCGCCTTCTTGTTCTCGGAGAACGATGTGAAGAGCCACTTCGATTCCGGTAACCCCGATGCGATCATCGACGACATGCGCTCGATCAAGGCCAAAGGCTATGAGGTCGCCCTCTATCTCAAAGACGGCGAGCTCACGATGCCCCCAGCCGTCTATACCGCTTACGATTACTTCGTCTGCTCCTTCGAATTCGCGGGCACCGCGAACGAAATGGACGCGAGGATCCGCGGACAGCTCCATGGCCTCGTCGAGAAATTGCTGAAATATGGAAAGCCCATCATCGCGACCGACATCGAGGGTTGGGCGTCCATTGAGCTGCTTGTCCGAAGCGGCGTCAATCTCATCTCCTCGGAGGCCTTCGCGCCTTACGACCAGATGATTCTGCCCCTCCCACCTAAGTCGGTGCGAAGGGTCTCGGACATGGGAAAATGATTCAGATTCAGAAAGGCTGATTACTCAATATGGCAAAACAAATGAACAAAAACGATGCAATCACCGGGCGCGACGTCGATTTCGCCCAGTGGTATACCGATGTCTGCCGCAAGGCGGAGCTCATGGATTATTCCTCGGTCAAAGGATTCATCAATTACCTCCCTTATTCCTATGCGATTTGGGAAGAGATCCAGGCTTACCTCAACAAGAAATTCAAGGCCGCTGGAGCAAGCAACGTCTACCTCCCGATGGTCATCCCCTCCTCGCTATTCAATAAGGAAAAGGAGCACATCGAGGGCTTTGCTCCCGAAACGCTAGTCGCCACGATCGGCGGTGGACAAGAGCTCGCGGACCCCCTTATCATCCGTCCGACCTCCGAAGTCCTTTTCTCCGACATGTACAAGAGGCTAGTCTCCTCTTACCGCGACCTCCCGAAAGCCTACAACCAGTGGTGCTCCGTCGTGAGATGGGAGAAGACGACCCGCCCCTTCCTTCGCGGCTCTGAATTCCTCTGGCAGGAAGGCCATTGCCTTTTCGAGACCGAGGAAGAGGCGAGGAAGAACGCCCTCGATATCCTTGAGGCCTATGACGCCCTCGGCAAAGAGCTTCTCGCCATCCCCTTCGTCAAAGGCGTAAAGACCGAGAAAGAGAAATTCGCCGGCGCAGTCGCCACCTATTCGATCGAAGCCCTCATGCATGATGGCAAGGCGCTGCAATCCGGAACCACCCATTACCTCGGGCAAGGATTCGCCGATGCATTCGGCATCCGCTTCCTCGGCAGGAAGAACGTCCAGGAAATCCCCCATCAGACCTCTTGGGGCGTCTCCACGAGGCTACTAGGCGCAATCATCATGGTCCATGGCGATGACAATGGCCTTGTCCTACCGCCTAACGTCGCCCCGATCCAAGTCGTGATCGTCCCAATCCGCCAGGATGCCCCTGGCGTCCTCGACAAGTGCCGCGAGATCGAAGCCAAGCTCAATGAGCTCGGCATCCGCGTCAAGCTCGACGATTCCGACCATACCCCTGGCTGGAAGTTCGCCCAGTGGGAAATGAAGGGCGTCCCGCTCCGCTTGGAACTTGGCCCCCGCGATCTCGAATCCGATTCCGTCTGCCTCGTCAAGCGCGTCAATGGTGAGAAGAAAGTCGCCTCCATCCCTGAGATCGAGGCATCCATCCCCTCGCTCCTACAGGAAATCCATAAGGATATGTACGAGAAGGCCAAAGCCCATCTCGATGCCAATGTCACCGAGGTCCGCGACCCAGAGCACCTCATCTCCGTTCTAAACGTTGGCGGATATGCCAAGATGATGTGGTGCGGCGATGCTGCTTGCGAAGCCAAGGTCAAGGAAATCACCAATGGCGGCACCGCGCGCTGCATGCCATTCGATGAAAAACCGTTCGCCGATACCTGCCCGATTTGCGGCAAGAAAGCGGACAAGGTCGTCTATTTCGCGAAAGCCTATTAAAATAGTTGTCGCGCAACTTCCCCGATTGTTGTATAGTAATCGGGCACGGAGGCGTACCCAAGAGGCCGAAGGGGACGGTTTGCTAAACCGTTAGTGGGGCACCAGCTCCAGCTCGGGTTCGAA
>CACYCS010000105.1 GCA_902773005.1 uncultured Erysipelotrichaceae bacterium
CGGCGGAGTCGACCACGTCCTCGCCAACGAAGCCGACGTCAACATCCTCGTCCTCGACACCGAGGTCTACTCCAATACCGGCGGACAGGCTTCCAAGTCCTCCCAGACCGGCTCCATCAACAAATTCACCGCTTCCGGCAAGAAGGAAGCCAAGAAGAACCTCGCCCTCATGGCGATGGCCTATGGACACGCCTACGTTGCCCAGATCGCCCTTGGCTCCAACCCCGCCAAAGCCATCCAGGCCCTCCGCGAAGCCGAATCCTATGACGGACCGTCCCTCGTCATCTGCTACTGCCCCTGCGCCGAGCAGCACATCAAGGGCGGCCTCGTGAACTCGATCCGCGAAGAGAAGCAGGCGGTCGAATGCGGATACTTCACCACCTTCCGCTACGATCCTCGCCTCAAGGCCGAAGGAAAGAACCCGCTGCAGATCGACTGCCCCGAGCCCGACTTCGGCAAACTCCGCGACTTCATCATGCAGGAGACCCGCTTCAGCCAGCTCCCGATCGTCAATCCCGAGCACGCCGAAGAGCTCCTCACCAAGTGCGAGAAGTACGCGCAAGATCGCTGGGCTGCGATCAAGAAGTTCGGCGAATAAGCCTCGCTTCGAAAATATGCCTATCAAACACCTTCTAGCAATAGGGGGTGTTTTTTCGATGGGCAGAACAGCAAGCTTTGGGCACAAATTCATATGCATGTACCCAACGGATTGACGTTTATTGACCTAGCAGAAGGCGATCGAAAATAGGATGCTTGATGGTCAGACAAAAAGTAGGCAATGGTTCAAAACCGATTGCCTGATGATGCCTGTTCCCCTTCGAGGGAATACGTTAATCGATGCTGCAGATCCTGGTGTCTTCGGAAGGGATGATCTCGCGCAGCGTCTTTCCGTCGATGATGCAATGATCCAGAAGGTCATCAACGTCATCGTAAAGGCCAAGATAGATGTCGGGCGTCAATTCGTAACGGCCTCCATGGTCCTCGCAGGGGAGGCGGTACACCTCGATGTAATAGCCGTCGGGCTTATTGAATTTTTCGCAGATCTTGGCGAAAGTTGCCGCATCTGGGCTCCTGTCTCTCGTCAAGCGATAGAAACGGCCGTTGTATGTGAATTCCATTCCCCAAATGATTCCGTCATAAAGGGTTTCAGCGTAGGGGTCGGTTTTCGTGAACCCGTCAACGAATTCCTCAATGCTATTAAACGTCGCGTTTGCCATTATTTCAACTTCATCTCCTTCTTGATTCTATTGATAATCGCCCAATCGCTCGCGGAAGGCGGAATCCCAGGCGAATTCCTGTCATGATTCATGTTGAAATGAACGTGAGGCTTGACCTTATTGTGGGCGTGATCGAAATCGATGATTTTGACTTGTTTATGATTCTCGTCATAAAAGCTAAGGTACTTCAATTCTCCCTTCTTCACTGTCGCGTATATCCTGCCAGGAGTATGGGAAAAATAAGGCGCCGAAACAGGCTGATCACGATTACCAATTCTCTCAATGACTTTAACATCGCCGACCATGCCCAGAG
Source organism: uncultured Erysipelotrichaceae bacterium (assembly GCA_902773005.1). Lineage (GTDB taxonomy): Bacteria > Bacillota_I > Bacilli_A > RFN20 > CAG-826 > Alloenteromonas. Next base: position 1,531 of record CACYCS010000105.1, read on the forward strand.
ACACATATTGCTGGCCACCCATTACGAAATTGAAATCCCCGGAAGATACGTCAACGAAACTTCCTCTACCTCCCATACTTATTCTCCTCCTTTCTGGAATTCTTGAATACGGTTCAACTCAAACAGTTTCAGTTGCGCCGATTCGGGTATATTGAAAGTCTCTTCAAACCCGATGAAAATGAACCTGCCGGACATGCCGCCAATCGGTTTCCCACGGACGAGTATCAAGGAAGGATCAAGCCTCCGCTTCATTTCCTCAAATCCCCGCAGAAACGCTGCTGTCTCGCCGCCAACGCCGATCGTGGAAATCGCCACGACACCTCCTTTTGGGAAGTGATCAAAGCACATCGCAAACGTCCGCTCGTCAGCCCAGGTCACAGTCGGAATCACCTTTATTTTGAAAGATTGCAAAGTTGCGGCAATCCAAAGGCCCTTTTCCACGTTCATCTCGACAACCCACGGGTCCATGTTCCTGTAGGCGCTGAAATCCGGCGAGAGAACCGCGAGGAATTCGGAGAACTCGACCACGTATTTGAGTGGGTCGTTCCAAAGACGGTCGAGAAGATAGTCGTAGTGGAACAGCAGCGGGATTGCGTTTCTTTTGTCCCGGATTGTGTTGCGGTTGCAGAGGGTGGTGAATTTGACCCTGTTCCAGTCGACATCTCCGAAATCGTCCCTTAACAAAGAGGGGACGCCCCTTCCGTCCTTGGGCCACTTTTCCGGCAACGGACGGATTAATTTGTATTTTTGGTAATCAGTTAGACCTTTCATGTACGGTCACCTCCATTTGAAATATCAATGCAAGAACCGTACAATAATGCTGCTTGGGAATCATAATACGGTTCTCTACTGCGACGTCGGAGCCACCGCGAATGGCACTGGCGTCTTTTCCGTTAGAACGGCAATTCTTTCTTCTTTTTGTTTTCATCCAATCTCAGTCTCGTTTCTGCGCAGGGCTTTGACACCTTGCAATAAAACATAATCTGGGCGAGCGACAAGCCCTTGGTTTCCTCATATGGGACAAGGATTTCGCCGGTAAGGGCCTTGGCCTGCCACTCCATCGAGCGGCACGGCTCAATCTGGTTGTTGGCGTATGCCCTCGCCATGATTGGCCGGAAGCCCATCATGATCAGCACTGCATGGCACATCTCGTGGAGTAAATGCGCACGGTATCCGCCGACGCCGCGGCAGGCTCCGTTGTAGATCTTTTGCCTGGCCGATATCTCAATGGTGCCGTCCGCCGTTTCGGTGCAAGACGCCGGAATGTCCAATGGCATGAAGGAGGCGTCGTCGTCCTCGATGATTTGGGTCACTATGTTGCCCGCGAAAAAGGGAAGGCGCTCGAATGCGTCGACGACGTCGAAGCGAAGCTTGTTCTTGCAGCCGAAACGATTCCTGAACCATTTCGCTATGGAGCGCAGTTCAGCCCTGCTTATGGGTTTCGTCATGTAGTCCATGGTCAGCTATTCCTCTTAAGGATTTCCATAATCTCCTGCGCCGTCTTCTCGTCGAGGCCATCGAATGACCTTTGGAACTGAAGCGCAACGCTCCGCTGGGCCGCCGTTGCGGCGACCATGTCGATTTTGACAGCCGTCTTCGACTCTTCGATGGCCTCGGCCAGCTCCGAACGCTCCTTATCGCTGAGCGAGTAGTGTTCGCAAATTAGGTCGAGCCATTTATCGGGCACATTCTTTCTTCCTGTCTCTACGGATGAAATGAATGAGCTTGTCGCATCCAAAAAAACCGCGGCATCGGCCAGGACTTCGTGATGCTTGATTCTTAGGATGCGGAATTGTTCTCCAAACTTCGTGTATCTCATCTTTTTGGCCTCCTCGGCACCAAAACTATATCAAACCATAAAACCATTTTCAATAATTTAGGTAATAATAATTCACCAAAAATTGGTAAACCTTGGTTTATCATCTCTTTGAGCCGAAGATGATTTCGGAAAGACTATCGCAATCAGCGGTTGACTCGAAAGGCCTCGTCGAATTCCGATCACATCTGAAATGATGCCGAGAATTGTGCATTTCAAATCCGACAATTTTCGAAATTTAAGCACCCATAAATATGATAAGAACAAAAATGGGGTGAATAGTAAATGATTCAAGAAGCGTTGTTTGTGATATTTACGGTCTTAAACGGGGCGCCTGCGGCCGCCACGGTGGAACATGCGATGCCGCGTGCGTCAGAAGAGGAAGAGGTTAATTTGGACCCAGCCGATATTGAATCCATTGAAAACGCTCCGACGTTTTTTCCGACGATGGAATACTATTCTGGATTAGCCCTTATTCCCTATTATCAGTATTTTTATTATCTCACCGACAATTTTGCGACAAGTACCAACGGAGACTGCTCTTGGGTGGCGTCGCAGATGTATCTTTCTTTCCTCGATGCCACGAGAAACGACAACATAATCGATAACCCGTATGTGGCGTATTCCGTGGTAGAAGGCACCTCAACGAATTTCACCGCTTCGCCTGGCGTCTATTCCGGCGAAGGAGAACTGCAGCGACCCGGATTGCAAGACTTTTACTCGGATTTCAAAACAAACTACGCGACAAATGGTACGCCTTATCCAGTTTTGTCTTATTCTCCCGGTTTTCCGGTCATTTATTCCCAACAAGCTACATTGTTAGAATACTATCTTCAGAATAATCTACCTGATTCCGACGTGGATGATTATTATGTTGCAAAATTTTTTACAACAACGAACTTTTCACAAATGTTTAACGATATACTTCTTCAACTGCATTCAGGCAAACCTGTGATTGCGAACACGCCCCAACATTCGTTTGTCGTTTATGGCTATGAGCCCGGAACAACGAAACTAGTTGTGCATATCGGGCGGCACGATCACTCGCCGCACGAACTGTTTGATATGTCCGATTTCGATGCGAGCCACAACATTCAGATGTGTGTTGTTGCCGATTCTACAATTGGCCAGCACACGCATTCGCATGTATATTTCAACGACAACAACGCCTATTGTATCTGCGGAGACGCCATGGCACGTCGCCCATATCTCCATTACCATGAGTTTGTTCTTGACTTGCAGGCACCCAATCCCCACGCACCGTTCAAATGCATTGTTTGTGGTATGCGCACTTCAGGAGCGTAGGCACAAAAAAGAGAAAAGGCCTGCCTTTATTCTTTAAGCATTGTTTGCCTTGCCGCCTCAACAAACAAATATAGTGTTGCGTGGCCGTTCGAGTTGTCTATTAAGACCAATGAGCGATGCATGTGTTGCGCGTTGGGCTACTCGCTGGATAGTAGATGTGCATTGCCGTTCTTTTGCATCTTGGCTGAATTACAACTTTATAAATCGACTTGAGGAGCATTTATTTTCTAAATATGATTGTAGGCGTTGAAAAGGAAGTATTCCGAGGCCAGGACAATGCTGCGATCGTGACGAGGTAGGAAACGGATGTTTTTTGACCGGCGATACTGAATTTCCAATTATCTTCCCCTGATGTTGCTGAAACGACGTAACCGGCTGTCGAGATGCTCGAAGAGGAGAAAGTGAATTTGGACAGGGCAAAAAACCTGAATGTCATTACGTATTTCTCCCCAATTAATACGCTCCCAGTTTCATAAGACATTTCTTTAGATTGTTCCGAGACCACCAAATGCGAGTCCTCGCCGGCCTCGAAAAACTCATTATCGGCCGTGTTCACGAAATCCAATCGATATGTTCCGATATCAAATTCTCTTGTCGTGTCACCCCCTGATGATTGCGGATAGGCGCGAGCGAGAGAGATGCGTATGATGATCGATGCGAAAGCCAACGCGAAGGCAGCGCTTGCAAAAGCGATTAAGACGGGCTTGAATCGGATGGGGCGCTTTTCCGGTTTTTCAATTTGCGGATAGTCCGCTTGTTGCAGAATGCTATCAAAATCGACGTCTATTGAGGCCTCTTTTGCTTGGTATTCTGTTTTTAATTGCTTCTTAATGGACATGCTTTTTCGCCTCTTTCTTTAGTTTTGCAAGACCCCTGTGGGCTTTGCCATATACGGAATTGGCACCTATGCCTAATAACTTGGCAATTTCGTTTGCCTTTAAGCCACTGCCGTAGCGAAGCATGCAAATCACCTTTTCTTCCTCATCTAAGACGGTGTCCATTAAGCGAAGCAGGTAATCGGATTCGTCAGGCTGCGGATCTTCATATTCGACATCGGATTCGAGAGATGCGCCACGCAGCAGATCCTCTTTAATGTGAAGAGCGTTATGCTCCGCAGCCGACATAAGGTAGGCGGCAATGTTGTTTACTCCCACCAAACAGGCGGGATTCTTAAGTATATCGACGAAGACGTTTTGAACGACATCTTCTGCAAGTCCGGTCGATTTCAAGATGGATGATGCGACCCGGTGGATAGGAACTTTAAACGCACTGAAAAGTTCTCCAACGAAAACACCAATAGACTCTTTATCGTCGTTTTTGACCGCTATCGAATAGGATTCTTTGTCAAACATATGTCAAGTGTAACAGCATTTGAAAGACAAAAACAATCTTTCGTACCCTGAATAATTGTTTTGCGGAGATCGGTTCTCTAGCGCGACTGAATTCCGCCCAAATGATTTGGGAGAAGCGGAAAATGCGTGAGTTTGCAAGCTTCGTGTTTTGCCGTTTAACTCCCGAAATATTCCAGGTCTCTTTATGATGCTTAGTTGGCAAAATTGGAGTTCAAGATAAAAAAACGACAAAAACCTCGAGCTATTTACCCTTATAAGCAGAGGAGAACGATATGAAAAACAAAAAATTACTTGCTCTTGTTGCAGGCGTTAGCCCTGCGCTTATGGCCGCGAGCTTAATCCCTTCGAGGTATTCTTACCCTTGGGGAATAACAATCCATGACATGGTAGATGAAGTAGTGTCTACGGGAATTGCATCCCAAGACATGAAAAATTCCGCCGATGGAACGATGTGCACCATTACATTGAAGTATGAAGTTTTGAAAATGGCGCACAATCAGATGTACGTTAATAATCAAACGCTACTGCAAATCAACTATCGCGTCGAGATAGAACTATTTACCCATGTTCCATATAAAAACGGCTTTATGTATTTGTTCACGGAATACGGCGAGACAAGATATAAAAATGCTACAATCAATTGCAAGTTCGCCTCGTCGACGGGTTCGTTGCTCGTTATTGGGAATTATCCAAATTATGACTGTGTCTCGTCGCCAGAAGGAAATGAATTAGACCAGCATTTGTTTTTGCCTGAAGATAATCCGAATTTATATTCGGGCCAGTTGGCTGTCGGCAGTACGGACAATGCTTCAGGTCGATATTATTATCTGCCGCGGTTTTATTGGGATAATGGAGATGTCGCTACAATGACAAGCAACCATTATCGCCCCGAGAACGATCAGAGAGTGTCTTTGCATACGAATTATGATTCATTCAACCAAAAAGTTGAATATGATGCCACTTATACATCTCTGACCGAACCGAATAACGCGGAAACCGTGATTATGCTTGGCGGCTTCACCTATCTAATGAACGATATTGCAACGACGGCTGAATTATCGGTCGAAGTGTATGCTAATATATCCGAAGGAAACTTCTGGGGGCAGTGCGATGGGTACAAAACAGTTTCTGCTCTAGTTCCACTCAATGCTTGAATTACGCGATGTAGTAAAAACATATCAATCTGCGAACGGGGAGACAGTGGTTGCACTCAACTCCGTTCGGTTTGCTTTGCCTGGGCGAGGCTTGGTTTTCATCGTCGGAGAATCTGGATCGGGGAAGTCGACGCTTCTCAATTTGCTTTCTGGCATCGATTTGCCGACCTCTGGAACAATCCTTTATCGCGGGAAAGATATTTCTCACTTCTCGGCAAAAGAGAAAAGCGCGTACCTCGGCAAAGAGATCGCGTTGGTGTTTCAGGATTTCAATCTGCTCGATGATTTTACGGTCGCGCAAAACATCGCAATTGCTTGTGAGCTTAACGATGGCTCCTTTGACGACAGCCGGATATCCAACGCTTTAGAGAAAGTGGGACTAGCGGATTATGGGAACCGGAAATGCTTCACGCTATCGGGTGGCGAGAAGCAAAGGGTTGCGATCGCGAGGTCGATATGCAGAAATACAAAGGTTCTGCTTTGCGACGAGCCTACAGGCTCCCTAGATGCGCAAAATGGCAGGGCGATTATGAAAATCCTTCGTGACTTGGCTAGCGAAAGACTTGTCATTGTGGTGAGCCATGATTTGAATTCGGCATACGAATTCGGCGATCGCGTGATTCAACTTAGCAGCGGTAATGTCGTCAAGGATCTCGAGAGATTCGAATCGGCGAAAGAGATGAAGCTGAAGGATGGCTTCTTGGTCATCCCTAGAAATGCAGGAATCGGCAAAGAGGAAATTCTTGGATGTCTGAATGAAAAATCGGTCCGGACCATAACGTTTGCTGATTCGCGGCTGGAATTTAAAGAAACGAAGAACAATCCACCGGAAGCTAAGCCGGAGAACGGATGTCAAATCGAGGCGACCCATGCATTAGGTTTTGCAAGATCTGCCTCCATTGGAAGATCAATTTTGCGGAACAAAAAGGGCAAATTCGGCGTATGCCTTGCCTTGAATTTCCTTGCCTTGTCTTTAGCGTTCTCTTCTACGGGAATCGCTTGCTTCGATAAGCAACGGCAGATTGCTGACTCGGTGTTTTCGCAAAGCTGGAATTATTTGTCCTTCGAATGCGGAAAAATGCAAAACGGGCGGTTTCAAGAGGATTCGTTCAGCCAAGCCCATGAGGATGTTCTTGCAGCCGCTCTCCGCCAAAGCTTGGTGAAGGTCGCAAGGTATAGCGTTCCGCTTAAGTCACTTAAGGGCGAAACGCGGGGGAATGTTCTATTCATGAGAAGCTTATCGGGGACCGCGCAATACAATCCCCCGTTCTTCGAGGAAGCAGGCTACTACATCGTGGCGGGACGCTCCCCGAAAGAAGCGGGGGAGATACTGATCGGAGATTACGTGCTCGATTCTTACCGATATTACGGGTCCGAAAATAATGCTGCGACCGTATCGGATCTCCTGGGGGAGGGAATCGTTGAAGGCTACACGGTGACGGGCGTGTTCTCTAGCAAGGACCGCTCATGGTTTGAAGGGGATATCGATTCGGCGGACTATCCGGTTCGACCAAAGGGAAACAGCCCAGCACGGATTCGTCAACGCTACAACGACCTGGGGCTTAAAGCAGTGGGGTTCGTTTCTTCGCTTGATGCGATCGGAAATACTCGCGTTTCGCTTGCCTCATACGGGCCGAAAGATAAAGGCGCGCTGCTAGAGGCCGTCAGAATTGCCTATTCGACGAAGAATGGCATCGGTTACTCCTTCAAGCATTCTGAGGCTGAAGCCATCGACGTGCTATTAGGGTGGCTCTATGAGTCCAAGGCATTTTGGATTGTTTTGGCTGCCTTGTTCTTTGGGATTTCTTTCCTGCTTTCTGCGCTATTCCTTTCTTCGTTCAACAAGGCAAAACGCACGGAATTCGTCACCTTGCTTACGATGGGCGCGAAGAAGAGGGATGTGCGTCGCGTTCTAGTCGGCGAATCACTTTTCTCAATCGGAATCCCTTCCTTGGGCGCTTTATTAGCTTGCATAGTGGGGTGGACGGTCGCGGGGCACGCTATCGCCGAATCCTCGGCTTTGGGCGCTTCAGCCTCGCTATTTGGATGGGTGTCCTCGGGAATCGGGGCTTTGCTTTGCGCTTTGGTGATACTAGGAATCTCCCTGCTATCTTCCTTTTCCATCGTCAGGAAGCCTTTGGCGGTTGGGTTGCGTGAAGGGAGGCATGAATCATGATCAAGTTAGACCATGTTTCGAAAAGCTATTTGCTGAACGGCAGCCTCCGAGTGGATGCCCTGAAGGATTTTAGCTATTCCTTTCCAGAGACCGGATTCTTCTTTTTGCTAGGGAAATCAGGCAGCGGGAAGTCCACGCTTCTGCATGTTCTGGGGGCGATGGATGGCCCGACGGAAGGCAAAGTATATTTCGATGGGGTAAGCCTTGATGGGATAGACGACAATTCGTTGTCCGCCATCCGATCCAACATGATTGGATACGTGTTTCAGGAATCGAATCTGCTATCGGAATTCGACGTGGGAAATAACGTGAGAATCGGATTGACGTTCTCCTCGGGATTCGGCGTCGATGTAGGTCGCGCTTTACGAGAAGTTGGCCTTGAGGGATACGAAAAACGAAAGATCGGCGAGCTTTCGGGTGGGCAGAGGCAAAGAGTGGCAATCGCTAGAGCTTTGGCCAAACGCCCGCGAGTCTTGATTTGCGATGAACCGACATCGGCTTTGGACGTGGATACCGCTGCCTCGATATTTTCGTTGCTGAAAGAGATATCGAAATCGACCTTGGTGATCTGCGCGACCCATGATGAGGGTTCGGCATATCGATACGGCGACAACGTCCTCCGAATGGAAAGCGGGAGGCTTCTCGGCGATTCCAAGGTAGACGTGGATGCGAATTCGCCTCATTTTGAGTGTGACGCCTATGTGATTCCGAATGGATATTGCCTTTCTGAGCGCGAAAAGGATTCCATTGCAGAATACTACTCAAACCCTGATACTTCCTCGTCCAAAGCCTTTCGTGCAGGATGTTTCCTGAAAGAGGCGGAGAAAGACGTTGAGATCCAGCCAAGCCCCTTGCCGAAGAAGAAACGCCTTGGCTTTATCGATTCGCTTAAGATGTCGTTTTCCGTGTTCGCGAAGAAGAAACTGCGCCTGTTTTTCACCATTATCCTGAATGTGATGACGCTGCTTCTAGTCGGGGTATCTGGATCAATCGTTCCTTTCGATGCAAGGGAGAATTCGCTGCAAAATCTATTAGCGGCGCCCTATGGATATTTGAATTTCTCCTTAGGAAGCAAAGACCCGGTCAGCTTGGCTCCTTCAATAGTTGGAAGCCTAAGCGCGTCGGATGGCGAAGCGATTGCCAATCAGATTGGTGAACGCTGCTATCCGGTTGTTCGACATCAAATCGGCATACCCAATTCGTTCAGCGTTCATATACCGCCGAACCTAGTGAATTCGCTCAATGGGCTGTGTGCCTATTCGGAGGAGATGTTCAAGGATTTTGGATTCGCCATCTCCTATGGGTCTTCGCCCGTTGACTCAAAAGATGTGCTCATCAGCTATGATGCTGCCAAGACTTTCTTAGCCTACCCTGAGCGAGATCTTTATTATCCGAATTGCGAAGCGGTGGTGGGGGTTGAATTACGGGAAGGATACCGCGTATGCGGCGTGTTCGAGCATCGAATCGATCTGTCGATGTTCGACTCGATAGAAGGCTTTATGCCAAGCGTATCGGATTCGAATAGCAAACTAGGCAGGCTTGCCTATCTCAGATCTGAAATGAATAAGCAGTCGCCTATTTTCACCGGATTTGTAGCTAGCCTGCCCGATTCATCAAGTCAAAGGACCGACTATATCGCTCCGTTTGAAGCAAAAGCAGCCAAGGTGGCGCATGAAGTATATTGGGGAGACGAGGAGCCGGGCATTATTCTGAATCACATTTCCTCTACCCTTGGGAGTTTTGGCAATGATCTGGCATTAGGGTTCAGAATTGGATCCATTGTCGTATCCGTTCTCATGAGTGGCTTGACGTTAGCGGCGAATTATTTGCTGATATCCTTCTCGGTCGAACGAAAGAAACGCGAGATCAGCGTGCTGCGCTCCATGGGTGCTTCGAAGGGCGACGTTGCGAGGATTTATCTTACGGAGTCCCTTGTCATTGGAGTTTTTTCCGCTGCAGCGTCCCTTGTTTCTTCCTATTTCGTCATTTCGGCGATTAACGAGGCTTTCTTGAGCCTAGTCGCTCTTTCGATACCGATGTTCCCATTTGGCTTAGTCGCGATATTGTCCGTTATCGTTGTCTCTCTTCTTGCGGTAACTTTAGCGAGCGTCCCAAATATCCTAAAGATTGCCTCGCGTGCACCTTACGAAGGAATTGCGTCTGAATAGCCAACACATCCTTTCGAAAAAGCCACGCAGGCACACTTGTTATAGAAGGCTTCGAACAAGCCAATAAACTAACCGCTCTGGAGACGAGCGTTTACAAAGGCCTTGATGGACGGAGGCTATGTAATTCTAAAACATGTTAAAATGTGTTCAGAGGTAACACAAATGACAACAACTTTGACTGTTCGTCTGAACTCTGAAGACAAAATTGCTTTCGAGAAATTTTGCCAGACTGTTGGAATGACGCCTTCCACAGCAATCAACATGTTCGTTAAAGCCACCCTTAGGGAAGGCCAATTGCCCTTTGCTGTTAAGGCAGATCCCTTTTATTCTGAAGCCAATATGGCTAGACTGCGTAAAAATGCTGCCGAGATGGATCGAACAGGTGGCACAATTCACGAGGTGAATCTTGATGACTAAGTCATTCACCGATGATGCTTGGGACGATTATTGCTATTGGGAGCAAGAGGATAAGAAAACGTTAAGAAAACGTTAAGACGAATCAACCTTCTTCTCAAGGATATTGACCGGAACGGCTATAGTGGGATTGGCAAGCCCGAGCCACTAAAGGGCGATTTATCAGGCTACTGGAGTAGAAGAATCGACGATTCAAATCGAATCGTATACAAAGTGGATGATGGCATCGTCAAAATCATTCAATGCGGGTCGCATTATCGCGATAAATAATGGAATCCCGCCAATTCGCTTTCGCCGAAAAGGATGAGTCGATTTTTCACCCGTCCATGCATTGGTGGATCCCCTCGAGAATAAAATTGCACTGCGATTAAAGCCAGGAGCTGATGCCAATCCAATATTGTTGGTTCTTTTTTAGCGGCCCTTAGGCTTCATATGCTGCTAAAACGTATAGGAAACTCATAAAATTCCGCTAAAAGATGATTTCGTAGTTCGAATTGGTTGAAAATAGATCCGAAGGGCCCTAAATAAAGAAAAACGTCAGCCGTGTTCTCATCTTCTGTCATTCTTTATATCAAGCGATACCAATATTAAGAGTGAAAATTAAATCTGTATACCGCATGATACCTTAAATTTATGCATTCCCATTGATGATACGTTTGATTTCTTCTTTTGCATACTTAATATCGCTATTAGAAAGAAGAGGAATAATCTTCTGTATTTTACTAATTGATAGATTCCACCACTGAAGTTTTTCTAATAATTCAATCATCTCATCATCAAATCTTTTTCTTATGACTTTTGCGGGGTTGCCAACTACGACCGAATAAGAAGGAATGTCAGACGCTACTACTGCGTTAGCGCCAATAATACATCCATCACCCACATGAACTCCTGGTAGGAATGTGACGTTTTGACCAATCCAAACATCATTACCGATAACTGTATCTCCTTTATAAGGGAGATCTTCTTTTTTAGGTGGTTCTTGTTCCCATCCTTTAAAGATATAGAATGGGTAAGCGGAAACACTATTCATTTGGTGATTGGCCCCGTTCATAATGAATTCCACGTTTCTTCCGATTTGACAGAATTTACCGATGATCAATTTATCGCCAATAAAGTCATAATGATGCGTTACTCTACTAGTGAAGTTTTGCCCATCATAATATGTATATTCGCCAACTTTGATATTTGGATGGCCAATTAATGTTGGCTTGATATAAGTGACGCTTTCATCTCTTGATTTAAGTGGGTGAATCCTTTTCCAATCTGGTTTATCCGCTTTACGGGCGTCATCCATCAATCTATTTGTTTCTGCATCAGATAGATCTAAGAATTCGGCAGCGTTAACATTGAATTCAAGAATTAATCTTATAACCACATCAAAAGATATATCGGTTTGCCCTGTTTCAATTTTGTTAATCATTGATTTATGGGTGTAGCCTAATGCCTCCGCAAATTCTTGCTGAGTCATATTATTTTCTAAACGAATCTTTTTGATTCTATCGCCTAATACCTTATATGCTGGCATAGTTTATCTCCCTTTTAACCGGGTCGAATTCGACCCCCGTAAGCTTTTTTCAAACGGTTTATTTCTTTTCAAGCCGTTTTATTGATTTGACATTGTTCTTGTTAAATAATTCTTTTTCCCTATTTGCTTCTTTATTAAGAAGAATCAATCTTTCGCTTTGATCAATCTTTTGAGCGATAAGCATCGAGTTCAGATATTCAAGATTGCTTAAAATTGCTAGTTCTATAGTATTAGCGTAGTCTCTAATGTTGCCGTCTTTACCAGTATTTTCGTCTCGCCACTCTTTAGCGGTTTTGCCAAATAAGGCCATATTTAATAAATCTGCCTCGCTTGCATAAATATAACTCTTTTGCTGGTTCGATAATTCAATTGGAACGAGGTGCTCTTTTACTGCATCAGTATGGATAAGATAATTAAGCTTTGTAAGAAGCCTTTTTCCGTTCCATTCGAGTTGTTCAGATTCTTGGACTTTTAATCTTTGGAACTCTTTAATGATATAGAGTTTAACTTCAGGTGATATCCACGAAGCAAATTCTAAGGCAATATCACGATGGGCAAAAGTGCCACCACCATATTTCCCTGACTTAGTTTTAAAGCCTATTGCGTTAGTTTTAGTTGCCCATTTTGTTGGAGTCATTACGAAGTAATTGTGGCCGGATTCATTTTTAAACTGGTCGAATTCGACCATGTTAAAATCAATGTTGTTTATTTGTTCCCATAAACCAATAAATTCGATTGTGGCCCTAAGCCTCATCCAATTCTTAATAACATCAGCGGGAAATTCTGGATTTTTAATTTTAGCCATGTCAGTCAAGCTAACATAATCATCATCAGCGATTCCTGTTATACTAATATCGATATTTTTTACAGTGATTTTATTCATAAATTGGCTCTCCATTATAGTTTATATTCTACCTTAATATATTCATTTGTTCTACTCATAATTCAATAATTTGCTCAATTGTTTATTTGCACAAATATCTGATTATTTCACCAATAATAAAAACACCTCAAGCCGGGTTTGTTGTTTTAGTTCAAGTACGCCATATCGAAGCATCGATATAGTTGCACTTTAAGTTATTTACCTACCGGTATGCTACGCGAACCTTACGAGCGCTAATAATGATGAACATTTTTGTCTGTTTAGGAATCTTCTGGATAATCAAATCTATCAAAAAAGCCACTAAATATAATAAAAACGAGATAATTTTTTGGTATCATCTCGTTATTTTTTTAATGGTCGGAACGAGGGGATTCGAACCCCTGACCCCTACCACCCCAAGGTAGTGCACTACCAAGCTGTGCTACGTCCCGGCAAGCGTTATTATACTCGTCCATTTACTTAATTCCACAATCTTTTTCTTATATGCGCGCGTGCGCGACATTTTAATTAGTAGTGTTTTAGAAAGAGCGAGACTAAGATTTGCCACATTCGTGGGATACGTGTATTGATATTTCGATCCTTGGTGCCTGCGAATTTCAAAAGGGTTGAGCGCCTTTCTTGTTCGCGCGCCCCCGCGAACGTATAATTCGCACGTATGGAATTCAAAGAAAAGACCTCGCGCGATTGGATCCTCGTCAAGGGAGCGCGCGAGAACAATCTAAAAAACATTGACGTTGCGATTCCCAAGGGATCGCTTACGGTATTGACCGGATTATCGGGATCAGGCAAATCCACATTGGCCTTTGACACGATCTTCTCCGAAGGGCAAAGGCGATACGTGGAGTCGCTATCTAGCTATGCCAGACAATTCCTCGGCGGCTTCGATAAGCCTGACGTCGATTCGATCGAGGGCCTTTCGCCTGCGATTTCGATCGACCAGAAATCCACCTCGCATAACCCGAGGTCTACCGTCGGAACCGTGACGGAGATCTACGATTACCTCCGTTTGCTTTACGCTCGAATCGGCATCCCGTATTGTCCAAATCACAACGAGCCGATCGAAGCATATTCCCCAACCGCGATGACCAGCGCCATCCTTGAGTACGAAGCCGGCTCAAGGATCAGCATTCTTTCGCCTATCGTTCGCCACGAAAAGGGCACCCATGCCGCGACGATCGAAAAACTCAAGAAGCAGGGGTTTGCCAGGCTTCGCGTCGATGGAGAGACAATGCTTATCGACGAAGTGCCCGCCCTCGACAAGAACAAACGCCATGACGTCGATATCGTCGTCGACCGCTTGATCATCAAAGATGGACTGCGTAGCAGGGTGGCCGATGACGTCGAATTGGCGCTCGACTATAGCCATGGCTATATCATCATTTCCTCCGAAAAGGGCGATAGGCTGCTTTCCCAGCACCATAGCTGCCCCAAATGCGGATTCTCTGTCCCGCATCTTGAGCCGCGCCTGTTCTCGTTCAACGCGCCTTTAGGATATTGCCCAGATTGCCATGGTTTAGGCATCAAGCGCGAAGTGGCAGTTGATCTACTAGTGCCCGATCCCGATAAATCGATTTCCGAAGGCGGTATCCGTTACTTCGCGAACATCGTCAACACCACCAACATCGAATGGCAGGAGTTCGCTTATCTTTGCGACCTCTACCATATCGATCGCAATAAGCCGTGGAACAAACTAAGTGCCAGAGACCGCGAAATCGTGCTCACGGGGTCGCCGGATTACCTGGAATACACCCTCACCTCGGTCAACGGGAACAAGATGAACCGCCACGGCCATATCGAAGGCGTTAAGACCCGCATCGAAAGACTTTATGCTGAAACCTCCTCCGACTGGATGAGGGATTACTATGAATCCTTCATGCGCGATTCGATCTGCACGACCTGCAATGGCGCAAGGCTTAATGACTCTGCGCTATCGGTCAAGGTCGGCGGGCTCAATATCTACGAGGCTTGCTGCCTCTCCCTCGACAAATTCCTTGAATGGGTCGATGGCCTTGGCGAACAATTGAACGACACCGGTCATCAGATTGCCGACATGGTGATCCGCGAAGTGCATAACCGAGCGAAGTTCCTAATCGATGTAGGCTTGGATTACCTTTCCTTGTCCCGTTATGCGATGACTCTTTCTGGCGGCGAATCTCAGCGCATTCGTCTCGCCACCCAAATTGGGTCTAGGCTTTCGGGCGTCCTCTATGTGTTGGACGAACCTTCGATTGGCCTCCATCAACGCGATAACGACAAATTGATACATACCCTTCGCGAAATGCGCGATTTGGGAAATACGCTGATCGTCGTCGAGCATGACGAAGACACGATGCGCGCAGCAGACTATATCGTCGACATCGGCCCTGGCGCTGGCGTCCATGGCGGAGAAGTGGTGGCAAGTGGCACCTTAGAAGATATTGAAGCGGTTGAAGAATCGATCACCGGTGCCTATCTTTCGGGACGAAAATGCATACCTGTCCCCGCTAAACGGAGAAAAGGCAATGGCAAATTCCTTGAGATCAAAGGCGCAAAATGCCATAACCTCAACAATCTGAACGTCAAATTCCCGCTTGGCAAATTCATTGCCATCACTGGCGTTTCAGGCTCGGGGAAATCCTCGCTTATCAATGAGACCCTCGTCCGCGCTTTGGAACGCGAATTGAACCGCAAGAAAGACGGCGAGCCCATCGAAATGGACAAGATTGTTGGTTTATCTAATGTCGATAAGCTCGTTTCGATCACCCAAGAGCCAATTGGGCGCACCCCTAGGTCGAATCCGGCCACATATACGGGTGTCTTCGATGACATTCGCGGGCTGTTCGCCGAAACGGAAGAAGCCCGTGCCAAAGGCTATTCCAAAGGCCGATTCTCGTTCAACGTCCCTGGCGGACGCTGCGAGAAATGCCAAGGGGCTGGCGTGACGCGCATTCCGATGTCCTTCCTTCCTGACGTCTACGTCAAATGCGACGAATGCGAGGGGAAGCGTTACAACGAAGAAACCCTCCAATGCGTCTTCAAAGGCAAGAACATCCATGATGTCCTCGACATGAGGATCGAAGATGCTTTGACCTTCTTTGAGAATCGCCCCAAAATCCTTCGCCAAATCCAAACTCTTATGGATGTTGGCCTAGGCTACATCAAGCTTGGCCAGCCTGCAACCGAACTCTCTGGCGGCGAGGCGCAGCGCGTCAAACTCGCAACCGAGCTTCAGAAGAAGCCGACCGGAAAAACGGTGTACGTCCTCGATGAACCGACCACCGGACTCCATACTGACGACGTCAAACGCCTCATCAACGTCTTGCAGGGAATCGTCGATCACGGGGATACCGTCATCGTGATTGAGCATAACCTCGACGTCATCAAAGTGGCGGACTGGATCATCGACCTCGGCCCGCTTGGCGGATATCGTGGCGGCAACATCGTGGCCGAAGGAACGCCAGAGCAAGTGGCTGAGAATCCAGATAGCTACACCGGCCAATACTTGAAGGGCGTATTGCAAAACGCCAAACGCAAGGAATAATTATGTCCGTATGAAATACGCGTTTCTAGTTATCGGCATATTAGCCTGGGCGGGGGCCATATTCCTCGCCATCAAAACACTTGTGAGCATCAAGAAGTCCCGCATGGCCAAAACGATTGCGCCTAGCGACCTTAAAATGCTTGGCATCGCTTTGGGTCTTTTCGCCTTGGCTGGCGGAATGTGCCAAGCAGCAACCGCGAGCTTCCTCAATTGGGATTGCATCAATGGGTTTGGCGCGATGGCGATAATCGGGGCGGTTCTGTTCTGCCCTTCCTTCGCGCTTCTTTGGATCAGCTTCTTCCTCCGCTTCTGGAGGTCCGACCTCGATCCGAAGCAGCTCAAAATCGTTAAGATCCTGCTCTATTCAGCGATTCCTGCTTCCTTGGTTTTCTTCCTTCTTTGGGGCGAAGGAGTGGGGCCCTACCTCAAATATCCATTGATTTCCGGCATCGCGATCGGCGGATATGGCGTGCAGTTCTTCACCGCGGAATCTAGCCCATCCGGTGGCCTCCATATCGCTTGGTATGGCGTGATCATCGTTCTTGGATTCTTGACCTCCTATTTCATCTGCGACCATGAGTTCTACAAGAAATACCATAAGCACGGGATACTGGAAGGCTGCTTGTTCGTTGTCTTCATCTTTGGCATCCTCGGCGCGAGAATCTGGTACGTCGTCGGCAACTGGAATGGCGACGTGGCAGGCGGCATCAAGTTCGCCGACGAAGTGGCCGCCGGCAGGTGGTGGAGGATCTTCGCCGTCTGGGAAGGCGGACTTACGATACTTGGCGGAGCGGTTGCAGGCATCTTGTCGGGCATGGTCTACATGCTGCTGCGCAGGAAATACGTGAACGTCAGGTGGACAATGGATGTCGTTATCCCGACGATCCTTCTGGCTCAAGCGATCGGCAGATGGGGCAATTTCTTTAACAACGAGGTTTATGGCCAAGTTGTCAACGTTTCTGATGGCTGGTGGTGGCTCCCCACTTGGATCAAAGGCCAAATGAATTTCGATGGGGCGACTAGGGCCTTCTTGCCAGAAGGGCAGATTAACGTGCCCCTATTCCTCGTTGAGGGGCTCCTCAATATCGCCGGCTACTTCGTGATTGCGAAAATCATTCCAAAGCTTTGGAAGAAGCATCGCTCCCTTGGCGATCTCGGCGGATTCTACATGATCTGGTATGGCGGGGTCCGCATGATCCTCGAACCGCTTAGGAACGCGAGCTACAACATGGGCACCAACGGCATGTGGAGCTTCTGGAACTCGATGATTTACATCATCATCGGCGTCGTGATGATCATAGGCTTCCAGCTTTGGGACTTCATCCGCTATAAGCAAGGTAAGGAAGTCAAGACAGAGGATAACATATGAACGCGCTTGAACGTTTGATTCAGGGGAACCGCGAATTTGCGAATCCGGCGGGGGACGTACTTCGAAATCGAAGGATTGAGCTAGCCGAAAACGGCCAGCATCCGTTCGCTACAATCGTCTGCTGCAGCGATTCTAGAGTTCCGCCTGAATTGATCTTCGGCTGCGGGCTTGGCGACCTATTCGTCATCCGCGTAGCAGGAAATGTGATCGGCGAAGATGAACTTGCCTCGATTAGCTACGCGACCCATCATCTCCACACTGAACTCACCCTCATTCTAGGCCATACCCATTGCGGAGCGGTGGGGGCGGCGCTAGAAGGATGCGAGGAAAAAGAACTTGCTCCCCTCATGGATAAAATCCATTGCGCAATCTGCGATGAGCATGATGCCAAAGAGGCGAGTAAGAAGAACGCCATCGCGGGGGCAAAGCTCGTCCGCGAAAGGCTCGGATTAAGCGAATTCGAATGCATGGCTGCCCTATATGACATCGAAAGCGGCCAAGTGGAAATTCTCTAAGCGGAGGAATAAGGCATGGCAAAGCAAATCGACGTATTGGTGATCGGCGCGGGAATCGCCGGCATCACCGCGGGAATCTATCTGAAACGCTCTTCGCTTGAAGCGGTGGTGCTCGACAAAGGCGCCCCGGGCGGAAAGCTCAACAATATCCACCGAATCGATAATTACCCTGGAACCCCGACGATCGCAGGACCTGATTTGGCCACGACTTTGGTGAACCAGGCATTTGAACTTGGCGTCGCGCTTGATTATGGCGACGTTTTCGAGGTCACCTTGCAAGAGGATGGTCAGTTCAAGATCAGAACCGATAATGGCGATTATCTCTCCAAAGCGGTGATCGTCGCGACCGGCTCTTCGCCTAAGAAGCTTGGCGTTCCTGGCGAAAAGGAATTCCTTGGCCATGGCGTCAGCTATTGCGCGACCTGCGACGGCAATTTCTTCAAGGGCGGCACGGTCGCGGTCTATGGCTATATGGACCATGCTGTTGAGGATACCCTTTATCTAGCGGGAATCGCCAAGCAAGTCTATTTCATCGCCCCAAAGGAAATCTCCTCAACCGAGACCCATTTAGCCGCGATGCGCGCGCTTGATAATGTGAC
>CACYCS010000106.1 GCA_902773005.1 uncultured Erysipelotrichaceae bacterium
AAAACAAAAAGCTCAACGCCACCGAAACCGAGCTCAACATGGCCACCGAAATCCAGTCCTCGGTACTTCCTTCTTCCTTTCCTGCCTTTCCTGACCGCGACGAGTTCGATATCTACGCTTCGATGGACCCCGCGAAAGAAGTAGGGGGCGATTTCTATGATTTCTTCCTTATTGACGACGACCATTTGGCGATGGTTATCGCCGATGTATCCGGAAAAGGGGTCCCTGCTGCGCTTTTCATGATGTCATCGAAGATCTTGATCCAAGACCATGCGACGATCGGAGGTTCCCCAGCGAAGATTCTAGAGAGGGTGAATAATCTGGTGTACGCCAATAACAAAGCCCATATGTTCGTCACCGTCTGGCTTGGGATTCTAGAGATCAGCACTGGCAAACTGACGACCTCAAACGCCGGCCATGAATATCCGATCATCAATGTTAATGGCAACTACGAGCTAGTCAAAGACCAACACGGCCTTGTGATCGGCATGATGCCAAATACCAAATACGTAGACATGGAATTCACCTTAAAGCCAGGTGATGAGATCTTCGTCTACACCGATGGCGTGGCCGAGGCAACCGATGCGAATAAGCATCTTTTCGGAACGCAGCCAATCGTCGATGCCTTGAATTCCCTGCCGAAGGGAATATCCCAGCAAGAAGTGCTCGCAGGCGTGAAATCCGCCGTAGACGCTTTCGTGAAAGACGCAGAGCAATTCGATGATATAACGATGCTGGGACTAAGGTATCTTGGGAAAACTCCGCAAGAACGCGCCTCAGACAAAGAGCTCACGGTTGCAACTGAAAAAAGAGAATCCAAGTCGAAATCCTAAAAGACCCGCTTGCGGTCAAAATCGCGTTTCTTGATTTCGGCGAGCCTTATGATCCTTTGGCCAAGTCTGATCCCAATACGGAATTACCTCTATGGAACGGAAAGGCGGCTTAGGCGTCTTTGTGGTCAAGAAGAGCATGGATGTGATGGATTACGTTTACGAAAACGGCAAAAACGTCCTTGCGTTGACGAAGAGTCTTTCCTGATAGAGGGCCGCAATCGATGAAGCGTGTTTAGATTCCCAGCATACTGATGGGAACAACATAGACGCCATCTTCTTTTTTCGAAGATCCGTGACTTGTGAGAACCATTTTAAATGCTGGCGTTTTGAGCCCATTCTCTTTCATTTTGTTTTCGAAGTTATTTAGCGAAGAGATCCCGCTTGCGATATTTTTCTCGCTTGCGATTTTGATTTCGATCGCGCCGTATTCGCCGTTATTGAGCTTTAAGATAGCGTCAACTTCCAAACCATTGCTATCTCTATAATGCTTCAATTCCCCGTTGACCGAATCTGCGTATATCGATAAATCCCTGACCGCCATATCCTCAAAAAAGTAACCAAAAGACTTCAGATCATTTAATAGATCGGCAGGCGTGATTCCTAATGCGGATGTCGCGATGGAAGTGTCGACGAAGTGATGCGTTGGGGCGTTTCTTACCGCAACGCTAGTTCTTAAGTTAATATTCCACGCCGGCATATCGTAAATAATGAACAAATCCTCTAACGTCTTCTTGTAAGTCAAGAATGTGTCATCATCCAATTTGCTTCTTTCTCCCGATTCCAATATATCTCTGATCATCAATGTGTTTTTGGCTTCGGTGGATATATTCCTCGCGAAAGACTTGAGTATCAATTTCAATAGATCGATGTTTTTGTTCTTCAAGAACTCGGCAAATTCGTCGCTTTCATCTTCGATGGTGAATAAGCCCTCATAATAGTTCCTCGTTACATCAAGCGCGTATTCTTTCTCGCTTTTCACCGCGATAGGCCAACCGCCTCTGCATATGATATGGGCGATATCTGCTAATGAAATGGGGTTATGTTGGCCGTAGGTCGATGTGAATTGATAGCCCTTATCAAACAAGCCCAATAAAGAGATAACCCCTGTAGATTCTTTCGATTCCAATAAAGAGAATGGCTTTAATCTTAAGGATGTTATTCTTCCGGCGGCGGAATTTTGGATTTTGGATGGATCGACTGGCGTAGTGCTGCCGGTCAGGATATATTTTCCAAATTGGTAATCCTCATCGAGATCCTCTTTTATGATATTCCATATTTCCAGAGCTTTTTGCCATTCGTCAATCAAATGGGGATTGCTCCCTTTTAACGCGGAACGTGGATCGGCGTTGGCGATTTCGATATCGTTAGTGGTCTTTAAGGTCGTCGTTGATTTCACGAACTGCTCGCATAAAGTGGATTTGCCGCAGAACTTGGGGCCGCTTACAACCACGCATCCAGATGATTTGAGCTTCCTTTTCAATGAATTCTCCGCTAGACGGGGAATGTATCCTTTTGTCTTTGCCATAACTAATAACCTCATTCATATTTTATCTGCAAATAGAACAACAGCCAACCATTTTCGGTGTTTTGAATACTTTCTTTTCGGTGTTTTGAATAAAACATTTTCGGTGTTTTGAATAAAATCGATTCGGTGTTTTGAATACTTTCTTTTCGGTGTTTTGAATAATAGCGATAGGTAAAAATGCTTGGTGGCTCAAAATTGGACAGACGAAAGGAGGCAGATGCTATGCCAACCAAAATCGGAGGGGGCGGGAAGCCTCAGGAATACGATCCATCTAACGGAAGATATGGATGCGGAGTAGCTGGCCATACGAAAAGCTACGGAAAGGCTTCATGCGTATTGCCCATTTTCAGTTCAATAGAAGGAGATAAGAAAACTAGTAAACTCATGCCAAACTACAAAAAGGTAACAACGCCGGATGACAAATTTCTAAGGTATTCTCTTGACGAAACCCATAAAGATGGCAAACATAAAGCTTGTCTTTATAAAAAGTTGCTCGGTTTTGAAAAGAAAAATTTTGAGCTTTTAAAGAATCAAATCCATTCAAGCATAATTAGTGGAAACGCAGTTCT
>CACYCS010000107.1 GCA_902773005.1 uncultured Erysipelotrichaceae bacterium
CATCTTGGTCGGAGACCATCGCCAGTTGCCCCCGATGTACGAATTCGCCAAACTACGCGCGGATGATTTCGAAGGGCTTAATCCGAGCATCATCAACGAGGAAATTAACAAAGAGTTTACTCGTCTTTGCGAAGAATGCTTCTTCAAGACCTTATTCGAGAGGATCCCGGATGCTTTCAAGACGATGCTCGTCCAGCAATACCGTTGTCACGAAGACATCATGAGGGTCTTCAACCACTTCTACCAAGGACAGTTGAGACTTGGTTGGCCAGGCCAGAACAACGCGAAGAACCATGGGATCAGAATCGTTTCCAACGGGCGCGTAATCATTGAGCCGGATAAGCATGTCTACTTTGTAGACTGCAAAGGGTTCGAGACTCACCAGCAAGACTCGACGTCCATGTATAACACCGGCGAAGCCGAGGTAGTCGCTGAGCTCGTAAGGAAGATAAATACCTATTTGAAAGAGCATCCTCGCGAGGAAGCCGATAAGCTCAGCATTGGCATTATCTGCACCTATGGTGACCAGGCAAGACGCATCAAAGAACTGATGCGAAAGGTGAAGATTGACGGGTTTAAGACGGACGTCGAAAAGATGATCGTATCGACCGTCGATGACTTCCAAGGCGACGAGAGAGACATCATCATTCTCAGTACCGTCCGAAATCCCGAAAAGCCGGAAAGATCCAATCCTGGATTCATCTTAGCGTATCAGCGCATCAACGTTGCCTTATCAAGGGCGAGACGCCTTCTGATCGTCGTAGGCAATAAGAAATATCTTGAGACAAAGGGCGTTATCGATTTGCCTGACGTCAATGGAAATCCTGCCTTTGATAGAAAGCATTTCCGCGTCTACGAAGAAATCATCGGCACGATAGAGTCTTACGGCAAATCCATCGATGACGTCGATGTTTTGGAAAACAAAGGAGGCGTGATCAATGGATAAGTTCACATTAAACACTTCTCTTCAATTCCCCGTCTTAAAACTTACCGAGCTTGTGTCCTATAGCGAGGTCAAAAAGCCTAGCGGGGTTGCCTACATCTTCTTGGTACTCATCAAGGACTCGAAGCAACGGGGTATGTTGCTTAAGGACGTTTTGATCAATTTCGGTGTTCCCGAAAGACTCCATGAAATCTTCCGGGAAGCGATCAACGATTTGATTCATCAAAACCTCATCACTTTCAGTTTGGCACCAGGTCTTTATCCTAAATTGATGAACCAGTGCCGGCTTTCCGATTTCTCGTTTACCCCAAAGGGAGAGAAGATCTTCGCGGATGGATATATCCCCGCCACTGACGGAGCTGGGAATCCGATAGAAAAGGAGACGAAAGTCGAAATCTTCTACGATGTCGCGATGAACACCTTCACGCTTAGGCTTTCCGATGACCTAGAAGGACGCCCACTGAAAGACGCATCGCTTACACCGGAATTCTTCGAACAATTTGCGGTTAAGAAGAGCGAGGAAGATTTCATCAACAAATCGAAGGGACCTGCCGTCGGCATCAAGAAGGAAGAGATTGTTACCAAAGTCGAGACTCAGCTCCGGGAAAACTGGACCGTCAAATATGACTGTTCCATCGAAATCGATGGGGATCGCGCTCAAATTGCCTTTGAAGAAAAGCCTTTGCAAGAGTTCTTCAACGCCTATTACAATCCGACGATCGTCTCGAATGGGATTGCGCTTAAAGGCAAATTCAAATTCGACTGCCCTCCAGGCGGCATCATGTCGCTGCGCCTTAGCCAATTCCCAAGCGAATCCATCAAGCGGGTTCTTTTGCCTAAAGAATTGACGGACATCGCAAAGCAAAAGATTCGTCTAATGATTACCAAAGGCCATTACAAAGGGGATGGGTTTATCGTTCAAAGCAAATACCCCATGCCTTTTGATGCGCAGTTTGTTCGCGTGAATGCTCAAGGGCAAGCGACCGCTTACCTTCCCGGAGTGTTCGCTTTCAATGTGGAAGGTCTTGGGGAAATCAGCGTTCCGCTTGCCTTGGAAATCAGTGTTGAGCGAGAGCAACTGCAGCAAGCGCTTGTCCCTGTAGTAAACGAATTGGCTCCCTTCACTATAGAGAACTATGAACGGCTCGTGAAAATCAGCGAATGCAGCAAAGACTTCGATTCCGCCTATCGAATCATCGAAGGCTACATGCAAGGGCTCGACAGCGTCCATAGAATTGGGCTTCTTTCGGAGATGAGGCCCTACTCCTCCACAAGCCCAGATATCGCTTCCAAAGAGAAAGAATATGTCGCAGAGGCTTTCGAAGAATACATCGCTTCCATCAAGGAAAGCGATTTGGCGAACGCCTTGAAGATTACTCATTGGATCCCAAAATACCTCGGCATTTCGCCCAAAGAAGTGCTCGACCGCATCTTTGCTAATTTGAATAACATTTCGAATCCGGTGATGACCTTTGAGGCTTTATCAAGCGCCAATTTTGACGAAGCTTTGGTTTGTTCATACGTAAACCCGGTTCCGAAATGCTTGAAGACCCGCGAGGCATCCGCTCCTTCTTTGGTTGCGTTGATTTCGTTTGCAAATGCCTTGGATTCCTTGAAAAAGTTAACGGGCATCCAAGATTACAAGCATTTCACGATTGATATTGAGGGCATCGATAAAGATGCATTCAAAGGGTCTTACGGCACCGCTTCTAGCCAAAGGAAGAAGATCGGCATGTTCCAAAAAGAAAATGTCCCTTTCTTCGAGGAATTCGACGGCTTCCTGTCCTTGTTCCGAAGCATCTTTGACGATATCAATATGCTGGCGAACGCGCTTGCTAATCCCAATAACATCAAACCGGAAATCATCGAGAGGAAGATCGATGCCGGCGAATACCAATATGCTTTCGTGAACCTATCGGGCAAATTGGAATCCACGCTTAAAACGAAATATGGCTTATCCGGCACGCTTTCGGATATGCTCTCCGCGGCGAGGAAGCAGCAATTGATCGACAAGGACATAGTTTCCGACCTCCACGATTTTCGCGAAGCAAGGAATGCGAACGTCCATCCGGACGCGCCGCAAGTCAGCTTTACGCCTGACGATTTGAGGCGTTGGAGCCAAGAGATTTTCGACTTAGCCAAAAAGGAGGATGAGGACAAATGAGCCATCAAGTGATCATTTCCTACGAGGGCGTCTCCATACAGATTCAGGCACAATGCGAAACGGCAGTAGCCTCGCTTTGCAAAATCGACAAAACGATTGCCAAAATCCGTGAGACCGCAAAGACGCTGAGGACCGAAGAAGTCCGTGAGTATGAGCGGTACCTGCTCAAATCCAAAGAGGAGATCGCCCGAAAAATCGAAGCCTTTAAAGCATCGTTAGTCAAATATCAATCGATGACGACAAGGGATGAGTTCGAATATAGAAGAACCGTCGATGAGTTAAGGAGACAGGCGAGTGATCTCTCCTCTACAGTTGCAACGCTTACCGGGTCCAAACTTCAAGCGATCGAAGCGATGATTCGGGAAGGCTTGCTTGAGGAAGGCAACGCCGTCTTTGAAAGGATGCGGGCCGAGGAATCCGGAATGATCACCATCGGTTCGGATGTTTTGGAGAGGATCAACGCAATCGAAGACGTCTCGCTCCGTCAACTAGCGTTGCTCGAAGCCAATAGCAATAAGGGGCGTTCTTTCGACACGATCATGGAGGCAGCGCAAGCAAGATACGACGAGCTGCTCGAACGGAGCAAAAAGGGATTCGTCGAAGAGGCTGTTGCCGACATGAGATCGAAAGGCGTCGATGAAGGAACCATCTCTCGCGTTGTCGAAGGGGCCACCACCATCGACGAGATCTCCGAGCAATCCTCTGCCGCCATTACAGATGAAAGGGTCCGAAAAGAAACGCTAAAGGTTATAATTAAGGCCATCAAGGCAAGGGGATTCATCGTAGATACCCAGCACAACCTCAAAATCGACCGCGAAAGGAACGTGGTCCACCTTGTTGCGTTGAAGGCCTCGGGCCAAAAAGCCGAATTCGAAATCCAACTAAGCGGAAAGTTCATGTACCGCTTCGACGGATACGAAGGCCAAGCTTGCAAGAAAGACATCGAGCCATTTATGAGCGATTTAGCAAGCATCTACGATATCAATGTGCTGCACGAAGAAGTCGTTTGGGATAATCCGGATAAGATCCAAATGCAGCAACATCAAACCTATAAAACGAAAAAGAGCTGAGATTTAAGGAGAGAACGCCATGTCATTAGCAACCAGTTTCAACAAAATCCGCCGCAGCGTTGGCATCAAAAAGTGCGTCATCATCGATGGCAATGTTGGAGACGTATACCTCGATAAGAATAAGAAGCTCGTCACCCTCCGCGAATACTTGGAGGCAATGCTCGACGAGATGGAGTATCGCGACGTCATCTATTGGGACCGCGTCGAAGGCGCCACCGGAGCGTTAGATAGACTCCAAATTACCGACACCGTCGAAGTCAAAGGTGATGCTTATGATTTAGGAGACGATGAGCAGGAAGAAGAACAACCTGCCACAGGCGGACTATTCAAATCTCCGGCGGAGATCATGAACGTCGTCTACAAAAACGTCATCGACAAAAAGAAGAAAGTCGCCTTCATCCTGAACTGGTCGGAATACCTTTTCTCCGTCAATGGTCTTTCTGATGACGAGAGGCAAAACATCACGCTCCTTGGCAAGGCCTTGAAAGATCGCAAAGTCGAATATCTTAATTCCGATTGCAACGAATCCGTCGTTATCATGATCCTAGGGAAGTCGACTGGACTCCCCCTCTCCTTCTATCAAGCAAACCCTGAGGTCGAAATCATCACGCTGCAAAAGCCGGACCGCGACGAAAGACGCGCCATCATCGAGAAGACCGAAGATCAATTCGATGTCCGTTTGACCCAAAATACCCATTCTTTGTTAGATCCGGAGAACGCTCCGTTCATCGATATGCTTGAAGATTTCACGAGTCGCGAAATCATCCAGCTTTGCCGTTTGTCTCGCAAAGAGCCAAAGATGACCTATGACAAGCTTTTCTATCTATTCAAATACGGCGAGAAAGAGAATCCTTGGGAGAAACTCGAGTACGCTCGCGTAAAGCAAATCAAGGAAATCCTTTCCAAGCGCGTTATCGGCCAAGAAGAGGCGATCGCCAAGATCGAAAAGACCATTATCAAAGCCTATATGGGCCTTTCTGGCGTCCATAAGTCTTCCTCTCGTTCCGCTCCAAAAGGCGTGTTCTTCTTCGTCGGCCCTACTGGCGTTGGTAAGACCGAGCTTTCCAAAGCCTTGGCCAGTTTCTTATTTGGAGATGACCAAGCCTGCATCCGCTTTGATATGTCCGAATACGCCCAGGAGAACAGCGACCAAAAACTCATCGGTGCCGCCCCTGGCTACGTCGGTTATGAAGAAGGTGGCCAATTGACGAACGCTGTCAAAGAACACCCATTCAGCGTCATTCTCTTCGATGAAATCGAAAAGGCCGCCAAGCCAAACCCGAGAATCCTAGATATCTTCTTGCAGATTCTCGAAGACGGACGTCTGACCGATTCTAAAGGCGAAACTGTCTACTTTTCCGATTCGATCATCATCTTCACCTCTAACCTTGGCGCAAACGAAGTTGCCGCTTCCGCTGACAAGGAAAGCGTTGCCAAAGAGTTCATTCGTATAGTCAAAGAGTATTTCGACAATGAATTGAAGCGTCCTGAGTTACTTGGCCGTATCGGTTATAACAATATCGTTCCTTTCAATTTCATCCAAAACGAAGATTTCCTCTATAAGATCTGCCATTCCAAACTTGGACCGGTCAAAAACGCCATCCGCGAGAAATATAAGATGGAGCTTGAATTCGAAAAGGATCGCCCTGCCATCGAATACATCCTAAAAGGCGTTGATATCGCCAAAGGCGGACGCGATGTCCTTAACGCCATCAACGACCGTTTGCTCGATCCTTTGGCCATGTTCCTATTTGAAAACAAGGAAGACCTCCGCAGTTTAAGGGGCAGCACGATTGTTGCAAAGGTCACTGCCGATGGATTCCAATTCGAATTCAAAGAGTAACTTCAACGTTGCTCACATCAAACTTTGCACCCAAACCGAAGGGCCCTTTAAGCGTTGCTGCATTTGGTTTCAAGGCTGCGACTTAAAATGCCCTGGCTGTTGCAACGAATTTCTCCAAGCGCTTGTTCCAAATCACATTATGAGTTTGGAAAGTCTCTTAGAAGTAATTGCAAAGGCAAAAGAAGACTTTGATATTGAAGGCATAACGTTGAGCGGAGGGGAGCCGATCCTTCAAAAAGGGCTCCCACTGCTTCTTGAACACGTTCAGACGATGGGATTAGGGATAATCCTGTTCAGTGGCCGTAGCATGGCTTCTATAAGCCCGGAAATCGTTTCTCGAGTAGATTTGCTTATCGATGGACCGTTCATTCAAGAGAAGCTTGATACCGAACGCGTACTTCTTGGATCGACTAACAAGGGTCTTCATTTCATCACCGAGCGTTACAAGGCGCAAGAAGGTTATTTCCACAACCATATTGCCATCGAGGAAATAACGCTTGGAACCGATTATCTTTTTATCAACGGTGATTAGTTCCTTATCGATAGCGATAAGAACGAAAGGAGAGTTTAATGAGCCAAGGGAAATTTGAAAATCTTGTCGGAAAGAGATTTGGTCTCTTGGTAGTTTTGAATCGCGCAG
>CACYCS010000108.1 GCA_902773005.1 uncultured Erysipelotrichaceae bacterium
AAGAACTGGCCGCAAGGCTTGTCAAAGAGAAGCTTTCGGGCGCGAAGATCACCTATTCCGAAATCTCGGCGCGCACCGGATACGAGCACCGTCAGTTTGCCTGCAAAAGACTAAACAAATGCAAGGGGATAATTGGTGACGACACCATTGATAAACAGCTTCTCATCGTTCGTTAAATGCTCTTGAGGTATTATGCGCGAAGGCGGATGAGCATCCCCGCGATAGCAATGAGTAGTATGACTTTTAATCAAGAGAACTACTTCCTGTCCGTATAGTTCTTCTCTAGCCAATTCTTATATTCGCAGTCATCCGCATGGGGAGAACCAATTATACCCACCCATTTGGTGCGCAGCCTGAATGACAACCCTCGCGTCTCAATAACAACCAATAGAAGAGAAAGCCCGGACGGCAAACCTTTCGGTTCTTCCGTTTCGGGCAACTATCAGTCCCTTCTAAAGAGGTCCCTGGTATATACCTTGGCCCCCAACGTCGTCCAAGCAGGGGGTCATGCCTATTCGCTATGATCACGTCGCGAAGGATCTTGAATTCCTCTAAGTCGTTAACGACAAGGGATCCGAAGAACTCATCCCCATCGAACAAAGTGGCTCATACACAATTACCTTGACTCCCTTTTGGTGCACAGCCTGAACACTGCCCGCGCCCATGCCACAACGTCTCTAACAACACTCCTTGATGCACGCTTGGTTTGAAGCAAATACCATATAGACGTGGTTATGCCACGCTTTAATTTTGTCGGACACTAAAAGCAAATGCACCGGCAGCATAAGTCGTGCCCAAACGCGGACATCAATCTACCTACGTTTTGAGCGCAATTCTTTATCGGAAATGAAATCTTCTCCGACGTGGTACCCTTTGTCTTTTCCTCTGTTCAAAGAAGGATTCATTAGCGCGTGGCCAGGTTCACCGTTCTTCGCGCGCACTGCAGCGATATCCTTGCCATCCGGTCGATTAGCTTTCGGATTCGCCTTCTTGTAAGCAGCGATATACTCAGATTCGTTTTCCGGCGACTTTCTGTTTTTCACTATCCTATTTGCCATGCATCGTTCCTCATCGTTCATTTGTGAGGCACCATTTGGCTTCTTCGATTAAAGCGGCGGGCTACCCACGGTTAAATTATAGCATCAGAAAAGATAGTTCACAATTAGTTCACAATTGACTATAATACTTACATATAAAGGTAGGCGAAACAATGGAGAGCGAGGAATCTGCTAATGAGGCGGCACTTATATTCTACGCACTGAGTTGCGCGAACCTTTTGACGAACGCGTATAAAATATACGAAGATAAAACCCGAGAGCTGGCCGAGTCGGATCCGCCAACATTTCAAGAATGCGTGCGGATACGCAATGGGGAGCCACCCGAAGTCCTATCGATTGAAAAGTGCCTTATATTTCTCTTGTCATTCGACAAAATGGCGCAGCAACGCGATACGGATACGGCGAACTTGCCTGCGTTAAACACCAAATACACCGATCGCGTTCTTCTATACTGGCTCGGGTCTGGCCATCCTCGGTTAAGACGAGGCGAAGCGCAGAACCTATGTGGCATATTCACCAACGTTGCCTTCATTCGCATAGACGACATGGGCTCTGAAATCGAATTGGTCGTACACCAATGCGACAATTCGCAACCAACGTCCTCTATTAACATCTACTTTGCGCCCTTCCCCAAGAACACCGACATCAAAGAGAGGATCGAAAGCGGGACGGAAGGAAGCAAGATCTTAATCCCCGTTGCGAAGGGCGAAAGCAAGGCCGCGGCGCTGTATCGGACGCGGTTAGAGCATCTCTCGAAGAAGATCACCAACGAAGGCATACCATCCATCGTGTTCGGGCCCGAATTAGAGGGTAGCCCCGCATCAGATGGCGCGCTCAAGCAAATAGCGATATCTAATCCCCGAATATTGCTGGCAGCCGCGCCGAGCTTCCACCAAGAAAACGGGCAGAATGGATCCCTTGTCGTCTTCCAGTCAAATGATACAAATTATTCGCGGAGAATCGCAAAGCGAAACCCCGCGAAGGTAAACGGCCGGGTGGAAGCCATAGATGTCGGGGAACGGATCAGCCTTCATCTGTTCTACATACCCCATTTTGGCTCAATCCTAATATGTATATGTTCCGACATGTTCGACGCGGATATACAAAAACTCATCCAAAGGATCTTGCCCGCCATCATAATAGTGCAGTCGTTCACGCCGGACTATTCCTCCTTCCGAAGCGAGATGAGAAGGCTCGGCTCCGAGTTTATCCCGGTGATATTGGGGAATTCGTGCTCCGCATCCGATGAGTTGTCCTGCGTGATCTACTCGACAAAGAACTTGCAGAAAAGCAGGGACAAGGAACTGATGCGGGTTGAGGAAGGGCCTCGATGCAGCAAGAACTGCCGCGAAGAGAGGAATTGCTATTTCAAGTGGACGGCCAGGCATTCGAGCAAATCGCCCGGGGGTGGAAACAACGATTGCTGGTTAGAATTAATGTTGGAGAAAGAAAATGGATAAGAACTTACCGATCGAGCTTAGCCGCATGCAGGACATGATCGCCTCTGCTTTCGAGCCCATGTTCGAGTCTTTATTCAAGTCGATTGCCAAAAGCCAAATCGAGACCAACGACATCGTTAGGCAGCTTCGAACAATCCTGACCGAATACGAAGAGAACTTGGCTCCTGCGCTAAAGGAAATATACCAGGCCGGCGTCATCTACGGGGAGACCAAGGTCTATGTTGCATTGAAGAAGCGGATGAACCTAAACCGCGAGGTCTTCAATTTCAAGGTAGATAAAAGCCTGCAGAAGCTATTGGTCGTCCTGTCCAAGCAAAACGCGCTCTCCCACGCCGAGCTCGCCAAGCAAATGAACATGAAGGCGAACGCGCTTTCGAATCTGTTCAGCAGAAACGAGAATTACTACGACTATGTATATTTGACGATTTCCGACCACGATAAGCGGGCCAGGTACTACTCTCTCAACCGCAGGGGAACCGAACTGCTTGCCCATGCGAAACCACCGATTGAATCGCCCGCCTCGAGCAGACCAGACTACTACGCATACGCAAACGAAGGAGGATATATTGAATATGAAGAAAGACGCAGTCTTGCATTTGCTGAATAGCAACGAACGCACAAAGCAAGATCAGAAGACTCTACAGTCGTTTTTCCTCCGCTTCATGCGGAAAGGGGAAGTAGACGAAGAGCTATTGGCAGAACTAGGCGAAGAAGACTACCGCCGCCTGGAAACTATGACTCGCAAACAGTATTCGGACTACTTTGATCTGCAGGAATTCGTATCCTCGCTAAAGGAAGATGAGGCGAAAGACATTCTTGTCGAACTGTATAAGAACCCCATCGTATCGTTCACCCCGAAAGCGTTCCATGCGGCCGGGCAGAAATATGGAAAAGATATCTACCTTCATGCCGCGATTGCATTAAACCACATCAGCGATGACGCCATCGCGAAAAACTACAGCAAAGAAGGGTTCAAGGGAAATCTAATCGAAAGCTATGACATCGGCGAGTCTGTCGCAGACGCTTTGGCGCAAGTATACGAAGATAACTTCCAACGGCTCGCGATTAGCAGCATGGTCTCACTCCTTTATTACAGCAAGGAAGAGGAATAGCGTGCCTTGGATATCAAAGCTGCACTCTGCAAGATCTGCAAAGTTCTAAACCGCGACCATGAATCGCCGTGAAATTATAAAAGAATACGAACGTCTCATATTGGACGAAAGATCCAAAGAAAGCGATTATTTCGCTTTGCTCAATCAACTAAAGAATAGAAAATTCTATCGTTACAGAAAGTGCGACGAAGAAACGATTAAAGCTTTAGAAAAAGACCAAGTTCTTTTCTCGTCACCCGCGTACTTCAACGATGGTTACGATACGACAGGGTATTATGATATGGATCTTGCGTTTCAAAAGGCCGCGGCGACGTTTCATGAGGTCGAAAGAAGAAACGATCCAACCTTGGAGAACATGATAAAACAGTCGTTCAGCATGGAGCGGATGCGTCAAATGAACGCCATTTGCTGTCTATCCAGCACGAACAAATCAATATTGATGTGGTCGCTATACGCGGCGTCGAGTCAGGGCTTTTGCCTCGAATATGACTTCCATCAAGTTTGCGTCGCACAGCATAAGCCATATCTTTATTCTGGCAAGGCCGATTTGGCAGCAGAATGCTATCTAATGCCAGTCGTCTATTCGAATAAACGACTCAACATTCAGGAGATAGCGGATTATTTCGCATGCGATTTCGCGAGCTTTGCGCTTACCGACCAACCGTGTTCGATTCCCGCGAACCCAACCCTTTCGCTAAGACTTGCCTTGGTCAAGGGCAAGGAATGGGCCTGGGAAAGGGAGTGGAGACTCATAGCCCAGCAAACCCCGTCGAGCCGTTTCGGACCTTTTGATGGAAGGGCCGCAATTACCAAGCGACCGACCTCCGTTTTCCTCGGGGCAAGAATAGAGAGGGCGAATAAAGAAAAGCTGATTTCTATATTCGCGCCCAAAGGGGTTCCAATTTACAAAACAGTAATGCCAAACGCAAAAAAGTACGCGCTTTACTTTGAGCGAATTCTATAAGTCATCCGCACGGGGAGAACCAATTATACCCACCCGTTTGGCGCACAGCCTGAATGACAACCCCCGCTCCTCAACAACAACCAATAGAAACGGAAGCCCGGACGGCAAACCTTTCGGTTCTTCCGTTCCGGGCAACTATCAGTCCCTTCTGAAGAGGTCCCTGGCATATGCCTTGGCCCCCTTTTGGTGCGCAGCCTGAACACTGCCCACGCCCATATCAAAACGTCTCTAAAAGCAGGGGCTATCTAGTACAATACCTCCGGCGAAGTACGATAAAAGGCGACAAATATTCATTAACACGCAATGGGGACGCCGCGTTATAGAGGGCAATCTCTAAGCAAACGAAAGGCGGCACCTAAATCAAATCAAAACCATGGGCATCGAGGCCAATTCAAAAATAGAGTCGCTGAAGAAAGCCTTATTTCTAGCGCTGTCCGATCTACATCGCCGCGACTGGGTTCTTTTTGGCAACAACGTCAACGAGAGAACCGTTTGCGCTAGGCTGATGTTTTATCTCGAGTACAGGAAATACAACAGATGGTTCAGACATTACTTCATAGACGTCGACTACAATCGAGGCGAATCACAAGAAACCGCTAAGTTACTTGCCGACGCCACTAACAGCAAAGCGTCCTCCTATCGTGAATATCGTTCTGCGGCTACGCCAATTCTCCAATCGTCACCAAACGCTTTGCATTAATAACGATAGGGAAGGCATGCCATGCGGCGGTGCCAATCATTCAAAAACCTTGCTGCCATAGCCACGTCTTTCATATGCGTCCCATAAATATGGTCGCATGCGTCCATCGCAGCCTCTATGGTTGAATCACGGTATAGCCTCTCGGCATCAAAATAAGATAAGCCAACGCTCGAAATAACTTGTCGGAGCCCGCAATTCGCAGCAACAATCCGCACCCAAGTATCACATGTCAATCCGTACAGCAACAGACTAACAATCGCATACGCTAAGTCCTGCTTCGCTAGTTTTAGTTTGATTTCTGTAGCAATTATTCCCATGCCGGAATCATGGACCTCATCCCTATAAATATCAACCCATATACCAGTATATTCATAGCATTCAGCAACAAATCCAAAACTCATTCACAAATACCCCCTTTGGTGCACAGCCTGAACAATCAGCTCGGCATAACGAGGATTTGTCATTCAATCCAACTAAAAGCGGGGCTAGGAGCCGAAGTCAGCCCGACAGGCGAACGGACCCCAAGACACGGGCTGGGAAGTGGGTATAATATTCAGCGTCTGAATCTTGGCGAAACGCAAAGCGTAAGATCTAAGAAAAACGAATGAGCAAACACAACTACAAGCTTCCTTTCCCGGCCATACCCGATATGCCACCGGAGATAATAAACGCAATCGACGACGGCGATCTGCTCCTTTTCGTGGGCGCGGGAGTCTCAAAATTGATTGGTTACCCCCTTTGGTTTGAGTTGGGAAGGAACCTTGCTGAAAAGGCCTCTGACTTTGGGCTGATTTCACTGCCTGAAAAGGAAATCCTTCTAGGCGGCCAGTTCTCGCCAATGGAAATCGTCACCATCCTATGCAAAAAGTTCAACGAGCGAAATCCAAGCCTTGGTCGGGAAATGGTGATCAAAGAACTCTCCCCCAGCGATAAGATAGATTCAAAAATCGCCTTAAAGATCGCAAACTACCTTTCGGCATACAACGCGACCATCGTCACCACAAACGCAGACGAGTCTTTGCAAGTCGGCCCGTTGAAGGGAAGGATAGTCGTGACTAATTTCAGGCAGTTCGAATTCGAGAAGCATTGCAAATACTCGATTATCCATTTACATGGCGATATACGCGATCCGGGAGGGATGGTTTTCACAAGCGAAGAATACGCAAAAGCCTATAACGTCGAGGCCGATTTCGGCAAAAACCTTAAGGCTTTATTCGAACATCGATGGACCATTTTGTTTATGGGATACGGCGTTTCGGAATTCGAACTGCTGAGATATTTTTTGCCGTATAAAGAGGATAAAGTCCGTCGCTTGTTTATGTTGGATGGATACCTCGCCAAAGACCGAATCAAGTACGAATTCGACAAAGAGTATTACCAATCTTTAGGCATCACCCTGTTGCCTTATTCCAGAGAAAAGAATGATTACAAGCAGTTGCTTAGAGTTCTTAAGAGATGGGATAAGGACGTGAAAGAAAAGACTCTCGCCGCATCAAGCGCGCTCGAGGAGAACATTGCGCATATCGTTTTGCAAAGGCCATTCCGAGAAGGAGTGGAAGCCATAGAGAGGATGGTGAACGAAAATGGATAAACTTCAGACCATCATAGCCAAACTCTGTGTCTCCAATTTCCTGCCGGAATGGATACTGGAGCTAAGGAACAATGAAGTCTTGTTCTCGGCGCGCAAGAACATAAAGCCCTGCATTCAAGAAGGCGATTACGTCCGATCGAGCGTTTGGGCCGGCTTAATGCTGCTTAGAAGCTACTGCAAAAGGGGTTTTTCCAATCCCGATGTCGATGAGTTCATTGTCTCTCTTCTTCAGGAGGCGATATCAATATACCGCGCGGACAAAGAGACGGATCCTTACAAAAAGCTGAGCAGCAGCCAAGTGATTTTGGACGGATTGCTAGATATCATCCTTTCGAAGAAGGAATTCTTCGATGGAGTTGATTTTGCATCCTTTGTAAGGATCTACATGGATAGTGCAACCGCCCGACCCTATTCTCTGGCTTATGACCTATACCGCGCAAAAGGCGTCTTGGTCGCCGCGGATCAAAAGAAGGTCTTTAACGTATATAAGGCCATTTTGGAGCACGGGTTTAAGAATCCCGATTACGCCGACTATTTGGTTATAGAGGACCTGATAAGGAAGAACCCTTCCGACTATTACGAGTATTCGAAGGCCTATCTTTTGGATAGATGCACGAGCGTCCATTATTTTGACATGGGAGCATTTTTTGAGTACCAGAAATCGCACAGTCACCGTGATGACATCCCATATTTCCGCTGGCTCAGAATCGCGTCTAAGTATATAGAAGAGCCTAGGCTCAAATCAGACATCAAATCTTTCATCGGTTCCGACGTCAGGTTGCTGAACAAAGTCGGGCTGTGCTTGATTAACTTGAACTTCGAAAGGACCCGCGACTTGTTTTTCGGTAACCTCGATTTGTTTTTCTCAAAGAAGGATTTCTACGCTGATTTGCGTTGCCTTTTCGAAACGAATCCGAAAAAGATCTTTTCCTCAGGGCACGAAGATTCCCTTACTCAGTCACTAACCAAAGCGACGTTCGGTCTCAATGACGGGCGAATTGGCGCATTAAAGAATTACATTGCCCGCATATATTCCGCGAACGGGCTACTTATCCCATTTTATAAACCAGCCCCAGAGGAAATAGAATATGTAGTCAATTATGACAAAGCGGTCTATTCCGTTAACGTGAACACACCGAAAGAGGCGGAGATAATCAAATCGTCCCTCAAAGGAAAAACGATAGAAGAGGCGCAGACCCTATATAGTCAGTTGATAAGCAAATCGCGCTTCTACAAAGAGACCGTTCAGGATGCGCTATGTGAATATTTGCTCGAGGAACATCCGAATGACTTTGTGGACCACATCGAAGGCTTCGGAAACGAGTTCTCCGCGCATTTCTTGTATCATCTGGCAACGAAGAACCACACGCCTAAGCAGGCAACTCTTCAAGCTGTTCAAAAGACCGTCGAGTTGATCGGGAAGGATTCGTCATTTTTGTCCTGCATCTCCGCAATGCTGTTCGCGATAGGGAAACTTGAAGATTCCCTTGACCCGCAATCATTGAAAGACTTGGTGCTCTCGATTGATTATAAATGGATTGCAGTCAGCGATTACGAAAGCCGAGATAACATAGTCCTCACATGCATCAACGAAGATTTGCATTCCTACTTTGAACTCGTCACCCATGCGTGCGATGGCTCTAATGATATCGCCCCACTAAAGGAAGCGATTGAGTACCACAAAGCGCACAACGACTGCGCAAAGTTTAGATCCATCGTAGCCTCCATCTATCCCAAGTTATTTTCTTTCGACGA
The DNA here is from genome assembly GCA_902773005.1 of uncultured Erysipelotrichaceae bacterium. Taxonomy (GTDB): domain Bacteria; phylum Bacillota_I; class Bacilli_A; order RFN20; family CAG-826; genus Alloenteromonas. Next base: position 8,641 of record CACYCS010000108.1, read on the forward strand.
GGATTACGCCTCGTCTCTTGCAGACTACGTCTTTACCAACAACTTCGAGGGGCGCAACTTGTCCTACCCGCTTTTGGCGATGTCGAATCAAATTGATGATAGGCTATTAGACTTTGTGGGCGAAAGAAGCGACATCGCGACTTTCTTATTGGAAGGCACCGGGTCAGACGAAGAGGAAATGGGGCTTGAGAATCTTTCGCTATGCTTTTTCAGGCGTTACATATATGCCGGGAAATTTGAAAATATAGTCAGGCTCCAATTTCAAACAAGGAAATTCGACGTCATTTTGGAATGCATTCGAACCATGAATTATTGGCTGGCGTCAGGACCCATGAATTCTGACACCTTTGAAAGGTATAAAGCCTATTTGGCCATGTTTGTATCGCTGGCCTCAAAGGAGGGGATATTCTATTCGGAATTCGATTATCTCATCGACGAGGTGGCTGCCACGATCCTTGCAACGAATGACTTCGACCCGATAACGTGGGACCTGTTCTTGCTCTTGTTCAGACATTTCGATCGATATTTCTCCGATGAATGCGTTAGGCTGATAAAAGAATACAAAGACAAAAGGCCAAAAGAAATTGCTCAAATTCTGGAATCATATTTTCTATCATACGTCCAGCATGAAAGCTACGACGAAACGGTTGTCGAAGTATATAACTTGATTGCGATGGACAAGAATTACCGGGGCAAAGCGAAAAAATGGAAAGTGGCTTTAGTGAACAAAAACACCGAGCTTAGGGCCAAACTGAATTAGAGCGACCGCCACGTTTCCATTCCAACTTCCTCGTCTCAAGGCAAAGTTAGTGGCCGAAGCATTTTTTGGAGAACTTCCAAGCAGTTGCTTTGCTGGCTTCGGATCCTGCTGAGCGTTTGCCGTGGGAGCATCCGAATGGTTTCGATAATAGTTGCACCATTTTCAGCGCCCCACGTTTTTCCTTTTTCCCATGCCGATATGATTGATGCGGCCGATAAATACTGACTGCAAAACAAGTTAACCTGAAGGACCAACCAAAAAACACAATGGGTTCTTTTCCCGTTTTGACAACATTTCCTATTGGTATGAGAATTTATTAATCAAAGGAGGATTGTCATAATGGCGCATTTCGGAGATTCGCAAATTGAAGCAGTTGAAATCACTGCAAATAGCTTAAAATGGGCTTACAGGAAGTTGAAAAGGATCGCATTTTATGACCATTCTTCAACTCGGCTAAAATACAAAGTAGTTGAATTTGAAAAGCAAGATGACTGGGAAAACCAATTTGAGGAATTGGCCAACAAAGCAAACGCGGTTTTGAGCGAAGGAGAAAATCAATCCCTCGCGAGCCGCTTTCCGTTTACAATCGAGCTTCTGCCGAAAAAAGACCATTTTAGTTCCGAAGGAATTACCGACCTAAACGTGTTCCTTGATGCCGAGATTGGCATCTATCTTATCGATATACTTTTCACAATCGATCTTCTTTATGCGACCGAGCAAACCGACGTGAGCTTCGGAGCAAGATTCGATTACAATCTTTTGTTGCAAAAGCAAAATGGCGAAAACCCATTGGAGAACATATATCTGTTTGAGAACCACAACGTCACCTATCCGGCGTGGAAAAACAGCATTTTCGAGGCGGCGGACAGACATGCCGGTAAAAACAGGGTGATATTGAAAACGGATATGGAAAGGTGCTTCTACAACTGCCGTATCAATATTCGCCAAACCCTAGAGGAACTGGGCTTGCAAGACCGCCCCGCATGCAAATTCATGCGAGCCGTATACAACTTGTATTCTTGGCAATACTCTCGTTTGGGAAACGAAGAAAAACGCCGGAACATCGCGATACTTCCCTTGGGACTTCAATCCTCCTACAAACTATTGGATTATAAGTTCCGGAAAGTGGATAGCGATTTAGCGGGCAGGAAAGAGACGCTTGCTTATGCGCGGTATGTCGACGACATTCTACTGCTTTTGGATGCCGACGCAATCGGCCTAAGTCCTTATAAGAAAACCCCGTACGACTTTATTGGAGATCTAGGGATTCGGGATCTCATAAAACGCGAAACGGGCCTAGAGATAAATGCAAGTAAAACTCAAATGTGGTTTTATAGACCTGGTGTGGAAGGCAATACCATGAAAAGGGAAATAGCCTTTCAATTGGCGCCATCGTTAGTTGATTACTTCATCTCGTCGTCAGACGAATTGAACGTGGAAGTACAAGGGCAAGAATTAGTCGCCAACGGGCGACGAGCTGCCTTGAAAGTCTTTAGAAACAAAGTGTACCAAGAATTGTGGAGCGGGCGTCAGGTGTCGGAAGAATTCGTATCCGAGCTCCATCTTATGAGCGACCAAGAACTAGTCAACGCATTCCCCGTCTGGGGAGAATTGCTGCGGCTGGGTTTGTCAAGTCCTGACGCTTCATCGACATTTGAGGGCCAAATCTCCGGCGCCATAGAAAGAGTAAAGCTAGGGAATAATCCTCTTCGACAAGAGTTGAGACAGCAGGTGCTCAATAATATTGAAGATACAATGAGGTCCTGCTTACGAAGAGAACTAGAACGTTGCAAAGAATTAGCCAGTGCCGAAAAAACTTGGATGGAAGACCCTTCGCTTTCCGACTTGTATGCGGCAGTCAGCGCGCGGACATATAAGATTGATAAACACTATTTACCGACTGGAATATCTCCGGAACAGGCATCTTTTTTCCTATCGATCGTCAGCGCCCTTGAGAAACAATCGTTGGATTTGAGCAGGCTAGCCGAGGAGCGTGACCAAATATGCCGGGCAATAAACGGGTGCTACTATCCCGCGGAGCCGAAAAACACTTGTACGAAAGATGGTCCATTCGCGCTCTCCATCGCAGCTCTAAATATGGATGGGGTCGATTCCGAAGGATATGTTCCCTTGACGCCTAAAAATACGCTGAAATACGGGCTGTATGATCTAATGAAAATCATTAGAGGGTCTACGAAACATGGCGCCCAGATGGTGCTGTTTCCCGAATTAGCTATTCCTCACTGGCACTTCGGCAGGGTCTTGGCCGAGGCAAAAAAGCGACGAATATCCTTGGTAGGCGGGATTTCCCATGTAGACCTTGGGTTTGGTTATTTGAATCTAACGCTCATCTATGATGCGAAGCTCAACTTGACACTTTCAAAAGTCAAGAATTATTTTTCGCCAAAGGAAGAAAGCCTATTTAAGAGCCAAGGCAAAGCGCTCTCTCGGGTACTGCCTCCTTATTACTATTTGATAAACCGAGGCGACATCGTCTATACCACCATGACGTGTTTTGAACTCACCTCCATAGTCGATAAGGCGTTGCTTTCTGGCTATGTTGACTTATTTCTCTGCCCCGTCCTCAACAGAGATACACATTATTTCTCCAGCATTGTCACATCGCTATCTAGAGACGCGTCTGCTTACGTAGCCATTTCGAACACAAACGTATATGGCGATTCAAGAATCGAGGCGCCAGCAAGGACTGAAAATGCGAAAATAGTCAGACTAAAAGGCGGTGAAAATAACTTCTTTGTAATTGGAAAGCTGGATGTAACAGGGCTGCGTACTGCGCCAGCCACAGGTAACGACGACTTCAAGCCCATAGGCGCTGGTTTCAAAAGGAAACAAGCTTTCGGGCCACTAACCGTGGTGTGGGCAGGGGATCATTCTGCTCCATCGGATAATTCGGATGACATTATAGATTAATAATATTTGTCCGCTTTATTAATCCTCCCATTCCATCCTAGGCTCTTCGCCCAATCTGCAAATGGCGGAGCCGAACACTCGCCTCGGCGGAATCCAGCGGTCGCAAGGCATTAATAGTGGTCGCTCCGACCGGCAGTCTCAGCTGTCTTTTGGCCGCCGCCTTTTTGCCGAAAAGGTGGCAAATTTCAATCTGCGCGGCCTCCTCATAATCTTCTTGGCCGCCTTTATCGGCGGCCAGAGCAATAAAAGGAGGTTTTTGAAGCACGCTCGACTTCAGAACGATCCTCAAAATGAGGCAGGTTCTGCTTCCCGGCGCAAGAATCGCCAAGGAGCTCAGCTGCAACAAGAACGGGGTCAACAGGAACCGTCGTCAGCCTATACAGGGACGCCTTCTCCAACGAACTGTACGGGAAGAGGTACCCCCTGCGCCATGATGAGCGCGAGGAAAAGGCCGCCGATCGAGGATGCCGAGACGCAGAAGAGGGTCGATGTGATTCTGCGCAACAAGAATTCACACAAGAAGCCTTGACGCATCAGTCCAAAAATGTGACATTTTCAAAAAACGTTAACAGGTCGGTAGTACAAAACTGCCTAAATTCAGAGCTCGAAGTGTATCATTTGTAGATAGAGGTTATCCGGACTTGGTTAAGCCGTCAAACCATCGAAAGCATGCTAAATGAGCCCGTTTTTTTGCAAAACTACTATCGAAGCAGCAATTCGAGCAAAGAAATTAAATGGCTCAGCTGTTTCCGACAAAAATCAATCACGTCGCTCAGATTCAAATATGCCGACGACTTATGAGCGGCTAAATGCAAATACGATACTATTTTTGAAGCATTCAAGCTGTTCAAAAAGTTTCTTTCGTTCTGATAGCTTACGCCCGCAGCATTGCATAGGCTTCTAAGCAAGTTCGTGTCGAGCAAAAGGCCCGAGACAAAATCGCTTACTTTTTGTTCCAACGAACTAGTTTGCGTGAAAGATATCTTGTTTGTGGATGCGGCAGAATCCAGTGACAGTTCTAGGACAGCACGCATGCCACACACCGCTAAATTATACTTTCCAGCAAGCCAAGCATCATTGATTTCCTTAGCCAAAACAGAAGGAAGAATAAGTTCTGTAAACTGCCCAATATTGAGGGAATCGCAAAAAGGTTGAAGACTAGAGCCGGTAAACCCTGGGCGAATATCGGAAATGGGCCTGACAACAATTAATTTATTCTTGCTATATGGAACGCCATCATTATCAAAAGTAAAAGTAAAGGTGTATTCGCCTACAGGAGTATCACCAAGCAAAACATCCTGAAACAGTTTCGGCTCTCCGTCGCCATTATAAGAGATGCGGACCGTGTCCTTCATAGGGTTTCTTTTAGACGAAAGGGCAACATCTACGCAATCGTGAAGGTTCAGCGTCGCCCCCTCTTGAACCTCGGTTCCCTTAAATAGGACACACGGTTCTTCCAACCTATTGACAGTAATGAGGCTTTCAGAGTAGGAACCGTCATACATCAACGCACATTTCCACTTTCCGGGAATTCTTGTGCTGAAGCTTTTGGCGGGCTTACCAAAAGGATCAGTAAGCCTAATAGATAATGAGGAGTCATCGATTTCGACAGCCTTTCCACTAGAGGCATTTTTTACGTGGATATAGGACTTTATATCAGCAATATCATCGCCTTCAAATATCTTCGGAAGTTCCAGCGAAATAGACAATTCACAAACTTCTTTAACATAGTTTTGATGCCATTGCACGAAGCGTTTAATAGGCCCCTCCGAAACCCCGGCGTCCTTTGTTGTATTAAACTCGCGGGAGAAGCTTTGAAACCGGGCGAAGTCCTTATAGGCAAGCAAAGCTTCCACCGCATTGACAAGGTGAGAATGATAGGCGTTGGATAGGCGTTTGATTTTGAATTCATTTTTCAAAGCGACGGAAGAGAACAAACGTTCGAGATCCGTATAAGGGATGCGAAACTCCGTTTTCCTTTTCCAGCCTAATACTTTGGCGACGGAAAACGCAGTTGGATACAAGACAGGTAGCCCGCGATTATCCAAAGAAATATCGCGACTAAACGCATCCCATGGAATTAAACCGGCGCCACCCCTTTCGCCACTATGCGTCCCATCCATGATGGATAAGGCATTATCCTTGTCCGTAGAAAGAACTTTGATTGAAGCAAGATGCGACAAATCCCGACCAGCAACAAGGTGAACGATTTTATCTTTTAAAGGGCCCTGCTCGAGAAGCTGCGGATTCGCAAGGGCTTTTAACATAGAAATACGTCGGTTACCGTCGTAAACCAAATACAAGCCGTCAGTAAGCACAACGGTGGGGAGTGTATTTCCAAGAAGACCACCTTTTTCAATGATGTCCTTTGCCAGAGCAAACATCTTCTGCTCGCCAACGACATCGGCCAACACGTTAATTGCCGTAGCCTCATCCATTAAAGAGTCCATATGCTCGGCGTTACCGTACCGTGGGTTATCCGACCATATCCTCAATTCGTTAACTTCGATGTCAATTATTTCGCTTTTCATGATGTACACACCATCCTGTCGTTTATAAATAACCGATTCCAAAAAAGAAGCTCCTTCTCGATGCGTTTGACTTGAGCAGAATAATTAATGCCATATATTAAATAGTGTCGCCCTGAATAAATATCTAATATCTCTGGGCAATTATCATAAGTGAGAATCCACTTTGACTCCGCAAGCAGCGAATCGATTGTGCGGGCCAAAGATACATGACTATCGTGAGTGTAGTAATTCTGGTACAAATCAGACCCTTTTTTATAATAGGGCGGGTCGATAAACCAAAAAACCTCGTCGTCTTTCGCGTGCTTGCGAATCAAGGCCTCTGCGTCCAGATTTTCCAAAACAATCCTATTTCGAAACATTGAAATCTTACGGATTTTTTGAACGATCACATCTCTGTTAAATCGGCAATCCAGCTTATAGGCCCCCTCTTGCTTCATTCCACCAATCGGACCAGCTTTTAGAATCCCAGACCTATTTGTTCGATTCAAGAAAAGTGTCGCCAAACCCAACTCTCGCTGCGAAGAATTCGGGTTACGCAAAGTCTCTCGTAATTGATGCCAAGTTTCCATGTTAATTGGCAAGGACATGATTTGGGCAACAAACCAGTCTGTATCAAAAACGGTTTCGTACCAAAAAGAATAGACTGCCCGATCGGCATCGTTGATGATGATTCGCGAAGCCCTTCCCTCGAGCAATAGTCTTATGGCGACGCCAGCGCCACCAGCAAACGGCTCGCAGTAAGTGATATTAAAGAGCTCGTTGGCATCCAATATGCGAAGAAGTGAATCGTAGAATTGTGATTTGCCACCAGGGTAACGCAGCGGCGAAAAGGTAGGGTTCATTAAAGGTCCTCCTCGCCAAGTTTGAGAATTGGCCATTTTGAAGACGGCAGCCCGGCACAGCCACAAACGATTCTATACGCGATGCCGAAATCCTTATAGAAACGATAGATTCCATCCCGATTGGCAACATCGGTTAACCAATGATAAAAAACGACATCGAAAAAGTTTTGGTACTTGTTGAAAAGGTCCTTATATTTCTTTCTACGGATACCATGCGTTGATTCGTTTGCACTTTTTTTCCGTTCAATTTCTCGGTCAACTTCATCGAAATCATTTTTTATATCATCGATAAATACTCTTTTGCTGTATCCCGCATCAGTGCAAGCCGGGGCCAGCCAAAAGGCATCGTCGCCATCTGCTAATGACGTGGCATAATCCAAAAGAAAGGATTCTGGAGATTTTCCGCCGGGCAGGGAAAGAATACAGTTGTTCGTTTCTGAGTTTTGGTCGCCATCAAGAACGCAAATCCACCCGATGGTTTTGGAATTAAGTTCATGGTCTTTAAACAGGGCGCGAAGAACATCCGACCCAATGCAGGCATCTATGAAGTGAATGTGACGTCGAAGCCAGCAAAAATCATGATTCCTTTCGCCGAAGAAGTCTAGCATCCTTTCAAGCATCCACCTCGCTTCATTGTCTTCGGTGCAAATAGGAATCTTGGCATCTTTGAAAAGGTCCTGCTCAGTTTTTCCTTCAATCTGCATCCGTGCCCGATTCCATGTGATGTCTGGCAGCAGTGCAACCGAGTTTACATTATCAATGAGGTAAATAAGATTATCTTTTCGGTCAATAACGTGTTTGATCGCCGTTGTGCTTTGAGTTGTGAAAATAACTTGAATCTTATATTTGGAGGAGTATTCACACAAGACATTAATAAGTCTGCGTTGATAACTAGGATGAAGCGTCGAATCGAATTCGTCGATTAGCAAAACCGATTCAACTTCATTATACGGACTTGATAGAGAGTCAAAATAGTACCGAAGGGTAACGAGGGCGGTCAAAATAATTAACAGATTATCTTCGCCAGCAGATATAGTATTAGAATCAATCCCTTCACATTCCGTGTAAAACTCGAGATGTCTCTTAAGGTTTATAGCATTGGTCGGTTTCTCAAAACTCAGTTTATGGTGAGTAAACTGAAGAATTAGGTCAGCCAAAATCTTTTGATAATCGACGGGCAGCCATTTGTTTAGCGCCTTATGAATCGTGTCGGAGGGGAATTCTCCAAGGGGGAGAAGCCTGGCGATGCCTAAGTAAATAACGGGGCAGCACGGCAGCGAATCACCGCTCCCCCTACGATAATAAGGCTTTAACGCGTATCGCTCCTGACTAGAAGAATTATGCCTACGAAAAGAGAATGTTCGGCCATCAAGGTAAGCGACATCGAAAAGAGCTCCGGTCGTTCCTTTTGCAGGGTCGTTATACTTTTTGTCCCCTTTGGAAAGGCTCTCTATTTTTGGATTGACGGAGGAATTGAGATTTTTTAGCGAAGACAAGCAATCTGTGGTGTTGAGCCGGGGCGAGGTCTTTTTGACCTCTTGGAATGAATTGGCAACAATGTACAAAAGAGAGGATTTACAAGTTCCGTTCGTTCCGGCAATCGCATTAACCCCGGAAGAAAAAACAAGGGTTAAATCTTTTAGTTTTCTGTAGTGAACAAAGTGGATTTGTCGAATCATGGCATTATTATCTCTTTGTTTTTAACAAAACGCGATAGCTAAATAAGCAAATGGTTTCTCCCACACGGCAAAGGTTAAAATCTGTATCCGCAGAGTTAGTCAGATTGTCTTACTGTTCAGGCAATATCCATAAATGGTTACCCTATGTAGGGACCATCGAGTGTTTTGTCTGTCTTTTCGGCCACGGCGGACGAAAATACAGACAAATTTGGCCAGTAACTCAGCGCCCTGTAAAAATGGAGGCATTGCAAAGGCAAGTTAAACTATTGTTAGACAATATGTAGTGACCCTGGAAATTGCGAATCCCGTGAGTTCGCGTAGGCTGTTTACGCTAACAAACATGTCCACATTTAGCATATCGCAAGGAGGATCACTGCATTGAAAGTTTAGTTTACGTCGGGATAGATGTCCGCAAAGACACGTATTCCCTTTGCTGCTATGCGCCTAGCGGCGGCGAATTCTTCGCCGAGGCCAGGATCGACGCAGACGCGAGGCTCGTGAAGAAATGCCTGAAGGAGGTGGGCAAAGCCCGCCCGGGATCCAGGTTCCTGGCCTGCTATGAGGCGGGCTGCCTCGGCTTCTCGCTCTACAAGGAGCTGTCCAAACTCGGGATAGATTGCAAGATAATCGCTCCAACGAGCTGGCCAAAGAGCCAGGCTCATCGGTGAAAAAGACGGATAGGAAGGACGTGCATATTGCGGACTATGACGGTCGGGTGTGCGGAGTCCATCGGTCGCGGGGCACTTATCTAGCAGTCGCTCCAAGGCGTTAGCGCGCAGGGGCTTTGCCTGCCTTTTTGGTCGCCACCTTTTTGCCGAAAAAGGTGGCATTTTCAAGTCCCCTTCCTCCTTTATAATTGCGGCAGCCGCCCATTGGACGGCAAGAGCATCCATCAACAAGGAGGATATAAACATGCTCGACTACAAAGCCA
>CACYCS010000109.1 GCA_902773005.1 uncultured Erysipelotrichaceae bacterium
AAAATCTTGATTTGCAAATGAATGGTGGTTTTCCTTCGATTGCATCTAGCTTTTCTTCTTCATCACATCCCGGTATCGCATTATTTTCCTGCATTTTACGGCCATCTCGAGGAATCTGTTGACGGCCAGTTCCTTCCTCCCGAAGCAGGTGAAGACGAACCAAAACAGGTTCATCCAGTCCTGCAGGTCGTCCCTTTTGAAGCTGCCGTGCCGCGCCATGAACTTCTTCAGGAAGCGGTGAACCTCGTTGATGGTGTCCATCGGGTTCTTGGAGTCCGGCAGCCCTTTGGTCTCGGCCGTCGGATGGGCCTCCTCGGAGCACCTGAGCCTCTCTATCAGGATCGAATGCGAGTTCTCGCCGTCGTGGATGATCCTCGACCCAACGGCGATGTGCCCGCCCAAGGCGCGGAGGATCCTTTCGCCGTCGGGTTTGCCCCTGCCGCAGGGGATAAGCACGGTCCTCCCCTCGGAATCCCTCGCCGTGGCGACGCAGAACAGGTTCCTCGAAAGGCCCCTCGGCTTCCTCCCGCCGTGCAGGACCAAGCCCGATTCGGTCTGCTTGAAATACGTCTCGTCTATCCAGACCTCGCCGCTCAGGACGACGCCGTCCTGGCATCCCCTGAGCACCTCGAAGACCTTGGAAACCCAGTAGCGGCCGGTGCTTTTCGCGTTCATGTTGGTGAGCGACGCCTGCGTCAGGCTCTCGTACGACGCCAGGTTCATGATGAACTCCACCCATTCCGAGATCGGTATCTTCTTCGAGTCGAAGACGGTTCCCGTTATCGGGGTGAACTGCCTCCCGCAGCCTTTGCATAGGTACCTTTGCACCCCAAGGCCCGTCACCCCGTATCTGACGCAATCGTGGGCGATCCCGTCGCCCTCCGCGGCGTAGGGGCATCCGCGGAAGAGGGAGTTGATCAGCTCGATCTCTTCCGCGCTGGGCCTTCGGTGCTTCTGCGCGTTCCACTCGGCGACGGTGGCCCGGGTGAGCTTGCCGATGGGGCTTTTCGAGTCGGCGCGCTTAAAGGCGGCCTTCAAAGTCAAAGGGCGGGGCTTGCCCCCTTTCGTGCGTTTGTTCATTGGCGGTCTCCGTCCTTTTGGGCGCCATCGCGGAGACCGCCAAGCCTCATAAGGCGATGACGCTCAAAAGGATCTTATTTCCTTTCGGAACGCCAAAATTATATCCCACCGGAGCCTTCAATCCACCATTCGTTTGCAAATCAAGATTTAAAAATATCTTTTATTTTGGTAAAGCCAAAAGCAGAAAAGCCGATAAACTTTATGTTTTTGTTGAGTTTGATCTTTGCAAGCGATTCACATTTAAAAAACGCCCTCGCGCCGATGGATTCAAGTTTTGATGGAAAAACTAATTCACTAAGACGGTTGCAATTAGAAAAGGCTTCTTCTCCAATGTCGGTCAGCGATTGAGGCAATTCTTTTGTGGAAAGGGTCAGTATTTTGCAAGAAGAAAAAGCGAAAGAACCAATCTTCGTTATAGAATCGGGTAGGTTGATGTTTAACAAATTCAGGCAACACGCAAAGGCGTGCTGCTCAATTTTGCAAACAGAGGATGGCATCTCTATCGAAAAAACAGAGACATTGCCTTCGAAAGCCCCTTCACCAATCACGGTTGTCCCTTCAGGGATAACTAACGTTTGATTACGGCCATGATATTTAACTAAAACGCCATCTTTAATTTCAAAATCATCCATAAAACCCTTACGAATCCTTATCAATTGTTTGGATGAATTTTACCATGTTTACCAATCATCATTAATAAAAGCCGGATCTTTTCCGGCCCTTCGGTGGACCCCGAGAGGAATTAGTCCTCCCGCATCCACCTATATTATAGACATAAAAATTCACCAAACAAGTTGTCGCGGACAAACATATACACCCGCGCAATGTTTCAGATTGAAACGTTATTTGCTTTTTATGCGTTTCATAGTGACACAAAAGAAAACTATAATTTTTGCGATATGAAACGCACATTCGGAAAAACGCTCCTAGCGGTTCGAAAACAAAAAGGGTTGTCCCAACAACAGCTCGCTGATGCTTTGCCCGTCAGTCGCTCCAGCGTGGCGAACTGGGAGGCGGACAGGCGGCTGCCCAGCGCGACGATCATCGCCAGGATCGCGGAGATACTGGGCATCGATATCGCCGAGCTTCTCGGCAGCGCGGCCATAGGGGCCGCCCGCCCCGCCGTCATCATCGTCGATGACAACAAGATCGTCCTTTCCGGCGCCCTGCCCATCATCGAGAAAGCCCTGCCCAATACCGAGGTCATAGGATTCAACAAACCATCTGAGGCCATCCAATACGCGAGAGAAAACCACGTCGCCTTGGCGTTTTTGGACATTGAGCTCGGTTTGTCCAATGGGATTGAACTATGCAACGAATTGCTTCGGATGAATCCGCACATGAACGTGGTCTTCCTCACCGCCTATCCGGAGTATTCCGTCGAGGCGTGGAACACGGAAGCAAGCGGCTTCATGGTCAAGCCCATCACCTTAGAAGGCGTCAGGGCCCAACTGAAAAAGCTCCGCCACCCCTTCCCAACCGGGGGCGTAGGCTTATGATCTACGCTTATTTCTTCGTCGGCGGCGCCCTTCTGCTCCTAGTTCTTCTAGGATTACTCGCTTCTGTTTTCCTTCCTGGTTTGGATAAGCGGAGCAAGGTGTTCTTCGGATCATCTTTTTCGGTTTTGGTGCTCAGCATCGCTGCCTACGTCGTCGACTTATCCATCTATACGGAGCCGGATTTCGCTTGGGCGGGCATGATCGTTTCCTTCATCGAAACCCTTTTGCCGCCCCTGTTGATGCCCTTATTGACCGCCTATATTCTGCTCCGTTGTGGGAAAAGGCCGCGGGAAAGCGCCGCGTTTTATCTCTCCCTTGCCTTATACGCCTCGTTGCTTATCCTGCTCATCATCACCCCATTCACCGATATCATCTACTATTTCACCCAGGACAACCAATTCATCCGCGGCACGTTTTATTGGGTTTTGATCGTCCCGTTATTCGCCTTGATCGCCTTGAATCTCTTTGAAATCATCTGCAGGCGGAAACCCCTTGGCAAGCGCTATTTCATCGCCTTCCTGGTCTATCTCCTCCCGCTTTTGATCACGATGGCCGTCCAAGCGTTTGTAGACGTATTCCTCCTTATCGTCATTTCCGTATCCATCAGCGCCCTTTCGATGTTCGGGATCATCCTATCGGACCAAGTCAGCCAATACTTCCGTCAGCAGCAAGAGATCGCCGATCAGCGTGCGAGCATCGCGGTCCTCCAGATGCGCCCCCACTTCATCTACAACACGATGACGAGCATCTATTATCTCTGCGAGCAGGACGCGGAAAAAGCGCAGCAGGTCACCTTGGACTTCACCACCTACCTTCGCAAAAACTTCAATGCCATCACGGGCAAAGACCCCATCCCCTTCGCGGAGGAGCTCGAACATACCCGCGCCTACCTCGCCGTGGTGCAGGCTCAGTTCGAGGATAGCCTCTCGGTCAAGTTCGACACCCCGCACACGTCATTCCGCCTGCCGCCCCTTACGTTGCAGCCGCTTGTGGAAAATGCCGTCAAATACGGCCTCGACGTCGATGCTTCAGAGCCTTTGCGCGTCTATGTGAAAACCGAAAAGACAAAAGGGGGCAGCGTCGTCACCATAGCAGATAGCGGCCCTGGCTTTTCAGGGGACGACAACGGCGAGCCGCATATCGCGCTTAGCAATATCCGCGAGCGCCTTTCCGCTATCGGCGGGACACTTACCATCTCCCCGGGCGAAAAAGGCGGCACACTCATCCGCATATTCATTCCCAATTGAAGCGGCAATCGTCTGGTGAGTGTAAAAAATAAAGATCCGCGTCAGCGATTTTTGAATACACCTTTCATTTTTTGCGTACCCCCACAAGAATTTGCATACCCCTGTCCAATTTTGTAGATACCTTTTCTCGATTTTCTAAATACCTACCTGGTTCGCATTCTTCCCGTCCAGCTCCACGCGAACCCTTGTGATAAATCGGGTCCATCCGATTCAAAGATAACATTTATGTGGCAATTGGAAAGGCAAGCAAATCCTGATGAGATACGAAAAGAAATGCCGACGTAACTGTCGGCGCTTCGGTAGCCCTAGAGGTTTCCCCCAGGCCACTTTTAATATACTCTCCAATTCTCCA
>CACYCS010000110.1 GCA_902773005.1 uncultured Erysipelotrichaceae bacterium
CCCGGAAAAGCCCCGCATCGAATACCTCCTCGAGGATTACGGCGACGTCCCCTACATGGTGAGGAAGACGCTGAAGAAGGCCTTCCCGTCGCAGGAATTCTGCGTGGACGAGGAGGACCTCATGGACAGGATCCAAGCGGCGGTGGAAGCGAAAGAGTCCAAGAAAGACGATGAGGCCGAGAGGCTCCGGAAGGAGCTCGAGGAAGCAAAACGCGCGCTGGAATCCGTCAAGCAAAGCCAGACTCGCGAAGAGCCGAAGCCGAGGCAGGAAAGCCCCGAAACCACTCCGCCCAGCGCGGTTCCAAAGGTCGAGGGCGGCTTCGTCTACTACGGCGAATACCCGCAATCCCAAGTCAAGGACGCAAGCCTTCTGGATCGACTGAAATCGGCAACGTCCAAAGACGGCATCATATCCCTCGATGGGAAGAGATACGCCGTCTACGAAGGGGAGTACTTTCTCTTTGAGCCCATCAAGTGGAAGGTGCTCAAGAGGTCGGGTGACGAGCTCTTTCTCGTCTCCGACTCCCTGCTCGATGCGCATCGGTACAACGAGCATTACGAAGGGACCAAGGGCGGCCATTACGCGAATGACTACGCGAAATCTGAGATCCGCGCATGGCTCAACAACGACTTCTATAAGACCGCATTCGCCCTCGGGGACGACCGCGTCCTCGTGACGAAGGTCGACAATTCCGCCGGGACAACGGGCTCGCTGTCGAACCAGTACGCCTGCGAGGACACCTCGGACAAAGTGTTCCTGCTGAGCTACCAGGACTACGAGAACGCCGATTATGGGTTCACTGACAACGCGTCCCGTTGCTGCGCCCTGACCGACTACGCGGTCGCCAGAGGGGGTTGGAGGGAGCCGGAAAGCGGCAACGGGGCGTACTGGACCCGTTCGCCGGACTCGTACTTCTCCTACTTTGCGAGTCACGTCATAGATGTCGGTGTTCTCAACGGCTGGTACGCCCAAAGCCCCTCCAGTGGTGTGCGCCCCAGCCTTAGGATAAAACTCGCGGAGTGAAGCGAAGCGAGAATCCAAAATCCGCCGCCTGCGTCAAAATCCGTTAAGGGCAGTACATTGGCATCGAACTCATAATCGGAGAGCGACAAATCCTTTTTGCATTTAGATTTATTCCGACTGGGCCGAAAGAAATCAAATATCATATTGCATTAGGGATATCTTCTATAGAGTCGGAAGAATCCATAAGCCTCCTTGGAAAGGCGAAGGATGGCATATCTTCTCCGTTTACCCAAGATCTTTGCCGCTTCCAATGATTGCTCGTTCTCACATAGAATAAGGATATATGAAAGAGTTGCCTCTAAAGAGTTTGCAGAATGCCCGTTGCCTCGATTTCCCTTCCGTGAAGGAAAACGTTTTCTATCGCGGCGGGGCGTTAGATAAGATATCCAAGAAAGACGCGAAATCCCTCCGCGACCAATATGGGGTGAAGGCGATCATCGATCTCCGCACCGAGCAAGAAGCCGCCACAAAGCCAGATAAGCCGATTGAAGGCATCGCCTATTACCATTGCCCGCTCATCACGATGGAGGAGATGGGCTACACAAGCGAGAAGGAGGGGAAACGCCGCGTATTGAAAGAGCATAAGCTTCCTGACATCAATGCCTATTATCGCCATATCGTGGCAAAGCAAAGGAAAGGCTCGTTCACCAAGATATTCGAATTGCTTTTGTCTCTCGACGGCGGCGTCTATTTCCATTGCACGGCAGGGAAAGATAGGACAGGGGTCTTGTCTTTGGCGATCCTTCGTCTTTTGGACGTCCCGATGAAGGAAATTGAAGAGGATTACCTCTCGACCAACCTCCATCCGATCGTGCCCTTCGCCTATAAGGTGTTCGCTCAGCTTATGGACAAGGAATTCCGAAAGGAGTTCATGGAATACTTCAAAGCCAAGCTCGAATACCTAGAATCCGCCCTCGATGAGATCGATATCCTCTATGGTGGGCTAGACGGCTTCTATTCCGAACTCTGCGGACTCGATGAAGCGAAGATCGAAGCTTTCCGCCAAAAATACCTCAGGAAATCTTAATTTTTCAAAGAAGTAATTGGCCTAACGCAAACATTGCCGTTTCTTCTATGTGCGGCATTTTTCAAACCGCAAATTACGCATAGGCTTCTTGCGGCCTTTCCACCTTCTTGGATCATTTCATTATGTTCCGATAGATTTTTACTTTTCATTCAACCGATTGGCAGAAAATATAACAAAATGTATAATATCAAATGTAATAAATGTTATAGGTGATATTCATGCAAGAGATTATTAGGCAAATCAGGCAATATACTGGATTAAGTCAAACGGAAATGGCGACGAAAGTTGGAGTGCAATTCGCAACCATTAATCGATGGGAGAACGGACATTCGCGACCAACCCGCCTTGCTCAGGAAAGTCTTTATGAATTATGCGAGGATTTGAGTGTCCCGGTTTATGAGATGATTATTGAAAGAATTAAAAAAGAGGTGGATTCTCTATCGATAGAGAAGGGGCGCATGATACTTTATCATGGTTCAAAAAGCGGTCTAGTTGGAAGCATAAAGCCGATCAGCCGTGAAAAATGCGACTTCGGCAAGGGCTTTTATATGGGAACTACGCCCGAACAAGCCCTTACCCTTATCTGCGACTTCGAAGAGTCCAAATTCTATGTTGTTTCGATTGATATAAGAGAACTTGAAAGCATCGAAATCCCGACTGACCTCGATTGGGCAATGATGGTCGCTTATCGTCGCGGAAGAATGGAAAGGATCAAAGGCAGCAAGCTATATGACAAGTACAGTGCGTTGTTGCGCGGAAAAGATCTTGCCATAGGCAGCATCGCAAACGACAGAATGTTTTACGTTATCGATAATTTCTTTCTGGGGAATATCACGGATGCAGCACTTGTGAATAGCTTATCGGCGCTTCAGCTCGGGAAACAATACGTTGCGCTCACCGAAAAGGCGTGCAGAGCCATAAAGGTAGAAAAAGAGATCGATCTTTCTTATTTCGAAAAGAAAGTCTTAAGAAAGGTAAGCGAAGGAAATCGCCAAAAAGGGATAGAAATCGCGAATGAAATCTGCAAGGCCCATCGTCGCGAAGGAAAATTCTTCGATGAAATATTAGATGAAGCCATAAAGGGAGAGAAACAATGGACGCTTTAGAGTTAAAGCTATGCGATATACAAGGAAGGCTGTTTGAACTCTTTGCCACAACCGAGTACGCAGCCGAGAGTCTTGTAAAAACCTTTATGAACGGCGAATTAGCCAAGAACCTCGATTCCGAATACAATCGCATGCAATGGGCTGGCGAAGAATATCTTTTGGAAGAGCTCATCGCCACTTGCAAAGATAAACTCATACTCAAGAGAAAAGACGTTTCAAAAGACGTTTTGTACTGGATGGGATACGTTTATCGCTATTGGCATTATTTCACAAAAGAAGAAAGCGTCAAAATATACAAACAGGCACCGTTTGAAACGATGAACGTCAATTATTTTATGTTTCATACCATGGACGTTGAAATGGCGATCGAGGATCTAAAGGAAATATATAAACAAAAGAAACGGTGATTCCCCGGGTCATAATGCCTTTTTTCCACGCGCATGCGAAATGGAACTAAGCGACTTGACCCCTGCGATCGAAGCCTAATATTCCGCTTTAGAGGAGGCAGGCTATACCTACCGCGACCTCGGAAGCTTTGACTAGAAGTGGTATAACTCGCCGAGCGAAGAATATGTGATCGACGTGACAGCCGAGGAATATGATGGATATACCATCGTGAAAGTCAACTTCGATAACCTCATCGATGGAGTGCTATAATCGATATATAGCAAAATAAGCCGCATTCCCTAGTTCTCCCTAGCCATGCGGCTTTTCTATATAGTCAATAACCTATTCCTTGTGGTGAACAACCTGTTCTTATCCCCCAGCAGGTCTGGCCCTAAGGCGAAACGAGGAGAAATAGCGGTGCGAAATGCCATCGCCAAAAGCGGACATTTTGTGTCCGCCCTCAAAACAGCCGGTTCCGTGTTATGATCGGCATAGCCATTCAAAAAGGAGAATAAACAATGGGAAGCTATCTCAATCCGAAAGCCTATCGATACCGCCAAATCGCGGATTCACCGCTGTACATTGACAAATCGTCCCTAATCGGGACTCTCAACCGCGTGATCGGCGACGGCGGAAAGCTCATCTGCGCCACCATGCCCACCCGCTTCGGCAAGACCTACCTCGCGAACATGATCGCTGCCTACTACACCAAAGGGGATGACACGAGGGACGTGTTCTCCAAGCTGGACGCCTCCAGGGGTCCCGCTTTCGAAAAGCACCTCAACAGGCACAACGTCATCAAGCTCGATATCTCCGAATTTTGCGGTTACGGTGTGAAGGAAGTTGAGCCAAAAATCGTTAGGCGAGTGGGCCGAGAGCTTGCCGACGCCTACCCAAAAGTCGATTTCTCCAGATGCGAAGGGTTCGCCGACCAGATCTTCGCCGTGCACAACGCCACGGGCGAGAGGTTCGTGATCGTGATCGACGAGTGGGACTACCTCCTCAGGAACTACCCCGACGAGCCGGAGGTCTTCGACCGCTACATGGGCTTCCTGAGGTCGCTTTTCAAGACCAGGGGCGGGCTTTCCGCCATCGAGCTCTGCTACATGACCGGAATCATGCCGATCAAGCGCTACGGCAGCATGAGCGCCCTGAACGAATTCGATGAGTTCACGATGGTCTCGTCCGACACACTCGCTCCTTGCTTCGGCTTCTCCGAGGTGGAGGTCAAGAAGGTCATGGAGCAATCCGGAACCAAGCTCACCATGGACGACCTCAGGGAATGGTACGACGGCTACCACATCGAAGGCGTGGGTAAGGTCTACTGCCCGAACTCTGTCGTCCAGGCATGCCGGTACAATGAGTGCGATGGCTACACCGCCAACACCATGGC
The DNA here is from genome assembly GCA_902773005.1 of uncultured Erysipelotrichaceae bacterium. Taxonomy (GTDB): domain Bacteria; phylum Bacillota_I; class Bacilli_A; order RFN20; family CAG-826; genus Alloenteromonas. Next base: position 4,938 of record CACYCS010000110.1, read on the forward strand.
GCCGAGCGCTATAACGAAGGGCCTGAAGAACAACTTCATCTCACTCGAAAAAGAGGCCGCCATCCTGCTTTCGGGCGGCTCGGTCTACGCCAACCCGGGCGCCTTCTCCGGCGACCTCTCGCGGATCGACTCGGCCGACCAGGGGATCGGGTATCTCATCCACGCCGGGTTCCTGCGCTATTCCGACTCCGATGGGAGGGCGTGTATCCCGAACCGCGAGATGCTGCTTTTCTTCCGCACCGCGGCGAAGGAGGCGCGTTTCGAGGGATGCGTCACCGGTCTTGCCTACGAATCGTGGGACCTGTTCCGCGCCACCGTCGCGGGAGATGAGGGGCGCGTGGCCGAAATCTTCGATAAGTACCGCCCGAGGTTTGATTCTCTCTTTGGACATCTGGAGAGGAGGGAGGTTGCCCGCGCCATGGCGGGCGTCGCCTACTCGGACGCCTTGGATTACTACCTCCCGCCAGCGTGGCAAGAAAGATTTGGCGAAAGGGGGACCGACGTCGCCTTCCTGCCGCTTAAGGGAAGCGAACGTCCAGCCCTGGTGATCGAGGCAACTGCCGATGGTTCCACATATTCCGCAATCGAGCGGATCAAGGCCAAGGAGTATTACAAGCCATTGGAAAACTACTGCGGTGAGGTCCTGCTCGTCAGGATAAGCTTCGACAAGGACACCCTGAAGCACACCTGCAGGATCGAGAGAATCATCAAGGATCAATAACGTTCTATAGTAGACCCCCCTTTTGTCAAATCATACTAAGTCGCGGTCATCCGCGGCTTCTTTTTGTTTGACATGGTTTTACTCCTTTGGTTTAATTTCGGTGTCAGGGAAACCTGACGCCGAAAGGCGAACGCAGGATGGAATCCTGCATTTTTTGTATTCCGAGTTCCGGAGCTTTTTTGTAGGGGAGCACGTTAGGAAAACTATGCTGATTCGATAGCAAATAGTCTCGCGGGACCTCATTTAACGCACCGCCCTATGCGAATTCATTTTATGAAATCCAAATTTCTCTCTCCCCTTTGAAGGAATAAGAGGATAATACTGCCTTGGCGCTATGCTAGTAACTCTCATCGTCTCCATCATCACCTTCGTCTTGATGACCCTATCGATCATCTTCCTCCCGACGATAAAGCTCGGCAGGATCCGCCTAGGCACCTATTGGATCGTCGCCTTGCTTGGGGCGACGATCCTCCTTTCCACCTCCCTTGCCCCGATCGATAAGGTATTCGAAGCGTTGACCGCGCCTAGTAGCATCAATCCCCTCAAGATCCTCGTGCTCTTTTTCTCGATGAGCGTGCTTTCGGTGTATCTCGATGAAGTGGGGCTATTCCGTTATCTTGCTAGTGTTGCCACGCGCCGCGCTAAAGGCAGCCAACTAGGCTTATTCCTCATCTTCTATGCGCTGACCTCAATCTTAACGGTCTTCACCTCCAATGACATCGTGATCCTCACCTTGACCCCATTCATCTGCTTCTTCGCCAAAAGCGCGTTGATCAATCCGCTTCCCTATCTCATCGCCGAGTTCGCCGCGGCCAATACGTGGTCCATGATGCTACTGATCGGCAACCCCACGAACATCTACCTAGCGACCTCTTCTAACATCGACTTCCTAAGCTACTTCAAGGTGATGGCGGTCCCCACCTTATTCGGAGGGATCATCGAGCTAGCCATCGTCTTCTTGTTGTTTCGTAAAGACCTCAAAGCCCCGCTTCATAACCAAAGCGAGCATTATCCAATCCAAAGTAAGCCTGACCTGATACTCGGCCTAGCGTTACTAGGCACCTGCTTATTGCTTATGGCTTTCTCTAGCTACCTGCCCTTTGAGATGTGGATCATCTCCGCGACCTGCGCTTTGGTTCTTCTACTAGTCGCCTTAGGGGAAAGGCTACTCACCCATAAACACTGGGATTACCTAGTAGATTGCCTGAAGCGGCTCCCCTATGCCCTGATCCCATTCATACTATCGATGTTCGTGATCGTCGTTAGCCTCAATGTCCAAGGCGTTTCTGCGAAACTTGGCGATTTCCTAAACCAAGGCCCACCCATCTGGGTCTATGGCTATTCCTCGTTTTTAGCCTCTAACCTCATCAACAACATCCCGATGTCGATTTTGTTCTCCTCTTTGCCTGCTTCCTTAGCTACAGAATCCTCTACTCAAGCGATCTACGCTAGCATCATCGGCAGCAACATCGGTGCCTTCCTAACTCCCATCGGCGCCTTAGCGGGCATCATGTTCTCCTCTTTGCTCCATAAGCAAGGCATCAAGTTCTCTTTCTTGGATTTCACTAAATACGGCTTTATCGTCTCCATCCCCACCCTCTCCATCTCTTTATTAGGCCTATTCCTCGTCTTATAGGGTGAACAGCCCCAGCATCAATCCTATTCATTTCCCAGTGGCTCCCAGCCTACTTGACCATCATTGCCGTATCGATTTAGCTCAGGCTACGATACAATGTGTTGAGTTTATGGGGAACCTAGATATGGATAAGAAAAAGATGACGCCTAAGGATATGGTGAGACGCGCGGAGAAGCTCATGTATCGAAGCGAGAACGCGTGGCAACATAGGGAAGAGATTTTCGAATTGCTCTATGAGGCGTATCGCCAAGGTGAAGGCAAGGCGGCATATCTACTAGGCAAAGCCCATCAAGAGGAAGAATTGACCCAAAGGGACGATGAAGCCGCGAAGAAGTTTTTCCATGAAGCCGCGAAGCTTGGGGATGGATACGCCTGGTTTGAGATATCCTCGGAATGCTATGACGATGAAGTGGAGGAGCTTAGTAGGCTTAGGAAAAGCGCAGAGCTAGGTTGTCCTAGTGGGATGACTTATTATGGGGAAGCGTTAGATAAACTCGGCCATCCCTATAAAGCGGAGGAATGGCTACTCCAAGCGTCCGAGCATCACGAACCCTACGCGAATTCATTGCTCTTCCGTCATTATTGCTATGGCGATAGGTTCAATGAGCCTAGTTACGTTAAAGCTAGTGAATACGCGCTTAAGAACAAAGCCAGTGAGTATTATTTCTCGATCCTTCAAATCGCGATTATCTATGACTTTGGCATCGGCAGGAAGAAGAACCATAAGAAAGCGAGGGAATGGTATCTGAAGCTAGAAGATGAACCTTTATCGAAAGGTTACCTAGCCCGTCATTACATCTATGGCTTAGGTGGGCTTAAGAAAGACTATGGACTTGGATTTAAGCTGCTATGCGAAGGTCTTAAGGAAAAGCCCATCGTTCCATTATTCCTATATGAGGTGGCTAGATGCTATAAGTTTGGGATAGGAGTCGATAAAGACAAAGAGAAAGCCAAGGAGTATGAGACCTTATGGCTTATCCATTCCTCGCGGGCTTGATAAGGCTACTTTCGTTGACGTAATCATTCGATTAGTTTGGACAATAAAGTTTGGGGTCCGCTAAAAACCTGCTCCCTGGTTTTAAGCCACTGAAGCCAAGAAAAGTGGCACACAGCCTAATCTTTTCTGTCATTTAAAGATTCCGCTAAACTAAAACTCCCTTGGTTTTTTCCGAAACGTGGTATAAAAGTCGCTTGGAATTTTCCGAAAATAGGGTTAAAAGTCCCTTGGTTTTTTCCGAAATTACCATTAAGGTCGACTGAATATGCGCAAAGCATTGACTGCCGACTAGATGTGGGTGAGAATCGAATGGAGCAGTGGACCTCAACGGTCCGTTTCCAAATATCGAAGGGGGCATTTATGAGCAATCAAGTCATAAAAAGGGTAACGAAGAGAGAAAGCTCGCCCGCTAGAGTGTATGGGCATAATCTGATCGCGGAACTTCATAGGGCGATGAAAGGCAAATACAAGTTCTATGTTCGTCTTGTCGGTTCTGCCCAATGGAACACCATCCTGCACGAGCCAGGCAAACCTTGGGATGTTGATTATCAAATCCACCTTACCAAAAACTCCAAGGTGTATAAAGAAGGCAAGTCCTTTGATCCGACGGAGACTAAGGATGACTTCTACAATTTCTTCGGTGATCGATTCAATGGCAAGAATGGGTTCGAGACGCAGAATTCGACAACCGCGGTAACCTTGATCAACCATAATAACGGCTATTCCTTTGACTTCGTAATTATTGATCCTGCGAATCAAATCATCCGAAGGAATAATAATGATGGCTCCGGGGAAAACATGTTTACCTGGAACGAGCTTGAAAACTGCAGCGAAGCCTATTCTTTGTTCAAGCATCTTCCCGCGGACGAGAAGCGCATCGTGATCGAAGAATACGTCCTGCCAAGGAAAATAAAAGAAAAGAAGAAAGACGAGAGCGATCCAACAAAGAGATCGTCATCGGAAGCTTTTGTCGAAGAGGTGAATAACTATGTCGCTAGAAAACAGCATCGTTGATTACAAAGACCATGAGGCCAATATCGAGCATTGGGTCAAACTTAAAGGCGAATATCGCTACGAAGCAATCATCGATTTCCTTAAGGACAAGGGGATAGAGTGCACTTGGGAAACCGTTACGGATTACGTCAGATACGATAAGAGATTGGTCATCAATTCCATTAAGTACATTATTGTCCTGGAAGAACTATATAAGGTCTTCGTCAAAAGGTGCTGCAAGAACAATAAGTGCGACAAACTCGTTGAAGGCGATAAATACGGAAAACGCAAAGGCAAGCCATGGAATTTTGAAACTGCGTACCGCGAATTCTATTCTTTGGGTGCGGAGGCCGCATATGATGGCGTGAATCTAGAAGCCATGGAGGCCAATCAGGAATCGTTCAGAATCTACAGAAATAAAGCTGTTCACAACAATGGATTGATTTGGAACAAATATAATGGTCTCTTCCTGGAGGACATTTTGAAGGTGTTTATTGAAATACTTCCTGAATCCTACCGCAAAGGGTTTATCAGAGATATCAATGCTTGCGCCAGAGATTTGAAGGTCGAACAATGGCATATTGAACTCCCTGTCAGCGAACAATAGAGGCTCTTATCAAGCAACGGACGCCGGTGTGCTGACACTTCACATTTGCCTTTAGACTCATATCTTGCGCGGTTGGCGTGATAGAGCGGCTTTTGCGCCCGCAAGAGAAGGAACGATTAATTTATTTGCACAAACAACCTCTGGATAGCTTTGGCCATCCTTTGGCAAAAATATACAAAAAGGCGAGCCAACAATTGTTAGCACGCCTTAGATAGCATTTGTTTAAAACAGGTTAGCGATCGACTTTTCTACGAAGGATAAGTCCGCCAGAAATCGCAACGGCAACAACAGAGATTGTTGCTATAGCAGCGATGCCAACGCTGAAGCCGCTTCCGCCATTAGCAACTGGCACAAGATTACCTGCCGCCTTTGGAGATAATTTTCCTGCGCTTTCGCGTCCCATAAACTCTGCATAGGCCGTCTTTCCGTACCTCTTTTCTACAAGATCATAGCGGGCTACCGCCTGCTCAACAAAGGTGCCACTTTCGTTCCCATTTTCAGCGACGTCAAGGAACAGCTGCTTTGATTCGTTACTGAGACCAGCGTAAGAAGATGCGTGATCCGTCCAATTCGCCATAGTAGAAGAGCATCCGCCTTTCAAAAATTCCTGTGCCCACTCATCGGCATTCGCCAATACGGGATCGGTAATAAATGTTGTCTTGGCGTCAAAATCAAAATAGAGTTCATACGTTGCGGCATCGGTGACCTGAATAAAATTGCCGTTCTTGCTGAGATTCGAACTTATTGCATCGATACAGGAATAATTGTTATATTTTTTGTCACCGTCAACAGTTGCGCTGATATAAAACTTTTGATTATCAGTTAGGGTAACGCTGCCCCACGTTTCTATCGCTTCGCCATTAGATGCAATTTTTAGGTTTTCCAATTCCGCTATGCTTGCGTTCGATTCACTTTTTACAATAGTCTCGGTACTATAGATGCCCCAATGATTGTTATCGTTTTCCTCTTTAGCGTCGCCATGCATCCACACAACATCAGCGTCAGCTAAACTAATGTTTCCTGTTCTACAATAACATGTCCAGCCGGATGTCCAATCAGATGCAACGCGAAGTATGATTATTTTTGTAGGCTCAAAGTTCAAATTTGACCAGGTATATTCTTGATAGGTCTTTCCATCGTTAGCGACTGGATTGCCCCATGCATTGTGCGAAGAATCATCGAATAAATAACCAACTAATTTTGAGCCGGTCCATTTCATGTCATTGTCGTTTTTCTTGATGATAATTTTGCCATCAAAAGTATCGGCAGCTTTGGCCTCAACGGCATCTTTGCTCGCCATCAATCCAGCGGAGGCGCCTCCGACGAGTGCGCACGCCGACAAAGCGACGAAGAGTTTTGTCTTCAGTTTCATATATAAAATCCCTCCAAGGTCTTTCAGGTATACAAGGATTATACAACGCGGCTAGTGTAATACAAATACTTTTTTGAAAGCGCTTTCCACTTTTTTCATTCCGATTGGGCGTGGTGTTTTTGGAAAAATATGAACCATTTGGTGACAAATCATGACTCTCTTTTTCATGAGATGTAGACACATTGTTACACCGTTTCAATACACATTTATTATATAGATACGCGCGCGTAAGGACGCTTCGTTATTCGCCGCGTTGTATAATTCGGGTATCCACTTATTGAAGCGGACAAGGTTTCGGCTGAATAAGTTCAATAATTGCTTGTTCAGTCATAGTCCAGCTTTCTCATTCGAATGCAAGAGTTGAGTTGGGCCCGACGCTTTATGTCGATAGCTAGGAACCTTAATTATTTTAAGAAAGGAATCAATTGCCATAGGAGCTATCTATGGAAACAAGAACGAACATGAAAAAGAAGAATGTATTCGCATTGGTAGGCCTGTCCCTTGCTTTGGGGATGGGCGTCGGTGCAGGAATTGCTACAAACACTCAAGTTAAGGAAACAAGGGCCGTGAACGCGAGCCGTTATAGTGTTCTTATTGCCGAAGGAAGCTCATGGACGAATGATAATGCAACGACAATGTTTTATGACGGCGAAACCGGTTATACCGCGGAATTAACCGTTGACGCAGACATCGGATCGCAAATTACTTTATGGGGTCAAAAATATACTCTGCACACTGGACTTATTGACCTCGATTCCATCGGCAATACATGGAAAAACATTAAGTTCGCGAGAAACGTCGGAGGCAACTGGTATGATGAAGCATGGGGCGGCTGGCGAGAAGGGATTAAAAGCGGCGAAAGGAATGTAATTAAAATCAGCGGTACGAAAGATCTAGACGAATGGGGGGATTTGTACTGGAAGGTCGTGACATATACCGGCGTAGAAGACTATTCGGATCTAGGCAGCGCGACAAAAAGCGCGGAGCTTATGCGAGCAGGGTCTTCAATCGCCGCGCCTGCCACTGCTCCGAATGGACTATCTTTTGCTGGGTGGTATACAAACCCAAACCTCACCATTTCTTGGGATGGCAATGTCGATTCTGACTTAACTTTGTATGCAAAGTATGCCGCCGATACTAGAACATACAATAAACACTATTATTACGATGGCGCAGTGCAAGGGGATATTGGCGTAGATACTCCGGAAGTCGGCGACACCTATTCTCCTGCAACACCGGATTCTCCTGTAAGCAGTAAGTATTATTTTGCTGGCTGGCATTATTGGGATGAAGACGATATCACCTCGAACCCATTCTCCCCGGTGACCGTTGAGTCTGGAGACGCAGTGTCTATCTACGCCGTATATCTCAAGTATGAAGCATCCGCAGACGCATATATTTACTATGTGTCGGACAAAAATTCCGCTACGTCAAACAACATCTATACTTATGGCGCCGGAGGCAAAGTCGGGCAATTTGGTGATTGGCCTGGAACTGCGGTCACTTCTGTCGCTGGACAGACAACAGTCGAGAAAGGGGTTATCTCTCTTGGCGGAACTTCAGGATGGATTTACAAGATTCCCTACAACACCTTGGCCAACGACACCCACGTTATCTTTAACTATGTTGACGGCAACGATAAGACGCAGACGGCGGATTTGCCACTCGCTAGCAACCGTTTCTACTGGTTTGATGAAAATGGGCAAAGCAAATACTATGATTGCGGCTTAGAAGCGCTTGCCTTCGCCCGGCAAGTCGAAGCGAAAAGAAACGCCGTAATTGCAGGGAAAGATGAACATGGAAAAGACGTATTGAACTATTCCATCTGCGGCATCTCTGCAAGTGACGCTCTGACGCTCTGCAACAATTACAATGCCTTGGATGAAAGCGTAAGAGAACTTGTCAACATTTCCAAAACCTACACCTATTCTGGGGCTTATGACGGCGAAAACGTTCCTTCTGAGACAAACGTCTCCTTCTATGACATCATGGAGGAATTGGCGTCTAGAGCTGGTGGCGTCGTTCTCGAAGGCCATAGCGGTGCCGGAAGGGTCGATATCATGGACGGTAACAACGCCGATAACAATATGGCATTTGCCATCGCTGCGATCAGCGGTGCGGTCCTTGTGACCTTTGCCGGAAGCTTCTTCCTCCTCCGCAGAAAGCATCAGAACTAATCGTTTATAATTCCGACAAGCATGGATTTGGCTCCCGCCATCGGGAGCCTTTTCCTTAGAATTCACGAGCATTTTTCCGCGGCCGAATTGCCGCGTTGTATAATCCTTGTATACCTAAAAGACCTTGGAGGGATTTTATATATGAAACTGAAGACAAAACTCTTCGTCGCTTTGTCGGCGTGCGCACTCGTCGGAGGCGTAGCCGCATCATTTTTGCAAAATGACGAAGTGACGGAAGTAAGAGCCGTAGGCCAAGATAGTAGTTATTATCTTGCGGGCAAGTTTGATGGCATTGAGCATTGGAATAAGGGGACTACAACTCGACTTTATACCAACGGCGGCACTGACTTGGGCTACATTACAGGCGTAGAACTTAAAAGAGGCG
>CACYCS010000111.1 GCA_902773005.1 uncultured Erysipelotrichaceae bacterium
GAGCGACGTGGCGTATTGCTCTTCACTAAACATTGTCGTCTTTTAACTACCTCCTTGTTTTAGCGGCTTAATTATACACGTTCGCGCCATAAAAGCACGATAGCCCCGCCTACAGCCGAAATTAGGCGGGACGTGTATCAAAATATCGACTTTAGGCCAAAGGCAAACGCGGAAGGAAGAGCGTATCTAGAAGCGACTTCTTCTTTTGTTGCTAGAACGTAGCCATCCGAGGGCAGGGACTCTATGTCTGCCGCGTACCATTCCATATCCCAAATGAGGTGGGTGAATACATGTTTTGAACAGCCGATGTGGTGCGCGGTGCCCATTTCGATGCCAGCTTTGCGAAGTTCGTTCTTTGCTTGATCTAAATCTCGGGTTATTGCATTCGGGAATTCGTAAAGCGAGGCCAAAAGGCCGGAGTCGCTCCGTTTGTGCAGCAGGTATTTATCGCCGTATTTCAGCAGAAAAACGATAAGGGGTTCGCTCTTTTTCGCTTTTTTGACCTTTTTGGCAGGGTAGAGCAGCTCTTTATTTTGGCTGTGCGCCTTGCAAGAAGATACGAATGGGCAATCCGCGCATTTCGGGGCACCATTAGGAAGGCAAACTAACTCACCTAGGTCCATTAAGCCTTGGTTGATGTCGCCAGGATTAGCGTCATCCATCCAGGACTCGAAATAGGTCGCGCACCTTTCTCGCTCACCTTTATCCGCAAGGGTTTTCGGAATGCCGTTAAGCCTAGCGTAGATCCGATAGAGATTTCCATCTACCGCGGCGCATTTCTCGTCAAAGCAAATGCTTGCGATGGCGGATGCGGTGTATTCACCAACGCCAGGAAGAGTGAGCAATTCCTCTTTCGTTTTCGGAAATTCCCCGTTGAAGCGTTTGGTTACTTCGATCGCGCAGGCCCTAAGGTTTCTCGCCCTAGAGTAATAGCCAAGCCCTTGCCAAAGCAAAAGGACTTCTTCTTCGTTAGATAAAGCTAGGTCTTCGACGGTAGGAAAACGGTCAAGGAAGCGTTTGAAATATCCTTTGACCGCTTCTACGCGAGTTTGCTGAAGCATGATTTCGCTTAAATAAACGCGATAAGGGTCGCGAGAAGCTCGCCATGGCAAATCCCTGCCTTTTTCATGGAAGAACGTCACCAAATCCCTTTTCATTGCGCTAATTATGCTAATAAAGAGGCTATCTATGAAACAAATCTTTTGCGGAATTTCGTTTATCATCTATACTTTAGTGCTTTAAAGGACATGTCCTTTAGGAGGCCGATATGGGAATTTACGAAGAATTACAGGAGCGTGGCCTGATTGCTCAGGTTACGGACGAAGCGGAAATCCGCGAGCTCATCAATCGCGGAGGCGCTAAGTTTTATATCGGCTTCGACCCCACCGCCGACTCGCTTCACGTTGGCCATTTTATGGCCCTTTGCCTCATGAAGAGGCTCCAGATGGCTGGCAATCGCCCGGTCGTTTTGATTGGTGGTGGAACCGGGTACATCGGCGATCCAAGCGGTCGCAGCGATATGCGCGGCATGCTCACGCCAGAAACCATTGAGCACAATTGCCAATGCTTCAAGAAGCAGATGGAGAGGTTCATCGAATTCGGCGAGGGTAAGGCGATCATGCTCAATAACGCCGACTGGCTTCTCAAGCTCAACTACATCGATTTCATGAGGGAAGTAGGTCCGCATTTCTCCGTCAACAACATGCTTCGTGCCGAATGCTACAAGCAGCGTATGGAGAAGGGCCTAAGCTTCTTGGAATTCAACTACATGCTGATGCAGGCATACGATTTCTACTACATGCACGAGAATTATGGCGTGAACATGGAGTTCGGCGGAGACGATCAGTGGAGCAACATGCTTGCTGGCACTGAGCTTATCCGCAAAAAGAAAGGCGAAGACGCCTACGCGATGACCATCACCTTGCTGCTTAATTCCGAAGGCAAGAAGATGGGCAAAACCGCCAAAGGCGCCGTTTGGCTTGATCCAGAGAAGACCACGCCGTTCGACTTCTACCAGTACTGGAGGAACGTCGATGACGCCGATGTCATGAAGTGCATCAAGATGCTTACCTTCCTCCCGATGGAGCAAATCCGCGAAATGGAGAACTGGGACGCATCGAGAATCAACGAGAAAAAGCAGATCCTTGCCCGCGAATTGACTGAGTTAGTCCATGGCAAAGAAGAAGCGGAGAAAGCGGAAGCAACCGCCAAATCGCTTTTCTCTGGCAACATGGATGCCGAGCACATGCCCTCGACTACCCTTGCCGAATCTGACTTTGCCGAGAAGCCCCTCACCATCCTTGACGTCATGGTCAAGGCGGGACTAGCGACTAGCAAAGGCGAGGCGAGAAGGCTCGTTCAGCAAGGAGGCGTCAGCGTCGATGATCAAAAGATAGTTGACCCCAACCTCACCTACACATTCGAAGACGCCAAGAAAGGCTTCGTCATCAAGAAAGGAAAAAAGGTTTTCCACGCGATCAAGGCATAAAACCTCCCACGCATCATGAAATTAGTTACCTTCCTCGTCCCGGCTTATAACGCAGAGCCATATCTTGATAAATGCCTCGC
>CACYCS010000112.1 GCA_902773005.1 uncultured Erysipelotrichaceae bacterium
ACGTACCCCTTCCTTTTTGCAAACGCCAAGGATCGACGAAAGAACTTCGTCTCCTTTGTCTAGTCGCAGATAGATGACGTTATTGTAGTTGCGGTATTCCATAATCAGCCTTCCTTGTTTCTAGTAATTATAGCCCAAGGGTAGCTAAGTCCAACAGGCTGCTGCCTCCGAGAAATGAATATCAGTGTCCGTTGTTCAGATTGATTTTGCTTCCGTTTTTAAAGGAATGTAAAAAAATATTACCTCGTGTTTTAAAATTTTTTAACTTTGTTAAAGATTCAAAAAAACATGCCGATGTAAATAAAAGTTTACATAAATTTTTATTGACACGTATTTTTTGTTAGTAAATCATTTTACTCGTGTTTTTCAGGAGGACACGGCGATGAATCAAGAAGAAATCAAATCGATCATCGAAGAAAACAGCATCTCCTACATCAGGATGCAATTCACCGACATGCTCGGCGATATCAAAGCGGTTGAAATACCTGCTAGCAGGATAGAGGATGCGCTCGAGAACAAAATCATGTTCGACGGCTCATCGATCGAAGGGTTCGTCCGAATCAAAGAAGCGGACATGTACCTCCATCCAGGCCTAGACACATTCCTGATTCTTCCTTTTGAGGACAATTCCGTCGGCGGGGTGGCGAGATTCATCTGCGACGTTTACACCCCTGACGGCAAACCTTTCATCGGCGATCCTCGCTACATCCTGAAAAAGGAAGTTGAGAAGATGAGAGGACTCGGGATCGATGACCTATATGTCGGGTTCGAGCCGGAATTCTATCTGTTCAAACTGAACGCCGACGGCAGTGTATCCACCAATTGCAGCGACAAAGCATCCTATTTCGATTTGTCGCCATTCGATGGAGGCGAGGATGTGCGCAGGGAAATCGCCTTGATGCTCGAGAAGATGGGCTTTGAGGTTCAGGCCTCCCATCACGAGGTAGGCCCTGGACAAAACGAGATTACCTTTAAATACACCGATGTGGTTTCCGCCTGCGACAGAGTCCAAACATTCAAGCAGGTCGTGAAAATGATTGCCAGAAAAAACGGGTACTTGGCAAGTTTCATGCCGAAGCCCCTCAACAAGCAGGCAGGCAATGGCATGCACACGAACTGCTCTTTGTACTCCAAGGAAAAAGGCGACCTCTTCTACGATCCTAATGCGTCAATGGAATTGTCCGCGATGTGCAAAAAATGGATTACTGGGGTGCTCCGCCACGCCAGAGAGCTGTCCCTTTTGACGAACCCCGTCGTCAACTCCTATAAGCGTTTGGTAAGCGGCTACGAAGCACCGATCTACGCTTGCTGGAGCGATGCCAATAGGAGTTCTTTGGTCAGGATTCCGGCAACTAGGGGCCCGGCGACCAGAACCGAATTCAGGAACGTTGACCCCTGCGCCAACCCATACCTCGCTTTGGCAGGAATACTTGCCTGCGGCTTAAAAGGGATTGAAACGGTTGAAGAAAAAGACGTCATTCCCCCGGTGAAGGACAATTTATTCGCTTTATCCGAAGAAGAAATCAAAGTGAGAAACATCATCTGCCTTCCTGAAACGCTCCATGAAGCGATTCAATATTTCAAAAGAAGCGAAATCCTCAAAGGCGTATTGGGCGAACACCTGTTCCCGAAATACATCGAGGCGAAAGAGCGCGAGTGGAAGGAATACCACACCACCGTGAGCGAATACGAATTGAAGAAATATCTAGGCAGGTAGGCGTTATGTGCGGAATTGTAGGAGCAGTGGGCCTAAAAAGCCCAAGAGATTACGTGTCGAAAGGTTTGAAGATGCTCGATTACCGCGGATATGACTCCGCTGGAGTTGCGTATTACCATGACGGCATAAGGATCTTCAAAGACGTCGGAAGCGTCGAGCATCTAATGTCGATCGTGCCCGAGAAAATCGACGCCAATCTCATAATCGGGCATACCAGGTGGGCAACCCATGGGGCGCCTACCAAATTGAACACACATCCGCATTTGTCGTGCAACCATCGTATCTGCTTGGTACACAACGGCGTGATCGACAACTATAAGGAACTCAAGGCCGTGTTGCTGGAAAAAGGATATACGTTTTACGGCGAGACAGATTCCGAAGTCGTCGCCAACCTATTGGAATACCATTACCTGAAATCCGGCAGCATCGCAGAAGCAATCAAAGCAACGATGGCGGAGATCGAGGGGAGCTACGCGATAGCATTCTTTGCTAGCGATGACCACGAGACCTTGTACGTCATGAAAAAGGCTTCCCCTCTCGTCATAGGGATAGGAAACGGTTTTGCTTTGGTCGCATCTGACGTCTCGCCGATGATTGACTACACAGATGCTTTCGTCGAGCTAGACGACAACGAGTTCGGCTGGGTGAATCGAAACGGAGCAACCGTGTTCGACAAAGACGGGAACCGAGTTGAGAAGAAAGCGATTCACAAAGACGTGGAACTCATATCGCACGACCTTAAGGGCTACCCGCATTATATGCTTAAGGAAATCGAAGAAATCCCGCAAACCGTCACTAGATTGCTGAATATTTACTATCAAAACGGCAAATACCAGTTCGATCCCGAGCTTATCAAAGACCTAAATGAATCGGATCACATTATCTTCTTAGCCTGTGGCACCTCTTACCACGCTGGCCTAGTGGGCGGGCGCTATTTGGAGAAATACGATAGGTCGACATCCAAGTTCATCGCCTCCGAATGGGCGTTCCACCCTACTTTCCCGGGTAAAAAGCCATTCATTATCATGATTTCGCAGTCCGGCGAGACCGCAGATCTTATCCATTGCCTTAAGATCGTTAAAGCCAATAACCTCAGGAACCTGATCATCACGAATAGCGGTGGCTCCACGCTAGATAGAAACTGCATGTACTCCCTATTACTTCATAGCGGGGTAGAGGTATCGGTGGCGTCGACGAAGGCTTACGTCGCTCAGGTAACTCTGCTTGCAATGCTTGCCGGCGCGCTTAAAGACGACGGAAGCGTGGTTGAGGATTTGACTCATGCCTTAGACGTCATACGAGACATTCAAGCCCATTGCAAAGAAGCAATCAAAGACACAGCCGAGGAACTAAAAGACCACAAGAACATCTTCTATTTGGGCAGGGGCTTCGATTATTTCCTATCCCTTGAAGCCTCGCTGAAACTAAAGGAAATCAGCTATATCCACTCCGAAGCCGTTCCCGGTGGAGAACTGAAACACGGGCCAATCGCTTTGATTGAGGAAGGTATGCCCGTCATCGTGTTCATCACCGACCCAGAGACAGCGCCTTCGATGAGGTCGAATATCGAAGAGGTCAAAGCTAGAGGCGCGAAAGTATACACGATCGCCACAAGCAAATTGGCAGTCCCTGGGGACACGATTGTGGTAAAGAATTACGCGTATTATCTAAGCAGCGTCGCCGTCTCTTCCGTCGCGTTCTATTTGGCGTATTACGTTTCCTGCGCGAAAGGATTAAACG
>CACYCS010000113.1 GCA_902773005.1 uncultured Erysipelotrichaceae bacterium
CATCGCGACTTCTCCGGTAGGACTGCGGAAGGTCCATTTGGACATGAAGTCATCCCCTCCGCTTCGCTTGAGGGGGATATCCATCCTTACGTCGTTGATCTTATAGGCTTTGCCATCGTAGAAGAGCATGTTCTCGGTTGCGGATTTGTTACTTCCGAATCCATAGCCTAAGTTCCAGCCGATGATGTGGCCATCTTGCTCGAAGGAGGCGCTTGACCAGAACCAGGTGTTCTTGTAGGTCCAGACTCCTCTGCCCCAATCTAGGACCCCATAGGAATCCTTATTGAAGTCGAGAAGGCGGTCACCGATTTTGGCGTATCCCGATGCGCGGAGGCAATTGATCTTCTGGTTGTAATAGAAATGGGCGTCCTTCTTGAATGGGGTGGCGATGACCATGGAGCCGTCGATTGTTTCTTCTAGCAGGAGGTCGCAGTGGAAATCCTTGCCTTTGAAGGAGGACATCTGGCAGATGAGCCTTCTCTTTTTCCCTTCGTGGAGGAATTTCATCGAGAAGCCTTTGCCTTCGTAGACGGTGTCGCCCTCAGTTGAGGATGATGGGAGGCCTAATTTGCCCATGGGGAACCAGCCGATTTTGGATACGGTGTCCTCGTATTTCGCCTCGAAGTCGAGGAAAGAGATCGAGGCCATGGCCATGTAGCCGTTATCGGCGATCGTGAGGGCGACGCCATAAGAGGAATTGCCGACATAATAATAGTCCCATTCCTTGATGCGGCTTTTCTTGGCCTTAATGGCATTCCTATCGTATTTCTTGACAAGCGCAAAGGCGTAGCCTGGCTCGATGATGTTGCCGCGTTCATCGAGCAATGGCCCTTCATTCATTAGATGCTGGCTTTCCATAGGCGACTCCTTTCTTAATCGATCCTCGGATGGCTCGATTCGAGCATCCGATTCAGACGGTGATTCAATACGGCGAGGGAAGAGGCGAGGTCGACGTTCTCGACCACGACTCCTTCTGGGACATCGATCAAAGTCGGGGCGAAGTTCCAAATGGCTTTGGCCCCGGCGGAAGCGATGAGGTTCACGACTTCTTGGGCGTAGTCCACCGGAACCGCGACGATCGCGATCATCACCTTCTTCTCGCGGATGACGCGACCTAGTTCCGACATCGGGTAGATCCGCTTCCCTTCGATCGTCTTGCCGACTAACTCCGGGTCGACGTCGAAGCCTGCCTTGATCTCTAATCCCATGCTTTCGAAGGCGGGGTAATTGAGCAAGGCGCGTCCTAATCTTCCGCATCCGATCAATACGGCGGGGGAAGAGCCGCGATACCCAAGGAAGATCTCTAGGTCGCGGATGAGTTGACGGACTGACCTGCCTTTCTTGGGACGGCCGGACTCGTGGCTTACGTTAGCGAGGTCTTTGCGGACCTGCTCCTCACTATAGCCAAGCTTCTCGGCGATTTGGGGCGAGGAAACGTATTCGGAGCCGCTATCGAAAAGCTCCCTTAGGTAATTGAGATAGATGGGGTAACGCTGCAACTGGTGGTTCGAGTAGGTTTTCATGGGTTTACCGATTTACCGATATTTTATGGTACGGAATAGACTTGTCAAGAATTCAGGGGATACGTGGAGCGATTTTTGCGATAGAATTTCCTTATGGATTACCATCAATTCGAAAGTGAGCTAAACGAAGGCAAGATCAAGGAGGCCCATTTTTCGATCGAGGGATATGGGCATTATCGCGATTGCGCGGTCTTTTATACCCCGCTTCCAAAAGATACCGAGAGCATCTTTCTGCCTTCGATCGAATTTCGCTTAACCCATGACGGCAAAGAAAAGATGATATTCACCAAGCGCTTCAAAGGCGATGCGAAGATCTTCTATATCAAGGGGATCGGAAGATGCTCGCTTCGTTACATTTGGAAGCGCGTGAATATCATTAGCGTCGAATATTTTGAGTAAGGCCTATCCGAGCGTCACGCTTTGCTCGAGATCTTGATGACGGGGGCTCCCCTGCTCTTCACTTCCTGGATATTGCTGCGCATCAGTATCGGCCGATTCGCGAGATTTAGTTCGCGATAACGCTTTATTTGGCTCGAAGATTCTCCAGTTGCTTATCTCGATTAGCCAATCCGATCTCAACATGACGGATAAGCCAATTTCTCAAGCGATTAGGGCCATAAAGCTCAACCTGTTTTCGTAGCAATCGAAGCACTAAGCAATCGGTCATGTATTCAATCGGCGATTGGGGGGTGCTATCCGGTCCATGCACCTCTACGAACGCCTTATCGATCGCCCATAGGTTTTCGTAGTGCTCGATGCCAAGCAGCAAGAAATGGGATAACTCGTGAGTGAGGGAAAGAATCAGCTCTTTCTTGTGGAAGAAGATCTTCTTCGGAAGGTAAAGCTCACCGCTAGGCTTCATGAACGGGATATGGTCATTTGGTCCAACCTTCAGCGAAATCTCTTGACCGCGAAAATTCGTGATGATCGTTTCGACGATTTTTCGTCTGGACGGAATCCAGAAGGCGCTTGAAAGTCTTCTAAGCCCTTCCGAATCGAATCCATCGATATCGATTCCTTCGACTTCAAGCGATACGGCATGATTCCGTCTCGCTTCAACATATTCCCGGACGCTATCGAAATTCATAGGAACAGCATCGGAATCACGCCAATTCCCAAGGTGATTGCGGAGGTTAGGATATTCACCATGACGTTATTGACGAACGAAATGCCTTTGACCTTTGCAGTTGGCTTCTCGCAATGCTCCTTCTCCTCGGTCAACGTCCCGCAGACCTCGCAGCGGTAAAGCACCTGAAGGAGGCTCCCTAGAATCGAATCGATGATGGTGCCGAAGAAGGCTAACCCGCCGATCACTGCAAAAGGAACCCAAGCAATCGACTGGAAGGCAATGGGAATCAGCAAAATGATGAAAGAAGAAGACAAAGCGATGGCTAAGCCTAAAAGAGATACCCCACCGCTAATCCCCTTATCGACGGCTTTGAAGCGGATGATATCGATGTTCTTGCCGTTGGTGAGTCTACCGATATCTCCGGCGAGCGAATCCGCAAGCTGCTCGGTCAGGGCAAGCAATGCAAGCCACAAGAAGATCTGGTTCTTGGTGAAGTAATTGGCGACCATGCATCCTAGCGCAGCAATGCCCGCCGCCAAGATTTGGATGCCGGTTCGCTTTGACTTCGCCTTGTGATTTCCCGTCTTCTTGTTGAATGCCTTGACCGTAAGGCGAGACACAAGGCTTGCGAGCAAGAATAGCACGACCGAGAACACCACCATCATGAACCCTTCCGAGAAGAAGGCAATGCCAAGGAAGTAGATGAGTCCGCCGATGCCGCCCGATACCGAAAGCACGCCAAGCTTCAGCGCGACTAGCGCCAAGGCCAAAGATAAGAGGACCGTGACCTCGAAACTAAGCTGAACAAGGCCAAAATGGTAAAGGGCAAGATATCCGAATGTCCCGAATTCGATGAAGAGGTTATCCAATCCTTTGAAGCCATAGAATTCGATGACGGTGACTGCCGCTGCAAGCGTTACAAGGAAGAACCAATCAAGCTCCTCTAGATGAAAGATCAATTTGAATGCCATCGCGGACAAGAAAGAGAAAACGAATACCGCAAGGCAGCCAAATAGGCTTTTGCCTTGTCGGATTTCAGGATTGAACTTCTTGGTCCATTTTGCAACTAGAGGCGCCATGCCATCGCCGATCGTGAGGCAGAAATAGACGATTCCAGCATATAGGTACATCGTCTGATCGAAGAAATAGATGATGCAGGCGACGCAGAAAGTCCCAAGCGCAAAGTAGAACATGCCATAGCTTTTGTCCGCGTCGTCATTGGCGAAATTCTTAAGCGCTGGCGTGAACATCAAAATGCCAAGCAGAACCGCGGAGATGCCATTTAGAATCAGCCAGTGGACACTGCAGCCAAAGAAAAACTGCATGATGACCCATTCGCCGCAAGATACGATATGAACGATCTTGCGCGAAACGGTGTCGGAGACGCCGAATTTGGAATTCAATACCTTGCCAAAGACGACGATGCCCCCGGTGAACAAAAAGAAAACGATATAACCTACAACTAGAAACCAAGGCTCATTAATAGGCATGTGTCCCCCCTCCTTCGATCAATGCTTTGCTAGCGCCGCCAAATAGGTTTTGCCATAGCATCCCATCAACTCATCGCCCAAGCTGAAGCGATAACAAGAATTATACTCCTCGGCTGTGCGCGCCGCCCGTGCCAATATATGGGACCTTTTGACCAAGTATTTGAATTGGGATGCATTGAGATATGGCTTAACAGGCGATAGGTCCTCTTCCGTGAGGCTTGCGACTCGTTCCGCATCTTCTTTTTCAATCACGCAAGACCCATATTTCGATAAGCAGTCCAACGGATTGATGCAACCGATGATATTTTTCGCTTTGCGCGTTGTCGGGAGGAACGTGTCAGGCCCATCGATATCGAATACCGTTAAGCCAACGCACTTCCCGCCATCCTCGACCAAGCGGACATTATCTTGCTTGAAGTCGTTTTCGTGATTCAAATAATGGAGCAATTGCAGGCGATGGCAATCTCGAGCGAGCGATTCGGTCATTTCAAAACCAACAGGCAATTCATCCCAGCTTCGCCCTATGGCCTCGTCCATCAAGATCCCGCATCGAGTTCCAAACTTGTCTTTGACTTGGACGGCCTTCGCATTAGGGATCAATCCGTCGAACCCCAAGACCTTCGCCAAAGAGATCGTCGCCAGAGCGTGTCCCGCCATCGCGGTTTCAAGTTCATCTCGCCTAGTGGAAAGATGCATCTCAAAAAGGTTTAGCTCGGCAGAGATATAGTTAATATAATCGGTGAAAATCGATACATGCCCCCCTTGGATTCCCTTAAAACCAAAAACGGACGGATCTAAGGAATCATGGTATTTGGCTAGCCTGGACCTTTTGTCGCGGCGAACGCCCATGGTAAGCAGCCTACGGGCGATTTCCTTTTCCTTCACTCCTTTTAAGACGATTTCCTTGATTGCCTCGGGAGCCTCCGGATGCACCTGCTCAAAGAACGCCTCCGTACCGCGCGTCAAGGTTCCATGTCCATCTAGATGGGCTTTGCACTCCTTGAAATAGAGGTTCACCCCATCTTTTGAGTAGCGGATGACGATGCTGAAGTTGCCGATAATGAAAGAAAGATCCCAATCCGAAAGATCAACAAATTCCGGAAAGGAGATTTGAGCGGCTTTCGCGAATTTGCTTTTTAGGTATATGCGGTTTGCGATTCGATTGATATCCACGGTTTGCCCGGCTATCAATCTATCGTCAAAACGCCTTTTGCGCAAGCGCTTACGCATGGTGGTGACCTGTTCAGGCACCGCGATGAAATCGCCAATTTTCAAATTGTTGACACCATATATTTTTAACTGCACAATTAGTCTTAACGAGGGGTTTTACAATGAAAGACGACAAGAAGAAATTGGAAGAAATGTCCAGTGAAGAGCTCTTGAAGCTCTACAATGGGCAGGATGAATCCGAGAAGCACGACACCACCTATCACGTGCAGACCTATACCGACGGCTGCTGCTAATAGTCGATGTTCGGTTATTTTAGACCGCGCGATTCATATTTAAGAAACAACGAGTACACAACATTCCGGCAGTATTATTGCCGCCTATGCTATTGCCTGTGGAACTTAGGTGGGCAGAAGGCGCGCTACCTGACCACCTTCGATGCCGCTTTGTTCAGCATCGTTGTTTTTTTGTCAGGTTGCGCGGCTAGGGCACCGCATGTTGCATGCCAGAAGATTCGAACCGAAAACCGCAATAAATACTTCCGCGACGACAAAGACGGGAAAATCATCGCCGACATCACCGCAATTGGCCTTGCGACTAAAACGGTCGACAACAAAGAAGACGGCGACAAGAAAAAGGTGTTCTTGGCTAACCTCTTCTTCCGCGGCGTCATGAAGGACGTCGTGAAGCGGAACCCGAAGCAATTCGAGATGGCCGTGGATGCTAATGAGAAGATCAACTCACTCCAGCGCGATGGCGCTCCGATCGAAGAAGTGCTTGACGTGTATGGCGATTTCGTCGGGAAGCTATTCTCAACTTACTATCCGTTAAGCGAGCCTTATCTCAAAGCCCTATATTGGCTTGCGCGATGGACTTTCTTCGTCGACATGCTAGTCGATTACGATGAGGACTATGCCGAGAAGAAGCCAAACTCGCTCATTGAGGAAGGCACCCCGACGATCATCGAATACTTCAATAAGCATTACGCGAAACTATCCAAACTCATCGAGGACGAGGAGAAGTCGGTCAAGGCTGCAATCTACGGCATTAAGTCCGACGAACTCGAATGGGGAGCGTTAAGAAAGATCGTCGACCATTCCCTCGCCACCACCGTCCCAGGAATACTGAACGGAGACGACGTCCAGTTCCACTACTTCCGCGACACCGCGGCATCGTTAAACGATTACCATCGCAGAAAGGAGACACTCAAACGTGAAAAGCGCAACATTAATATTGAAGGTGACTAATGCCTGCAACCTCCGCTGCAAATACTGCTATAACGCCGCCACGATGTTCAATCGCCCCGTCATCGATCCCGCGAAGGTCGATAAGATGATTGGGATTTTGGCACCTTTCGATAACCTCCACATCATCTTCCATGGCGGCGAACCGCTTATGGGAGGCATCGATTTCTTTGAGAAAGTCATGCGGATAGAGGAAAAATACTACGCCATTCGCGGAACAAAATTCACCAATTCCGTTCAAACCAACGGAACCTTGATCGATGGCAAGTGGATTTCCTTCTTCAAGAAGCACGACTTCCACGTTGGGGTGAGTTTCGACGGCATCTATAACGACAAATACCGCGGCTCAACCGAGAAGGTCGTCGAAGCCATCAAAAGGCTCAAGAAAGAAAAGCTGCTCGGCGGAGTCATCGCCGTTGCAAGCGATCCCGAATATGACGTGGACGCGAATTACGAGTATTTGAAGAAACTAGGTGCCCCACTCGATTTTAATTTCGTCTTCCCAGAAGGGAATGCGCGTTCCATCGATTTGTTGACCAACGAATCCTATACCGAGCAGATTCTCAAACTCTTTGACAAATGGGTTCACGACAAAGACGGCGTCCCCGTGCGTTCGCTTGGAATCCTTTGCCATCAAGCTCTCGACCGCAACGTGAATCTATGCTCAAACGGTTCCTGCATCGGCAATTTCTTCTGCATTGACGCGGAAGGAACAATCTACGGATGCGGGCGCGAAGAAATGAAAAACTACGCTTACGGCAACATCGATTCAATTTCATCTATCGAGGACATCCATAAATCCGAAGGCTTCCGCAAGATTCTCGTTGGATCGATTCGCAGAAGAGATAACTGCAGTAAGACCTGCGCCTATTATTCGGAATGTCGCGGCGGTTGCACCGATGACGCGATTCTAAATGGCGATATCGAGCATCCAAACGAAGAATGGTGCAAACAATATCGGACACTCTACTCTCACGTCAAAGAAACCTTGGCGCAGATTAAATCCGAAAATGTTGACCTATCCACTTTAAACCCCTGCTTCACAAGAATTCTAATCAAGGCAACAGGGCTACCCGAAGAGAACGCCGATGAATAACGTAAAAGCAGTCCCAAGCCACGTTGGCTTTATCATGGATGGCAACGGAAGGTGGGCGAAATCGCGCAAGCTCTCCCACTACAAAGGCCATGAGGCCGGTGGCGCAAGAATGTTCGGCCTGCTCCGCCACTCCTTCGAGATTGGTGTGAAAACCGTGACCTGCTATGTCCTTTCGACCGAAAACTTAAAACGCGACGCAAGCGAAGTAAAAGGTGTGTTTTTGCTGGTCTCAATCGCAATCAAAATATTCATTGAATTGAGCGATGAATTCCACGTCAAAATCAAATTCGCTGGGGACATGCATGCGTTATCGCCCCGTTTGGCCAAAGCATTGCACAAGGTTGAAGAGCACTCCTTGCAATATGAAGCGGAGGGGAAATGCATCTACGTATGCTTGGCATATGGCTCGCGAAACGAGATAGTGCGCGCCGCCAATAAAGCGCTTCAAAAAGGCGAGACACTAACCGAAGAATCCTTGCTTGCGAGTCTCGATGCCCCAATCAATCTGGATTTGGTCATTCGGCCGGGTGGTGAGCATAGACTATCGAACTTCATGCTCTATCAATGCACATATGCTGAAATCTATTTTTCTGATGTCCTATTTCCGGATTTCAGCGATGAAGAATACGATAAAGCTCTGGAATGGTACGCTTCCAGAAAGCGGAATTTCGGGCTAAGAAAAGACAACACCGCCACCAAACCAAACAATTGAAGCCCATTCGCTTCTACGCAAAAGACGCGCCATTTTTTCGGATTGTGTGGAGTTGTTGTAGTCGGGAAAGACCTTTCGAACACCAGCCGAACGCTCAAAGCATTGCCCTCACGTCACGGCCGTCATTATTTTGAATGTAACGTAGGTTACAATCAAATTGGCTTAAGAGTCTGTCTTAGTATTCTGATGAGCCTCTCTTGAGGGTCCTCGTTCAAATCGATTTTCTTCTCTTCCGCGATTTTCTTGATTGCTTTGAGGATATCGAGCGAATGGTATGGATAGTAAGCCTTGGCAAGATAAGTCAGATCGACACTTTTCATGATGATGGAAGTGTAGGTTTTGTAACGATACGCCCATTCCCTAAGCAGATACCCGATCCAGCCCATGACATCACTATCATATACGGTGCCTCTCCTCGTCTTGACCTTGCTTTTGACGTATCGGTAGATTTCTTCTTCGCTGACGTTGCTGTCAAGGAAAGCCAGGCTATCGATCTTCCACACGCAAGTAGAACAGGCGAAGGCTTTCACGAAGAAAAAAGAAGGGATCCCTTCTTCGGAGGCCTTCTTGAACATTCGAGACTGCATTTTGCATAGACGCAGGCAAATCTCATCTCTTTCTCTTGAATATTTCATCGAAGTATCTCCCTATCCTACGGTACTCTATCTTGGCCAATTTCGCTTTTTCCATACCTTCCCTATTGTTAGAAACCCACCATTTATGTAATTAGGCAGGCACGCAGCCGCAGAATTCAAAACTGCGTCCTATAGATTTTATGAATGGAGATTTCATCTGGCTTGAAATCCAGCTCAATTTTATAGAACTCTACTCCCTTACTCCTTATCCTCAATCTGCGGAATATTAGCCAATTCCTGTAGTTTCTTTCTAAGCACTTCTTTATCCGGCAGTTGTAACTGATATTGCGATACCATCATCGGAGACATGGTACGGCTCATAGCATATTCAACAACCTCATCATTCTTTGAAGCACAGAGAATTAAACCAACACTTGGGTTCTCATCAGGTTTCTTCACCTGTCTGTCTAGCCCTTCCAGATAGAAATCCATCTTTGATACATATTCCGGTTTGAATTTACCGGTCTTAAGTTCCATAGCCACAAAACAACGTAAGGTTCTGTGATAAAACAAAAGATCAATCCTGTAATCCTCGCCACCAACTGTTATGGCATATTCTTCATGAACAAACGTAAAGTCCTTACCTATTTCAAGTATGAACTGCTTCATTCCGGAAATTAGTCCTTTGCGTAGATCTTTTTCAAGAAAGCCTGTTGGCAAATCCAAGAACTCTATTACATAAGAATCCAAGAAAGGGTTCAACTCAGCTTGGACCTTTTCCGGCAAGAGCTTATCCTTTGAAAGCATGTATCGTTCATAATATCCGCTGTCCATCTGACGTTCCAATTGCCTTTTTGTATAGCGTTCCTTAATAGCAAGACGAATATAGAATTCACGCTCTTCATCGGATTTACAGCCTGACATTATCAGCAG
>CACYCS010000114.1 GCA_902773005.1 uncultured Erysipelotrichaceae bacterium
AATGATAGAGAGAGAGAGAGAGAGTCAAGCACTCTTGTGGTTTGAGTGCCAAATAGTTACGATGCAGTCTAACTATTTGCTTTAAATCGTGGTTATTCCGATTATGAGAGTTCAAGAGACGTAAAAAGGACTGATAACAGAAAAGTACATCGAACGGTGCATCGAGAGCTCCGATCGTCCGGCCGACGAGCTGCTCCCTTGGCCAAAGCACGTGCCGGATGACGTGAAGGCGCTGAAGGGAAAACTATAATCATTTATAGAGAATCGGCGGAAACAATATAGAGAACTATAAATAACTAAAAATCAGATATAGAAAACTGGCTCATATCTAAGTAATGACTTGGATATCTTTCAGGCATGCCGAAATACAAAAGATTGGATATGAAAGGTCTAGACGACTATAATTCCTGCAATAGCGTAAGCGCTTACAAGTCCATATTCATCGTGAAATCTCTCTTGCGGCGCGCGTTATCCTTTGTTTCATTATCCAATTGCAAGGAGGGATCTATGAAACTATCCAAACTATTCGCGTTGGGCACGAGCGCGCTATTGCTCGCCGCCTGCGGCGGAGGAAACGCCTCTTCCGTCGTCCCTTCTTCCGAAGCCCCGAAGAGCGAGCCTACTAGCCTCGCTCCCGCTTCCGAAGAAAGCAAAGAGCCCGCTATCGTTAGCGAGGCCGAAAGCGAAGAGCCCGTCGTCATTAGCGAAGTCGAAAGCGAAGAGCCGATCGCAGAGAGCTGGTCGCTAGAGATCTATGATGGCGAGGATTTCCGCGAAGTCGACCTCATCCCTAACCCCGATAAGGAAGGGATCGAAGTCATGTGCCAAGGCGTTACGCTAAAGACTACTGACGAAGTCCGCGTCAAATCTAGCGACGACGTCCGTTACTTCGATTACGACCATGTGAAGGCCGGGTGCCTGAGCCTAGTGACCAAGAACGAGGACTCCACCTTCAGCGTGCTCGAGGATGGCGCCTACAACATGTGGATCGTCATCGCCGATGAGCCCGATGCTGATGGTCGCATCTGGATCTCGAAAGACGTCCAGCCTAGCGAAGAGTCCACCTGGTATTTCGCGGGCGAGGGCAGCCCTTGGCCCTATGAAGTGAACGAGGGTTTCAAAGGCTGGGATGACGAAGCCCTTGAAATGGCTGCTGGCGTTGAAGAAGGCGATATCGCCCACATCGAACTCACTCTCGCTGACTGGGACAAATTCAAAGTCATGTGCAAGGACAGCAATACTTGGCTCGGCTATAGCAGCATCGAGGAAATGCCCGAAGGCAGATTCCAGGATGCCGGCGGCAACATCATGGTCTCCGAGAATGGCGGAGGAATGTTTGACATTCGCCTGACCTCTGACCTAAAGATCATCATCGAAGTCGTCGCTCTCTGATTCTTCTAGTCTATGTCTATTAGCAACTTGGCCTAGCCAGGTTGCTTTTTGTTTGGGCGATGCCTTATGTATAGCAAAATATATAAGAGCGCCTAAATCGCGGCTGTGGGCCACTGCTTCTAATGCTGGTTTTGAGTATGTTATTGAGCCTAAGGGTTCTATCAACTGTCTTTGTACTTAAGGCGATATCCCTTGCAGGTTGCGTTGGGGTTATCCGAATTGAAACACCCATATATGGCCGCGCGTATGACATGAAGGTCTAGGGCGGCTTCTTTCGCGGATTCCCATATCTTTATGAGGTTGCCATCCTTATCTAGACCTAAAACCGTTCTAGATGGTCTTTTCTTCTTTTCCTTTGGCATTGGGCCAACGTCAGAATAATAGAAGCGGTACCCTTTGGCCTTGTCCCCAGTCCGAAGCGCACTTTCGATGGAGGTGAATCTGATCCCTAGTTGCCTAGATGCCTCCATCATCGAGGGGTATTCCTTCTTTTGGCCCATGGATATGTCCATGGCTACGATTGGCCTAGCTTTTCCTTTGGTGCGCTTAGGCTGGGCTTCTAACTCATTTCCTAGGTATTTCCATCGATATCCATGCGTGGTCAACCCATACCTTATGGCGTAGAAAGCATAATTTTCAATGAATTAGTGCCTGATGCGTTCGCTATTAAGCAAGAAAAGCAGGGTCATTCATAAATTCGCCCGATTGCTTAGCTGCAATTCACGGTCCTATCAAGAGAAGTCAGCGCGACAATGGCCTCATCCATCGTCTCATCGATCACGCTTCGATGTCCTCGGCCCACATTGTTTGCCATCCGGCTTGCTCCAAACCTAGAATCCGTATCCTCGGGCGTATATCGGGAATCCTTCATGTTTCTATTTAGAATTACCTTGTTTTTTAACGCTTTTACTATACTTTTCTACTTTTTACCATACATAGTTAAGAAATTACCATTTGATATATGGTAAATTCTGTTATTGGATGGTATTCTATCCTTGGAGGGAATCCTATGAGCTTGTTAGAAATCAGAAATCAGCTTGGAGTTTCCAAGAACAGCGCCGCGAAGATGGTTGGGGTAACCGTCAAGACTTATGCCAAATACGAAAACGGGGAGATCGATGATAGCTCACCCAAATATCAGGAAATGCTGCAGAGATTGCGTTCCTTCTTGACCAAGAAGGCCATCAACCCAGCGGAAGACGATTTCGGCTCCATCATCGAGAATGGCGTCTATTACGTGGACAAGTCGCTTTTCATTGAGGAGCTGCTCCGTTCCAAGGCCAGCCCCGTCCTTTTCACTAGGCCCAGAAGATTCGGCAAGAGCCTGAATCTTTCCATGCTCCGCTATTTCTTTGATCTGAATAAGGATTCGAAGCATCTTTTCAAGGGCCTTAAGATCGCTTCGAATGAGGAACTGGTCAAAGAGCACATGAACGCATATCCCGTGATCTATCTGACCCTTAAGGAGGTCCAAGGCAAGACCTATCAGAAAATGGAGGAAGAGCTAAGGTCGCAGATCGCGATCTCTTTGTCGCCCTATAGCCACCTATTGGACGAAGAAGGGATAAGCGATTCCTTCAAGGAAAGGCTAGCCTTATTCTCGGACAAGAAGGAAACCGATGTCGATGCCGCGGGATTCCTGCTCGAATTCTCTTCCCGTTTCTACTCCATCTACAAGAAGAAGGCGGTCATCATCGTCGACGAATATGATGTGCCATTGCAGAAAGCGAACGAGAACGGCTACTATGACGATGCTCTGTTTTTGATCAATGGCCTTCTAAGCGCAGGGGTCAAATCCAATCCAAACGTCTTTTTAGCGGTTTTGGGCGGTTGCCTCAAGATTAGCAAGGAGAGCATGTTCACCGGGCTAAATAACGTCAAGGAATTCTCGGTCCTAGACAACCAGTTCTCCTCTTACTTCGGCTTCGAGGAAGAAGAGGTCGACGCCTTGCTTTCCTATTATGGGCTAAAGGGCGAGAAGCAAAACATCAAGGAATTCTATGACGGGTATCGCTTTGGCAAATCCAGGATCTATTGCCCCTTCGACGTAATGAATTACGTCTACGATTGCATCAACCACAACGCCATGGACGATGAGGGGCCCCGCTCCTACTGGATCAATTCGGGATCCAGTGCTGCCCTCTATTTCCTATTAAGCAAGCCAAGCGCCAAGACGAAAGACGAGATCGCGGCCCTTATGGAAGGGAAAACCCTAGAGAAGGAGCTCGATTTCGAATTGACCTATAGGACCCTTGCGTCCACCCCCGATAACATTTACTCCCTGATGGTGCTTCTAGGCTACCTCACGGTCATCGAAAGAAAAGGCCGAGCATGCGTTGTCGCCCTGCCGAACAAGGAAATCCTGGACATCTTCAAGAAGCACATCGAAGTATTCATGGAGCAGGTATACCTCGAGGCAAGGGCTGAGAAAGGATCCATATTCGATGCCTTGTTCGCGGGCGACGCCAAGAAAGCGACCTCCATTCTCTCGGAAGCGCTTTGGAAGAGCGTCGGAATCCATGATTACGCTAGAAGCGAGAAAGACAAAGAAAGCTTCTATCATGGCTTCCTCCTTGGGCTGCTGCTCGCTCAAAACGATGAGGATGAATATGAGGTCATCTCGAATAAGGAGGCGGGCCTAGGGTTAGTGGACATCGCCATATTGGACTACGCGAATGCCAAAGGCATCATCATCGAGATCAAAGTCGGAAGCACGATGGAAGAGCTTTCCCTCGAGGCGAAGTCCCAAATCGAGGAAAAAGCCTATCGCGCCATATTCCCAAGCCATTACGAAGTATCGGAGTATGCGGTGACCTTCTTCAAGAAGCTTTGCAAGGTATCGCTTTTAAGCGCCTGAAGAGGTTTCCCGTGGCTCGAATTGGCCTAAGGTCACCATGCGGCGCAACTAGGGCCAAAAGCTCATTCAAAGTAGACGGGCCAGTTTTCTATATCTAAGTGATGACTTGGATATCTTTTAGGTATGCGTTACCGCGCCTTCTTTCAAGAAAGGAGTCCGCCGAGATTCCTTCTTGCATCAAGAACGCGGTAGATAATAACCGATTCGCCTTTGACCCCGTAAAGAATGATGTAGCGGTGATTAATCACGCATTTGCGAATGGTGACTGGAAAGCTAGAGGGCATCGGAAATTCTTGGAAGCGCTCAGGAAAAGAAGAAAGCGATTCGCCCATCGAAATAACGCTGTCCGATAATTCTCTAGCCGCTTCTTTCGATGCTTTTGCTAGAAACGAAACGCGTTCCGCGAGATCGGATACCGCTTTAGGGGACCATTCTACCTTATAGTCCATCTCATTTGCCTTCTATGATCTTGTCCATCATCGCCTTGACTTGTTTGCTACCATAAGTCTTGCTTCCGGAGAGGTTATCGGCATAAGCTTCTAAAACCATCTCTTGGGCACGAAGGATCTGCTCGCGTTTTTCGAATGAGGCGATATCCATCACCACCGCATCGCCTTCTCCGTTCTTCGTTAAGTAAACGGGCTCACCGGTTTGCCGGCACTCCTCAATGACGGCATTGTAATTGGTGCGGATGTCAGCAGATGCGCGAATAATCATAAACGGACTCCTAGATATGACTAAATTATAACTAAATTCGATGATGATTCCACTATTGTAATGCGGAGGGCATTTGAGTATCTAAAAATACGATGTCCAAAACAAATTCATGATATCAATAGACAAACTGCGAATTTCATCATTTTTCGCACATTGTATACTTTGTGCCAAACCTGTCGAATAAGCAGGAGGGCCGTCAGGATGACTGGTTTGCCAAGATACAGGAAGTGGAAAAGGCCAATAAATCAAAATAGTTCCAACTAAATCGAATCGAAAATCGCTTTTTTACGTCGATTTCGTAATTTCTTTGATTCCTAGGGATAACGATTCTGTGTCAGTTTTAGCAGACCTTGATCAACTGGTAAACGCCTTCTTTCAGCAAGGCATACATCCTTGACGCGACGTCGTTCGCGATCTCTTGCGATGCGGCAACATCGAGTTTTCTATGTGCGATGCAGCCTTGCAGGAATGCTCCGCCAAGGAGATATTCGGCGATGCATCCGCCCGGCTTCTCCGCCGCTTCCTTAGGCTCTACATAATCATCCATATGTTCGGATGAGATAAGAAGGATCTCGATGTTGCTTTTGCGGTTAAAGGCATCGTCTAGCTTCCCGGAGAATTCTTTCCATACATCCACGTATAGACCCATCCACATCTTTTTATCTTCGCTGTGGGTTAGGTTTCTCATAGAGCGGCAGTCCAATAAGAACGTGAATGCCACGTAATAGGCGACTCTTTTCGCTGTGTTTTCGTCGATTGTGATTTTGGACATATTGTTTGACTCCTTATTTCTTCAGCCCTATTTCCTTGAATTTTCCGTGTCTAAGCAAAGTATAAAGCCTATCCGCGATGTCTTTGGAGACCTCTAAGAGCGTTGCTCCGTCTAGGCACCTGCGCTCAAGCGAGGCCGCCTCGAATTTGCCACGGAGAAGGTAATCGCCCTTATCCCCCAGGGGCTTCTCCGGGCATTCCTTGGGCTCGCCTTGCGGCCATTCGACCATGTCGTCCGCCTTCAGGAAGAGCTCGCATAGAGCCCTATTGGGCAAGGCGGACTGGAATCCATCCATTATTCCTTTCTTGACGTCTGGATAATAATCGATGTAAAGGACGTTCATCCTTTCGCTCCCCCATTCGATGAGTGGAAGGCCAATGAAATAGAAAAAAGTCAGCTGCTTCGCCAGTATTTTGAGTTCTTTGTCCGTATAATAACGCTTTTCTGCCCTGCTCATGCCTTGTATATCCTTTTTATATTCTCTATGTGCTGCTCATGGGTGATCCCATATCGGGAGAGGAATGCTTTTAGCTGATCGTTGAATCTATCTACGGTCTGCTTTTTGTATTTGCCTTCCGCGATCTTGCCGTTAATGAAGTCCTCAGCCGAATCGCAGTCATGGACAATGGGACTTCTAACCTCTTCAATGCTTTTGGCATATGGGAATATCACTAGGGAAGTAACGTAAGGGAATCCTTTGCCCGCCATCCTCCTAAGATGGCTGATGTGGCGCTCGTTCTGAAGGATTGGGTTCTTGGGGTATTTATCCTCCTGCCACTCCTCTTTTTCCGCGTACCACCGCTCATCTTTGGCATTGCCATGGATGATCCCTTTGTTGGACTTGACCTCGATCGCGAAGAACCCGCCGGAGCAGATCAATATGGCATCGATCTCCGAGGAATAGCCGCTATCATCTTGGAAGGCGACGTTTTGATAGGCATAGCCACCGCTTTCTTTTGCGATCTCGGAGATCATCTTGAAGACGGCGTCCTCGCCATATCGGCCAAACCTTTCCTGCGCCGCCTTATCGCTTATTGGGCGATAGCCTTTTGGCGGTTCGTGCGGATGATGATCATGATGGCTAGCGATGGTGGAAAGGCTAGACCAGATCAATGCGAGACCGATTAAGACCACTCCGATCGCTGCAAGAATTCCCAAGAAGATCCACATAAGCCATTCATCGATAAGAGGCAAGCCTCAATCCTATTTCGAATAAAGACGAATTACGCTCGACCCGATTTGGGTCTCCGTCGGCCCCTTTCCCTTATCCTTATTATATATAAGAAAGAGGGCGTTGCCTTTAAGATTGCATCGTCATCGCCTCGTGGGCCAAAATCGCCACAAATCGCATCCAAAACCCTAGGGGCAAATTCGCGCGGATGCAGCCAAGTAGGACGCGGGCTATGTTTCTTCCATAGCTTCGCTTCAAATACGGCAGTAAAAAGAAACAACTTAGTCGCGGGGATAAGCAAAGCAAACCCATTCTCCCCGCTAATGGCGAATGGGCTCAGGCGTACAATTCGTCTATTAGGATCGCTACCCCAATGGAGAAGAGGGTGAATAAGGGAAGGTCAAGTCCATCAATGATCGATAGGGAATAGCGATTCGTGGTCATGCGTTCCAAGGACAAAGTGCCGACTTCGATCGAGGAACAATAGATCTTCATGCCGCGGTCCCATCCGTTTATCAGGAAGCTTTGCCCATTCGACAAAGCGATTTCGAACCTGACCCTGAATTTCGGCGCGGGGATCAGCACCCCCATTTCCCTGCCTTCGGAGTCGAATACGTATAGGCCGCGCTTGGCAAAGGAGAGCTTTCGGAATTCCGCCTCATATAGCAAATTGCCCCGCCGCCTTAAGGCGAACTCGGCTGAACTTCCGCGACGCGTCTGCTCCACATCGAAATCGACCGGAGGATTCGGCAGGATCTCCGCCTTATTCTGGAATACCGAGCCAAACCGGAAGCAAACGTTTTTCATCTCGCGATTATTCTAAGATGGGTTTGCTTGCTTTGTAATGCCCCTTTTGAAATTTGCTTTCCCAACGGGTTTATTCTAGGGAATAGTCAGGCTCAGATAGCGCCATGTCGATGGAGGGGTGGTATCCGTTCCCGTCGCCTAGCTCATTTATCGCCGTTATCCTCTTCCCGGCGTCTTTGCTGGAGGCCCCGCAATGGTAGAACTTCTCATCTTCTAACCCATAGTCCAAGATGATGTAACGGTCATGGAACCTGCCGCTATTCTTTTTGAACGAGATGGCCAAGCCAGAGTCCTGCACGAAGCTCGAGTTCAGTCCGCTCCTCGCCCTGTTGTCCGAGACGATGGTGATGGCAACGCCTTCCATGGACGCTTTCAATAGCTGCAGCGTCTTCGCGCCGATGTAGTCGTCGATGACTAGAATCGAGGATTTCGCCTTCGAATAGATGCTTTGATATGCGACGTCGGCCTCGATCTTCTCGCCATCGAGGATGATGAAGTGCTTGTGAGTGGACTCATCGATGAAGTTGTCCATCACGACGTCGATTTTGTGCTCGACGACCTCGAAGCGCTTGTCAATGGAGGCGAATCTTGACTCAAGGTAGGGATTCGTATTCATGAGCAGGCCGTTGTTCTCGACGATGTAGTCTTTCATCTGCTTGAAGGCGTCGATCAAGGCGATGCTTTGCTTCGTTGCCAATTCGCCTTTGAGGACAGTCATCAGCATGTAGATGCCCTGCTCGGTAAAGGCCCAAGGTAATGAAGTACGACCACCTTTCATGCCTTCGGTTTGCATAATTGGCATCGCGGTCGATTTTTTCGACCTCGATATTTGTTCGACTTCCAATGAACTTAATTGAAATCGGTATCGTTCAGGAAATTTCACTAGGTTGTTTTTGACTTGTTCATTGAAGCGTTTGGTTTCATATCCATAGATTTTAGCAAGCTCGAAATCGAGCATGACCTTCTGCCCGCGAATCTCGTATATCATCGACTCTATGGTCTCGTTCGTTAGCTCGACACTCAGCAATTCGTTATCTTGCATAGGGATCGCCTCGCTTTCTCAATCGGCGATCAACAGTATAACACGGCCCGTGGCGAGTGGACGGCTCATGGGCCGCTTCTCTTAAAACCGAGATTGTGGGACGCCTACGAAAAAAGCACTTTCTGCCTTCGCAAAAGGGCTACGGAGCAGAGGTCGAAAAATTCGACCTCTGGCTTTTGGTCGGAACTTTTCGGGCAAAAATGGCGCATATGCGAAACGCTTTCCGTGCCGATGTAGTCCTTCATCTGCTTGAACGCGTCGATTAAGGCGATGCTTTGTCTCGTTGCTAATTCGTCTTTGAGGACAGTCATCAGCATATAGATGCCCTGTTCGGTGAAAGCGTAAGGCAAATATTTCATATTGGTGCCTCTAGCGTCCCCGGATTTGTTCAAGGTCGATTTTTTCGACCATGAATTCAAGTCCGATTTTTTCGACCTTAGGAAATCGACTTTGCCCCGGGATAACTGAAATCTATACCTTTCAGGGAACTTATTCATGTTGTTTTTGACCTGCGCAATGCTTTGTTTGGTTGCTAAATCACCCATTAGGATAGTCATCAGCATATAGATGCCTTGCTCGGTGAAAGCGTATGGAAGTTTCCTGGTCCCGCCGGATTGGCCACTGAAGTAGTTTTTTAGTGAAGTCGATTTTTTCGACATCACGAAATTAACCTCATCCTTCGTTAATTGAAAGTGATACCTTTCAGGGAACTTATTAATGTTGTTTTTGACCTGCGCAATGCTTTGTTTGGTTGCTAAATCACCCTTTAGGACAGTCATCAGCATATAGATGCCTTGCTCGGTGAAGGCGTAAGGGAGTTTTCTCGTGCCACCCCAACTTGATGTGAAATTTTTGCACTTCAAGATTTCTCGCCAATCTCCGTCTGACAATTGGAACACGAATGCATCAGGGATATCGTCGTGTTCTGGCGAGCCTCAACGTGATGTGAAATTTTTGCACTTCACGACATTTTTCCCATTCATCCTCGGCCGTGGCTAATCGGAAAGGCCAGGCATTCATGGCTTTATGGCGTTAGCCACTGATAAAGCCATTATTCCGTCAGAAAGGAGATGGAGCGCATCTAAGAAGGACGAATTGACGCAGAAAGCGCTTATTTTTCGATTCCAATGCGAAAAAGCGTGCCCTGTTTTCTTTTCGGGGCAGCATTAGGAGAAATAGACTATGACGAAGATAGTCAAGAACGCGCGTCGCTCGTGCAAATAGGAATTTGACGTTTCAGCGAAAACTCAAAAATTTCGGCGGTTTTCGCTGAAACGTCAAAAGACGATGTCTTACTGGAATAGATCGTCTAAGGTGATGACGTTATCGTAAACCGAATCGTAGCTCCCTTCCGAAAGGCCATACGTCGTAATGAGGGTGAAGTGGATCGCGTATCGCTTCGGAAGGAAGGACGATATGATTTCCGATTTCCTCTGCAGGTCCTTTTGGTCGGAGGCATCGGCGGAATACTTCGAGGAATAGAATTTGGCTTCAACGAGGTTCAGGATGTTATCTCCCCGCTTGATAAGCATATCGATCTGAGCGCCTTTGCCAGGCTTATCGCCTTTCTCGCAATAGAGGCTTTCCTCGGTTGTGACTCCTTCGATCCCAAGCGCCTTCTTGATCTGGGGCACATGAGCAAAGCAGACCGCTTCGAAAGAAATGCCCTTCCAGGCGTTGAACTTAGGCGAGTCGAATCCATTCTGAAGCAACGAAAGCGCCTTCTTCCCTTCCTTCTCGAGGAAGCGAAGGTAGAAAAGGGAAAAGGGGTCCGAAACCCGATAATGCATCAAAGCCGTCTTTGAGCCAAATGGGCGGAATTCCTCGACGAATCCGGATCTAATCAAAGCGCGGAGGTAATCCGTAAGCGTCCCTCCATCGGAAATTCCCGTCGCTAGGACGATGTCGTTTTTGCTGACCCCGCTTCTTTTGCTCGCGATTGCTCTCATCAAGTCAATCATGAGCTCAGGCTTAGAGAAAATCGAGCGGAATAGGCTATCGAATTCCTTGTTTAGCCCTTCCGGGGTGGAAGAGAGCATCGCAACGAGGTTCTGCGCCACGCTTTTCCCTTTTTCGACCAAATCCAAATAATATGGTATCCCTCCGAAAACCATGTAAAGCGTGACGATGTCGTACCGGCTGAGCTTTATGCCTTTGTTCAATAGGAATTCCTCGCTCTCCTTAAGGGTGAACGGAAGCAAGTTGATCCAGCAGTGATGGCGTTTGTACAAACTCCCGGTATTCTCAACGAGTTTATCGAGGATCCAGGAATTCGCGCTGCCAGCGGCAACAAGAATCAATCCTTTATGTGGCAAGACGAAATCGCTCCAGAAGCTCATGAAGGCTGGAAAGAAGCCGGAATTCGGGGTATCAAGCCACGGGAGTTCGTCGAGGAAGATAACGCTATGATCAGGGCTATAGGCCTCGCGAGCGTATTTCTCCAGCTCAAAGAAAGCGTCGTTCCAATCCTTTGCCTGCTGAGAAGGCGTATATCCGACTCGCTCTAACGCGCGAAGAAAGCGCGAGACCTGCGTGCGGACGATGGAATCGCTAGGCGATTTCGCCTCAAGCATCTCTTCTGGGGATTGGGCAGTGTGGCGAAAAAGCATCTTTCCCGAATACGCCTCATCGACGAGGAACGTTTTTCCAACCCTCCTTCTGCCGGATATCACCACAAGGCGGCTTTGCTCTGATTTGAGATATGAGCGAAGCTTTGCAAGTTCCTTCTTTCTTCCAATGATCTCCATGACGATTTCCTCCTAATACGGATTATCGCGCATCCGAGCAAAAAATGGAACTGACGTTTCAGCGAAAACTCAAAAATTTCGGGGGTTTTCGCTGAAACGACAAAATACGATGTCTTGTTGGAACAAGTCATCAAGGGTTCAAACGATGCGATAATTTCATTAAGCAGCCATTGCTTCATAGACTACCAGATGTGAAAAGCGTCCACTGCTAGCCACTTTTTTAAATAGTAATGCATTCGCTTTGATTTTATCCGTCCAGAGTTCTTTTATTGATTTCAGGATCTACTGCGTTTGAGCATCCCAGGAGTGACGTTTCAGCGAAAACTCAAAAATTACGGGGTTTTTCGCTGAAACGACAAATTTGAGGCATTTTTTTACTACGAAAGCACGCAAAATAATCGGCTTAAAGACGACCCGGATTAACTCGGGCGCCTTTTCATATTGCTTGGCGGCGAAAAACGGATATCGTTCACCGCCTCAGCCACCATCAAAACATCGTCAACGCTTTTGGGCCATAGGTGTGCGCACGAGACACCGAACGCAGGTGTGGCGCTTTGTGACGCGCAAATTGGCATTATATCCATATAGAAGTTTTCCTATAGGAGGGAGAACCATGAAACTTAGAAAAGCTCTTTGGGGAATATTGTCCGCGACGGCAATCGCCTTCGGCGTTTTTGCCTTGGCCGCGATGCCAAGGCAAAGCGAAGCCATCGAAACCAACGCCATCAGCTATACCCGCGCCAAACGTTCCATGACGGAGAACAACGGCGCGATCACCGCGACATTGACCGTCTCCGACTTCGACGACGTGGAGACGCTGAAGGGGTGGCT
Organism: uncultured Erysipelotrichaceae bacterium; assembly: GCA_902773005.1. GTDB lineage: Bacteria > Bacillota_I > Bacilli_A > RFN20 > CAG-826 > Alloenteromonas. Next base: position 12,337 of record CACYCS010000114.1, read on the forward strand.
CCTTTGCCTGCTCAAGGAGAAACCGGCCATCGATCCAGTAACCCGCAAAATCGAGAGTTCGGCAAACCGCCATCCGTATAGCGATGATGCCTGCTCCCATTATTTCTTCGCCGAAAGCACCAAAAAAGAGGGCGAAGTCACCATCACATGGCCCGCCGATTCCGGCGACCAGAAAGGAGATTGGTTCAACGGAACGAAAACCGGCGGAGCGGGATCTACCCTGGAGGATTGCCTTGCCGAAGACGATTGGTACATCGTCATCGGCCCCCGCCACCATAACAGTGAATGGGGCGTCGGCGAGGCCACCGAAGGCAACGGCATGGATCGCATTTGGGAGAACCTCGACTACTACGTCGGTTTGGAGAGCAACGTCCTCCACGGAAGCTATGGCGAAACCTATCTCGACCTCTCCGAATATCCGGCCTGGGAGAAAGACGACGCCAAATTCGCCGTCTATTATTCCAACGGTACCGCGAACGGTTGGTCCGATTTCGCGGTGAAGGCGGAAGGCAAGGACCATATCTACCTCGCCTCCTACGAAATGGACTTCACCCCGACACACATGGTCGGCGTGCGCCTAAGCAAAGACGCGACCACTCCGAACTCGAATGACAAGTGGAACGAGACCGCCAGCCTCGATTTCCATGGCGCGGGCGTCATCGGCGTCTATGGTCTTACGGAAGGTTACGGCTCCTGGTCCGGTTCCTTGGCCGTCGTCAAAGGCTTGGAAAAAGATGTGACGCTCAACCTCTATAAGCGCAACTCCTCCGGCCATTCGGAACACTATAACAAAGGAGTGGTCCTCAAGGAGGACGAGGAATTCACCATCGCCTTTGGCGGCCACAATTACACCGCCTTCACCGTCCACGACACCATCGCCGGGGCCTTCGAGATTATCGACGGCAAGATCCACGTCAACGACGCCGGAACCTACGCCTTCTATTTCGATGCCGACGTAAATACCCGTAGCCTCTATATCACCAGCCCCGCCTACGCCAACGCCGACGAATGGGCCCAAGCCTTCCTTAAAGGAGGCTGCACGGTCACCAAATCGTCCTGGAGCAGCCACGAGAACGCGTTCGATGCCCTTTCCGAAGACGCGCAGGACATCCTCCGCGCCGTCCCCCACGAAGCCAATCCCGAAAAGGAGGTCGAGGGCTTCATCGCCAAGGCCATCCAGCGTTACGACTATGTCCTTACCCTCTATGGCACAAACACCTATGAGGACTTCATAGGCCGCGTAAACGACGATGAGGACGTCCTCTCCGCCCATAGCCTCTCTTCCTTCTCCGATAGTACGGGTTCGACGGCGGTCATCGTCGTCCTCTCCCTCGCGGTGGTGGCCATCGCGGGCACCATCGTCTTCGCGAAGAAGCGCAAGTACCAAGCCTAATCCCGTTCCTAGGCAAACGCGGGGCCCAGAACCTCGCGTTTTCTTTTTACCTTGGAGGCGTAGATGACGAACTAGGCTATTCATCTCCAAACTCAATTTTCCGCGTTGAAAGGCAAAAAAGTCTCGTTCAGCGCAAAAAAAGAAATCGGCTAAAAAAACCAGACCGCGTCTGACTTATTCGGTTATAGCGGAGCACGATGCGGGTCGCCTTACAAATCCGAATCGCCTAACATTTTTTGGATTCGCGTCGATAGTTCACCCAAATCCTTTGGAACGTTATAGGCTTCATCCAAATAACGGTTCAAGAGGTACATTTTGTAGTCTTCAAGGCCGAATGCCTTATTCGATTCGAAGTCCCCGTATTTGGTGGCAAGCCTGCCTAGCGGCATCGCCCTAGACAAAACGAGGGCTGGGGCGGTTTCCTCCACCGCGGCTTTGACGATGCGGTCCATGGGATCCTTTTTTAAATTGCCGAGGCACCAGGCAAGGGATGGATTCGTGAAATGGAAATAGACGCTAAAATCGGAGGCGATGTTGAGGGTGATGTCCTTTTCGTTATGGGGAAGGAAGCGCTCCTTGCTGCCTTTAAGCGTTTGGCACCACTCC
>CACYCS010000115.1 GCA_902773005.1 uncultured Erysipelotrichaceae bacterium
ACGCGTTATAAACCGCGGAGAACCACAATAAAATACCTATTCTCCGCGCTTTATCTTTGATTTTTGCGTTATAAACCGCGGAGAATTTTTTCATAAGGAAGCGTTCGCACCTCAGGGAGCCAAGCGTGTAGAGGGGGTTTCGACCTTCGCGCAGGGGGTTTCACTTTGCATAAAAAACATCAAAGTCTGCCATCTTGTTTTGATCGCCTTGGCTGTTCCGGTGCTTTTTTCCGATAAAGCCAACACTTCTGATATTATTTGCATTTATTCCTATGCGTTTTGACAGACAACTCATGCACCTGTTCCGGCATTTGTTATCTTTGCCCATTCATCCACCGAGGCAGGAATAGCGGCTGAAATCGCATTTAGGAATGGCGGGTTCCAAAGTGCCATCCAAAGTGCCAAATCACTTTTCCTGTGATATTCATCTCCGAAAGGACACCCAGGATAATCGGAACCGAATCTGAGACCGTCGAATTCAAGGAATCGACTAGTGAAACGCACGCCGCGCTCGGGGCCATCGCCGCGATACTCAACAAGCGTCCATCGAAGTCTGACTTTTTCCGAATTCAATTCGATTTTAGCCAATTCAATTACAAAGGCAACTTTTGTTATTGAAAACTATACCTATATTGGATACCAAAAAAACTTGGCGCAAACTGAGTTCTTATCGAAATTTATTTCGGTTTTGTTCTTCGTATCTGAATCGGCGTTTTCCCTTACTCCGCATGTTTTTCCCTTATAACTGCGATGAAAATAAGGGGAGACGGGTATGAATAAGGGAAAACGGGGCGCTTCTCCTTGTGATTGCCCTAGAGAACATTGTGGGGCGGCCTTTCCTTTTTGCCACCTACGTTTGCGAAACGCTATCTGGGCGGGTGCATCTTGTTTTTTCTGGAAACGAAAGGCATAGTATAAATGGCCTGGGGCGAACTGCAAAAGCCTCTTGGGCTACCGAAGCGCCGACAGTTACGTCGGCATTTCTTTTACAATGAAGCGTGAAAGACAATTGGGTATTTACATCGACAAATCGGGCAATTTCGCCCCTTCCCAAAGAATAAGAAGAGGTCTTAGGAACGACCTTAAGCGCTTCATTTTATTTTTTACAGGAGTCTCAACCTATTTTTTCTTGGGGTGAAAGCCTATTTTTTCTTGGGGTCAAAAGCATTTTTTTCTTGGGGTCTCATTAAAAAATGATACAATTTAGCCGATTAGGAGGTGTTTTTATGGATGAAACCTATATTCCTAGACTATTTGATGAACAGCTTTCCTTTGCCTTGAAATGCAAAGGAGCGGTTGTGGTGACTGGACCGAAATGGTGCGGCAAATCAACCACTAGCAGGCGACATGCCAAAACCATAATCGACCTTATGCCCATTGAGACCAGGGAAAACTATGTCGCTTACGCCAAATCGGCGCCCCATCTGTTCTTGACCCGTTGCGAGCATCCTCTTCTCATCGATGAGTGGCAGCATGTTTCCTTTCTGTGGGACCAAATCAAATTCGAAGTAGACGAAAGCAGGGAATTCGGCGAATACCTCCTTACCGGATCGGTCACGGACCATCTGGAAGAAAGCGAAGAAAAGGAGCAGTCGGAACATACCGGGAATGGCCGCTTCGATATTCTCAGGATGCGGACGCTTTCTCTTTTTGAATCGGGAGAAGGAAATGGGAACGTGAGCCTTCTTGAATTGAAAAACGGTCGCTTCGCCCCATGCCTATGCGATTTGTCGATCGAAGACTACGCCTATTTGATCTGCCGAGGCGGCTGGCCATTAAGCGTGCTGGCCAAGGAAAAAGAAGTGGCTCTCGAGCAGGCTCCATCCTATGTCAGGGTGCTGACGAAAAAAGATGTCTTTTCCCTCAATTCCATTAAACTAACGAAGAATCCCCAGCGCGCTTCAAGAATCCTCAAAGCCTACGCCCGCCATATTTCGACCCCCGCTTCGGACGAGACGGTATTCGACGACGTGAAAGGCGCGGAAGGCACGATTGACGACGAGACGATCCGCCGCTATCTAAATGCCTATGAAAGGCTTTACGTCATAGACGAACTCGAAGCTTGGAGCCCCTATTTGCGCTCTAGAACAGCCATCCGAAGCAAACCGACAAGGCATTTCGTCGATCCCTCCATCGGCGCCGCCATCATGGGCTTATCCCCCGAAAGCCTTTTCATGGACATGTCGAGCTTTGGCCTTCTGTTCGAGTCATTGGCCATTCGCGATCTTCGGATCTATATGGAATCCGAGCGTGGGAAAGTCTACAAATATCGCGATGCAAAGAATCGGGAAGCGGACGCGGTTTTGGTTTTCCGTGACGGCAGTTTTGCCCTTGTGGAGGTGAAACTAGGGTCGAAGGAAGAGGTCGACAAGGCGGCTAAGCACCTAATCAACCTTTCCTTGGATATCGATAACGCGAAAACGGGAAAGCTCGCTTTCCTGATGGTCGTGACAAAGGACCGTCTGTCTTACCGCCGCGAAGACGGGGTCTATGTTGTGCCGCTAGGCTGCCTTAAGAATTAAAGACACATACCTATCCTTGACTTAGCAGACCAGACCTTTTGGTAGGGTAAGCGTTGGCAATGCCTTTCATCCAACAAAGCGACAATAGCGGCAAAACCTAGTTCCAAAACGGCATCGTTCGCGCCGTGTGAGTTTTGCTTTCAATCTATTGCTTTTCCGATGCGCTTATGCATAATTTAGATGGGCGAAGGGAATGGTCCCCGGGGTCCATCGGAGCGCGGGAAAAAGTCCCGCCTTTATTTTTCGCATCTGAAGCGGCGTTTTCCCTTATAACTGCGATGAAAATAGGGAGAGACGGGTATGAATAAGGGAAAACGGGGCGCTTCTCCTTGTGATTGCCCTAGAGAACATTGTGGGGCGGCCTTTCCTTTTTGCCAGCTACGTTTGCGAAACGCTATCTGGGCGGGCGCATCTTGTTTTTTCCGGAAACGAAAGGTATAGTGCAAATGGCCTGGGGCGAACTGCAAAAGCCTCTTGGGCTACCGAAGCGCCGACAGATACGTCGGCATTTCTTTTACAACGAAGCGATGGTAAAGCGTCCCTTCTATTGGGAATACATAGTAAATTGCAACTACGTTTTATAGAGTTGCCTGTCAAAATGTGCCAAATTTTATGAGATTTTGATAGGCAAGTCATAAAGGCACGCGTCGATAAATACCATTTTGTCCGCAACGTGAATCCTCTTTTTAGGGGCAGGCGTTTACGGAAGCTAGGTTTAAAAATGCCCAGTAGTCTGTAACATCTAAAACTTCCATTCGCGTTTGGTTCGCTCTCCGATTTCTATAATTGGCTCGGCGCGAAGGACCATCCGGCCACCCTCACGATGGGGATACTGAGAAGAAAAGCCTACGAGGCAATCCGCTCTAGCTTGGAGGCGGGGATGGATTTCTCGAAGGCGAGGCGGGAGCTCCACGAGATGGGCTTCCGCGCAACATTATACGTCCTTTCGGGCAAGGCCGCGAGGGCCGCCTCGAAAAAGGGCCGAAACGATCAGTGAGGATGAACACTATGCCAACATATAAAAGATTCACGAAGTTATAAAGAGATATAAAAAATTATCAAAGATATAAAAAGAAATAAAAAGATATAAAACACTCTCAAAGAGATAAAAGGAAACATGGAGATGGACAAGAATCCCTTCACATTGATGTATGGCATCACCTCATCGCGTTAGAAGGAAGCCCATCGCGCAGTAAAGCCGACATACTATCCCATTACGCAAAGCCAAGGAACGGCTACTCCGTCTATCGGGAAATGCTTCATGAAAAAGGCCTTCTATATTCCCCATCCTACGAGACGCTTGAGTTTGTCTTACCTGGGTTTGGCGAATTCGTCCATATCGTAAAAGAATTCGAATAAAGCCATTGGTGAGGCAAATTGCTTTTATTAGCGATTGCTCCGTTGCCTATCTATAAATAAGGATTACGCCCGCAAAGGGAGATTTCGCTTGCGAGCCAAATCGGATTTTGGCTCCGCTTGCACGTCGTCAACAAGCGAACGCGGGCAAGGATGCCATAGGCGATTTCAAAGGGCATTCTCTGGCGAGCGCGTTCTCTTATGTTTTCTTCGTCAATCATCGCATCGAGATGGCCTTTGGGACAAAAAAGAGCGGGGGGCGTGTATGCGAATTCCCTTGAAAAATAACTCTATTCATTGTTTGCTCCGACCCGGTGTTCCCTTCTGCATATTCTATGTTAGGCTACTGTCGCGTAATAGCTAATAGACCGAAAAGAGCGGGGGCGTGTATGCGAATTTCATGAAGAACGCCTATCAACAATTGCTATCTTTGGTCAACAATCCTTTGCCTTGAGTTTCTTTCCATCCTCAAGGAAGCAAATGACGGTGTTTTTTCAAGCGGTGAATGCGGGATGTGCACGAAACCTCGCGGCAATCACTTGACTTCAAAATATGCGCATAGTTTTTCCATCTTTTCCTGCCCCGCCTCGCATGTCGATCTAAGGTATCCTGGCTCATCTTCATATTCGGCGAGCCCGCGGTAGTAAAAGAGTTTCAATTCTTCGTCGATGATCGGAGGCATGTACCCGTTTTTAAGGCATTCTTTCAGCATGATGAGTCGCCCAACCCTGCCATTCCCGTCCTGAAACGGATGAATGGACTCAAACTTGGCATGGAAATCCACGATATCGTAAAAGGCGACTTTCTCAAGTGAATTATAGTCCCTTAGAAGGCGTTTCATTTTGGAAGGAACCTCCGATGGCGTTGCCACCTTGCGATTTCCGACAGCATTAGGAATCGCTTTGTATTCGCCAACCCTAAAATAAGGAAGCGCTGCGTCCTTCGTGTTTTCCTTGAGGATCCGGTGAAGCTCTTTGATATGAGCTTCACACAATGGCTCCAAGGCGTGCTCGATCACATATTTGATGCAAGCGAAATGATGTATGGTCTCAATGGCGTCATTGAGAGGAACCACCTTTCCATTCTCTCCGAATAACGAATACGTCTCGAAGATGTAACGCGTCTCTTCCTCAGTCAGCTTGCTTCCTTCGATATGATTGGAATTATAGGTAGCCACTATCTGAAAACGATGGTAGATTCCTCCCTTGGTTTCTGCTTCCATCTCGGATTTTAGTCGCAATAGAAGTGGGGCTATCTCTTCATCGGGAATGAACTCGCACACATCTGCGATCCCGCATCCCAAATAGGAGCAGACCTTTCCCAAGACGCTTAATGACACTTCCTTATTGGAGGAGAGCTTGGCCAAGGTAGCCGTAGAAATGTCGGCGTTCAGTCTTAACTCGGTCTTGCTGATTCCTTTTGACCTCAGCAAGTCAAATAATTTCGCATAGGATATCTTCATATTTTTACCTTCTCATATATTGTATGAAAATATTTGCGATTGTAAATATTTTTGGAAAATATTCGCGTTCATAAATATTTAACATTCACCCTGAGTTAAGGGTCTCATCCATTCGACGCTGGTGGAGAAAACGAATCAGATTTTGTCTTTACAACACTATTAACAAGCGTATTACCACACGATTCCACAAAACGCCATTTCTTACCACAAAACGCAAAATCTTCCACATAATTCCACAATCAACCACATGATTCCACATGGCCCGTTCGATTAAGGATAGACAAGCAAATGCACGTAAAAATGCAACCCAGGCCCAACGAGGACGCCAGGAATCCAGGCTTGCTATCCCAGGGCGCCATCGCATCCGCGAATGGGCATGCACTCATCGCTTATTCTCCAAGCAGATCACCAAGCACGTCCCAATATCGTATCTATCGAAAGTATATTGCCCATACCATCCGGCTGCATTCGAAAGGCGAGAAGGGGCAAGGGCATCATCGTGAGCTAATCCCTCACAGAACGAGCTCTCAGCATCCTATGCGAAACCACCGTATTCCCAAATAACCTATCTCTCTATACTTAAAACAGGGTGCTAAGAGGCTTACATCCTATTTTCATAAGGCCTCCAGCCAAAAGCAAATACCACCAATTCCAAATGGTGCGCAACCATAATAAAAGTCGCCATTCACCAGCAATTTCAAAAGCGTGATTAAGTTGTGGAATACTCAATGCGAAGTCATTAGATTGGATGGGATAATTCCAAGAATAATCAGCCATCTCAAAACCCCATGGAATTGAGGCTAAAATAATAGCTCGGACACAATGGAAAGACAGAAAATGCATTTAACAATTGGGAGAAGGATCACGCTCTAAATTTTATAAAAGTAAGCAAATCAAATCTTCCAGATCTCCTCATTGATCATCGTCTATGCAACCTAATAAGAAGATGCGACTATATAAGAAGTAATATTTACGGAACACAAAATATAACCCTGCTACAACTAAGATTATTAAGAATTTGATACACGTTAATGTATCAGCCTTCATCTCAATATTCTCTGATTATTCGCGCGCTATATTTATAGAGGATTTTATAGACTTCCAATTAAGGTCAAACTATGATGTTCCCCTGATGACGGAGCATTCCTGCAGGGGATCTGAAAGTCATCCCTAGGAGAAAAGAATGAAGAAGAAACTATTGATGGTTGCCCTCATGTCCGCGGCCATGGGTCTTGCTAGCTGCGGCCAGCAAACCGCCTCAAGCCCCGAAGGATCGCATGCATCTGTCAGCGAAACCGCGGGCCAATCCGTCGAATCCAAAGAATCGAGTGCCCCAACCGAGGCTTCTAGCGAAGTTCACGTCCATCTTTGGGGAGTGCCAACTTACACCTGGAGCGAAGACTATACGGAGTGCACCGCGACTGTGGTCTGCGAGCTTGACCCAAGCCACGTGATCACCGAGACGGTCGCCGCGACCATTAGCTCGCAGCAACCCGCCTCTTGCAACGAAGAGGGATCCATGTCCCTCGTGGCCAATTTCGATAACGATGTATTCGGCACCTATGCGGAGGATATCGCCCTCCCCATGGTTCCCCACACCCTGACCGATTTCGATTACAAGTGGAACTACGAACACACCGAATGCACCGCCAAGGCGTATTGCACCGTATGCGATGACGGCGTCGAAGAGACCGTCACCGCCAAAGGCGTCTCCGACGCTTCCAGCGCTCCGATAAAGGCGCTCTCCATGCGCGCTTCCTTCGAGACCGTGGGATTCGCGGATCAGACCTTTGATCTCAATATCGGCGGTTCCCTTACCGATGATGAGGATTCCTATATCGTCAGCAGCTATCCTGACAAACTCGTGCCTCCCACCATGTTCATTCCCTCTTCTGTGGATGATCTCCCCGTGACGGAAATCGCGATGTCCGCTTTCTATCAAGGAGGAGTGATAGAAGTCCGTATCCCGGCCTCGGTCATCACAATCGGCGATGAGGCATTCGCCTATTGCGAACACCTCGAAACCATCGTCTTCGGCGGGACCAAGGCCCAGTGGGGCGCCATCACCAAAGGCAATAGGTGGTCCTACGCCACCGATATCTGGGAGATCAGTTGCTCCGACGGAATCCTCTATACCGAGGATGGAATAGAAGCCGACTGGACCACTGACTTCCCCACGATCAATATCGGATCCGACGAATGGCAAGTCCAAAATGAGTATTACGTCATGGGAATCCTCGGCGAAATCGAAAGCGATAAATACGGCAATTGCCATCTCCGCATGAGGGATGGCTCCTCCATCTATCTGTATGGAATCCGCTCTGCCGACAACGCCCTCCTATACCAGGATATCCCGGAAAGCCAGAGACCCAAGAAAGGCGACGTCGCCGTCTTCTATGGCGAAATCGCCTACTTTCAGACAACGCTTCAAATGAAGAATGCCCGCGTGATGCAGCTTAATGGCACCGTCCTCGGCACCATTCCCCAAGAATAAGCTAATATTCCAATCATCATCACAGCCGATTGAGCCCCTAACTCGCTCGGCTGTTTTGTTTTGGTGGACAGCCTCAATACCGGCTTTTCTCTTAGCGGATCAATCGAGAGTGTCATCTGGTCTTTCAGGCTGTGCACCAATCTCGCCATATGCGTCGAATCGATGTGGGCGCGCTATGAAAGATGATCGTTGGCCTTGCCTCTATTGGATGGAAGGTGACGATTCTAGAAAAGGACCGATTTATCGAAACCAAGCGTTTTCCCTCTTTTCTTTATGCTGACCCGTCTTTAGAATGTAACCGCTAATAAGGAAGTAACGATATGAAAAAAATGCGCATCCCCTTATGGATTGCCCTAGGCGTTGCGGTATTGGGCATCGTCTTAGGGTCTTTCCTCGATTTGCAGCTTTCCACTGCGATCGCATCGAGAACCAATATGCTCGGAATCACGATCTCCGTCATCGGCCCAACCCTAGGGTTCATGGGCCTATCGATCATCGGAGGCGGATTCCTAGGCCTAGGGCTTAAGAAGGATTGCAAACTCCTGCCGCGAGTCATCCTAATCGCCTTGGCCGTCCTCTGCTATGCCGCAAGCGTGTATTTCGCGGGCGAAGAGTATTTCAATTCCCATGGCTTTGCCGGAAAAGCCCCCGAATTCGTCGGCTTCTTGATTGCCGCCGTCCCCTTAGGAGGAGGCGTGTTCCTCGGCTGTAGGCTATTCCACGCGACGGATAATCCCAATGCTTGGATCATCTTGCTCATCATGGTCCTCGTCATCTTCCTCGCCCTCGTCCCTGGTGCAACGGTCCTCAAATCGATCTTCCACCGCCCGAGGTTCCGCTCCGTCGTCGAATATGAGCACATCGTCTTCCATCCCTGGTGGAGCCCCTGCAAGGACTATAAGGACCTCATGGCCGAGTATTCCTTGGAAAGCGAAGAATTCAAGTCCTTCCCTAGTGGCCACACCACCGAGGCAAGCATCCTGATCGTTGTCTCGACCCTCATGCCGCTAATCAACCGCAAATTGGAGAAGATCCAGCTTGGCTGCTTCATCGGAGCGTGCTGCTTCGCCGCCCTCATCGGCTTTGCTAGAATCCTCGCCGCCGCCCACTTCCTAAGCGACGTCTCCACAGGCGCCTTCCTCACCTTGCTCTTTACCATCATCGCCAATGAAGTGGTGATCCACGTGAAGAAGCTTCAGCCATCCGAAATAGAAGCCTAATCCCATATATATAATAAGGATAAGAATCCAGGTGGTAAGACCCCTAAGTCAAACCACCTTTTCTTTTGGCCCACAGCCTGAAATTGCGAGGAAAAACCCCGCGCGCCAATCGGCTTGAGATGCTACAATGGAATAGAATCGGGCAATGGAGCATCCGGATTAACGACAAATGGAAAATCGTCTTCACCCCCATTTCCGGGGGAAGCGATTACGAGGGCGTGGAGATTAGTTAGGAGGAAAGGGAGATGGCCAAAATCGAAACACCCAAGATGAGCGAAATCCTAAAAGAGGAATTCATGGAGCCCCTCGGCATTTCTGCGTATCGGCTCGCGAACGACATTGGCGTCCCCGTGTCCCGAATCCAGGACATCCTCCACGACCGAAGGAAGGTCACGGCCGACACCTCGATCCGCCTCGGGCGCTATTTCGGCGTGAGCGAGAGGTATTTCCTCAACCTGCAGTCTGATATCGACATCAGGAACACCAAGGCCGCTATCGGCGATGACGCCATGAAGATTCGGCCTATCGCGGCTTGATGAACCGGGGCATTCGCTCAACGCATATTTCTTTTTGGCTTTGTTCCTCATATGGAGAAAGGCCGGAATGCTGGAAGATGAATTTGCCAGCGAATGTCTGGCTGATCAAATATGTTTTGCCAACGCGCCTGCGTCCATACACGCCAACGAATTCGGCATCTTCGCTCATGTAAGCAGCTTTTAGCATTTCGATTTCCCGCTTTCTACCAACCATGATTTGTCCTCCAAAAGCAGCCGTAAAAGATAAATTTTTTATTTCACGGCTGATTATAATTTTCAAAAGCCAGTTCCATTTCCTTGAATTTTTATCTTAAAAGCGTAGGCCTCATCGAATTTTTTATGCCAGCATCAATGGAAATCAAAGCAAACTCAGATTCCGGAACTAGGTTTGATGAAGAAAATGAAATCGCTTGAGCGGAATACGCCTGATTTTGAGTCATCTTTCGCTTCTGCCAACGATTCAGATTCGGCGTCGATCAGCGTCTCGTGGACGAAGCGGTGACCATGAGGAACTTCTTCGGCGGGGCCTTTTCCTTGTCTGGTCCTTCGCGGCAAGGGTAGCGCCTCACATAGGTAACTTTATATGAAAAACGGAAGATTCTTGGCCGTGGCACTCTTGTTGCGCGCGGTGGTTTATGATTAGGACGCAAGAAGGAAAACTGGTTATGCCACATCTAACCAAAGAACAATTGGAACAAGTCAAATACGTATCCATCCAGGATTATTGCCAAAGGGTCGACGAGATCGAAGACCTCGAAGACAAACTCGCCTTCTCCACCCGTTACATCTTGACCTATAACCAGATCAACAACGGAGAAGCCGATCCCACCATCGAAAGCCTCATCAAAGTCGCCCATATGAAGATCGCTGACAAGTCGGCCGATTTGAAAGAATTCTACCAAGAAACAAGCGTCAATAGCGGCAGGGCCGAGCTCATGGTCGATCCTACCGTCGCGGTTTACGAAAACGACATCGGCAACCAGATGTTCATCGCCGACCCGGTTGGCTACCTGAAAGGCCAAGCCAAGGCTACCCAAGAAGAGATGAAGGCCAAACAATGGAAGAGCGAGTCCGATATCCAAACCATGATTACCACTTCCAGCCTTCTTAACGATGTCTTCACCGATGAATTCGGAACCAAGATCGCCAAAGCCCTCAAGAAGCCGACCGTCTTTGATATCAATGCCCGTTTGGAGAATGCCTTCGGTGGACAAGCGGCCCTTAAGAAAGCCTATGAGAACACGAAGCCGGGCGTCCTCTCCAGGATGTTCGATACGAGCTCTTTGGCCGCCAAGAACCTCGATGCCGCCTATAATGCCTTCAACAATCCGAACCATGCCCTCCATGGCAATCTCCCGACTATCGAAAAAGCCGCCACGGAATATCTCCAGCATGTCTTGCCCAATTATAAGCCTAACCGCCTTAAGAATATTCCTAGCCTGCAAGACATCAATAGATTAAGCGGAACCAGGAAAGCCCGCGCCTTATTTAGCATCAACCTCCTAAATGCCGTTAAGGCCCAAAAGACCATGGAAGGCGATTACCAAGACATGCTGAATGAATGCGAAGGCAAGAACCTTAGCTTTGCCGAGATTCCTCCCAAACAGGAAGCCCCCAACGAAGTCAGGAACGAACAGGCTAATGACATCGACCGCGAGCGTTCCGCTTCTTTCCAGGCCGAACTGCAACAGGATCTATTAGAAGGAGAAGCCCGGAATAAACTCAACTATTCGGTGGACGATCTCAACGTAGAGAATCAAGTCGAAGCCGACGGCATCGCCTTGGATTAAACAAGCTAGCACTAAGCGTCGATTCCACATGGATCGGCGCTTTTTTCGTCTCTTGGCTTACACCAAGCCTACAGAATATTCGACATTTTCCCTGAGTTCCACTATGTTGTTTATGGTTAAACAAGAAGGTATAATCAACGCGATTGGAGGGAGCTTTCTATGGGCAAGGAATTCGGAAGGAAAATCAGGGAGCTGCGCAAGAGCAAGGGGCTCAATCAGCAGCAATTCGCGGAGAGCCTAGGCTACGCGAACAAATCGATGATCTCCCACATCGAGGACGGCTCGTCTGAGATGAGCTACGAGAAGATCCTCGTCTTGATCCGCGAATACATGGTCAACCCCAGCGAATACCTCGACCTCGACCCCACGGGCGTCGAGGAACTCGACAAAAGGATCAAGGAGATCTCCACCCCTGACCCTAATCGCGTCTACCCGATGCGCGATTACCAGGGGCTCGTCAACGTCAAGCCCACGCTGAGGAACCCGAACATCATCGTCGGCGATTTCACCTATTACTCCGGGAACAACTTCGAATCCCGCGTCACCCACCATTACGATTTCATCGGCGACAAGCTCATCATCGGCAAATTCTGCCAGATCGGGGCAAACGCCGAATTCGTGATGAACGGGGCCAACCACCAGATGAACGCGGCCACGACCTTCCCGTTCTACATCTTCCGCGGCTGGGAGATGGATAGCCCGGCCAAAGAAAACTTGCCCCTGAAGGGCGATACGATTATCGGCAACGACGTCTGGATCGGCGAGGGGGCGATCATCCTCCCCGGCGTCCACATCGGGGACGGGGCCATCATCGGCAAAGGGGCGGTGGTGGGGGGCGACATCCCTCCCTACTCCGTCGCGGTGGGGAATCCCGCGAAGGTCGTCCGGAAGCGGTTCGACGAAGAGCTGATCGACTTATTGGAAGAGACAAAGTGGTGGGACCTTCCCATCAATGAGATCCAAACCCTCATCCCCGTCCTCACGAGCCCGGATCTAGAAGGGCTCAAAGCAGAACTGAAGAAAAGGAAAGGAGCCAAACAATGAGCGACAAGAACTACAAACTGATCGCCTTCACCGAGGACGGCCTGTCGTTGGACGTCCGCGTGGACGTGGGGAAAGAGACCGTCTGGCTCACTCAAGCCGAGATGGCCGAGCTTTTCGGCGTGGACCGCACCCGGATTACCCGCCACCTTTCGAGCATCTATAAAGATGGTGAGTTGGACAAATCCGCAACTTGTGCGGAAAGCACACAGGTTCAAAAAGAAGGCACAAGGACGGTTGTCCGCCAAGTTCCGCTTTACAATTTGGAGGCGATTATTTCGGTCGGCTACCGCGTCAATTCCAAGCGCAGCATCGCCTTCCGCCGCTGGGCTAACACGGTGCTCAAGCAATATCTTGTCGAAGGCTACGTCTTGAACGAAAAGCGGCTGTCTGCCTTGAATCGGACCGTGGAAGTGCAACGCGCCTTTGCGTGCTTCTTCGCGTTGCAAAATGCGGATTCACTTCCTATAATCTAATCGACAAAAGTGTAGAATTCTACGGAAATGGAGATTAACATGATCGCCCGTCCTTTCTATCTAGAAAAGCTGATCCGTGTAAAGGGAAATGGTTTCCCAAAGGTCATAACGGGGCTCCGCCGTTGTGGCAAATCTTATTTGCTTGGCGTGATATTTGTCGATTATCTCAAATCGCAAGGGGTCGATGAAAAACATATCCTCGTTCTTGAACTCGACGATGCCTTGAACGCCAAATACCGCGATCCGCTCAATTTGCTGG
>CACYCS010000116.1 GCA_902773005.1 uncultured Erysipelotrichaceae bacterium
CGAAGATCATCATGAAGATGTTCGACGGCATATAGCTTAGAAGCAAGTTCACGAATCCGTTCTCCATGCTCTTCATCTGATAGGCGAACAAAGTCTGGACAACGGAGATTCCTAGCGCGATCGCGCCAAAGACGATCGTTCTGCGGTAGAGTCGCTTGGGATGGAAGAAGTCGTCGCTTAGCCCAAGGATATAAAGCAAGAACACGCCGAGGAAGAATACATTGGACGCCAAGGAAGTCAGCATATCGGCGTCTATCTGATTCAGCACGAACGAGATCGCGCCAAATTGATTGGCAAGCGAAAGCAAAACATACGTCGAACCGAATAGAAGCAATATCCCGCCGATGAGCCGAAGCGCGCTTGCGCCCATCCAAAGGGGTAGCCTTTTATTCTCAGGCAGCTCCTCTTCTCCACGAACTAGGATGGGGATTCCCTCTTCGCGCTCACGAAGGAAAACGAATGCGAAGATCGTTAGCGAAGCGATGAGCATCCCAAGTGGGACCCCAAGGAACGCCACGATGGAATACGCGGTCTTGTAGGCTTTGACCGTCGAGTCTCCCTTTTGCTTCACGAGCAAGATGTCTTTGTAAAAGTCGATGCTAGATTCCTCACCCCCAAGAATGAATTCTCCGATCAAGGAGTCAAAATAATAATCCGCAACCAAGCCGATCGTATCGACATGGACGGAATCAATGATGGCGAAATCGTCCTCGACTTTTTCCAAGCTATATTTTTTTGAAGTCTCGACCACGAAATCGGCCTTGCTTAAGCGATGGCCCGTCTGAATGTAATATTCGCCAGTATAAGGATCGGTGATGGTATAGACGAATTCGTTGCCACGGTTGTATTCAAGGCGAAGCGTAACCAAAGGCTTGGTGAAATACCCCTCCTCTACGCTATCGAAGACGCGCATGACGACGACGAATTGCGTGGAATTGATCGATTCGGGCTTCTCCGTCGTTCTTATCGAAACGTGGATATCGGAGTTCTCTCCGCCATACTCCTCCGAGAAAGAAAACATGTGGAAGCTTCCCAAAGGGTCAGCGTATGGCCTGCCGAGTTGGACAACGCATTCATGCACTTCTTCATAGGTGGCGGAATAAAAATGCCCAGTCACGGGGTTGCTGTAATGATCGATCAGCAAAGCCGCGGGAATCGTAAGTAGTCCCACAGCCGAAAGCACGACCGCCAATATCTTGACCCAAACCTTGGAAAACGCCTTCTTGAGTTTCTCGCGGAAGCGCGGCTCATCTTTGTCGACGAATTCGGATGGATACCCTAGCTCACCCTCGAAATGCTTGTGGAAGCCCTCGCCATAAAGGGCGTTGATCTTCTCGATGACCTCTTCGCTAGGGGCAGAATATCCGCGCTCATAGCGATGGTAGACGAACTTGCTGACGCCCAAAGCCTTAGCGACTTCGCGGCGGTGCATCCCCTTTTCGATGCGCTTCCTATATAAGTAGTCGTTGTAGCACTCGGTCATCTTTTTTTGCTCGGCTGCGAGCGGGTTCGCATATATTATAATTATAGAGTTAGGAAACGTCCCATGGCCAAAGCAAGATTGCGCATCATATTCCCGCTTCTAGCTAGCGCATTGTCCCTTGCTGGCTGCCAAAGCGAACTAGACCTCGTCCCTATTTCCGAAGTCGAAGCCAAAGGATTTCAAAGAATCGATTTCGAATGGAGCTCTCACGACAACATCGAAGCTTTTGACTATTTCTATTACTCCGATGACTTCTTCTCTAAACCCGCTTCTACCGCCGATATGACTTTCGCCCACGCTTCCTATGCCTGGGCAATCGCCAACTTCCCCTGCGACAAATTCGACAAAGAGAACTACGCGAACAAATCGCGCAACGCCCGCACCCTCGCTACCTCTTTGGGGTTCAAGGACTTCGAGTGCAACCATTCCTTCACCGTCAAGCCGCAGGTCGATTCGATTGGGCTCACTTTAGCGCGCAAAGAGCTCACCATAGACGGAAATGCATGCACCGTCATCCTTCTTGGGATTCGCGGCGATTCCTACGAAGCCGAATGGGCATCGAACTTCACTCTGAGCGATGAGGGCGCGGCATATGGCTTTGCCACAGCAGCAAATGAGGCGATCAACTTCGTTAGCCGATACGTTACGAAGCACCAAATCACCGGAGCGGTAAAGTTCTGGGTTTCCGGCTATTCAAGGGCAGCGGCTACCACGAATCTTTTCGCTGGATTCCTCGATGAAGCCATTCGAAGCAATAGTCCGATGTTCGAAGGGCTCACCTATGGCAAGGAGGATATCTACGCCCATTGCTTTGAGCCGCCCGCAGGAGCTAGTTCCGAAGTCGAAGGGCTCCATGGCGAGGATTTCAACAACATCAAATGCTATATCAATCCCGATGACCTTGTGCCGCTAGTCGCGCCAAAGGAATTCGGATTTGAGCGATATGGCGTCCAAAACTACTTCCCTAGCGCCTCGCGTACCTTGAAGTATCCGACCTACGAAGCGAAGATGCTCAAATTGCTTAACGATTTCTTTAAGCGCGGCCACAAGAATTACAAGCCATACGCAATTCCTTCCTTCACGCCGCTAGTCGGAGCTGGCGAAGACGATGTCGCTGCCTTTAGCAAAGATGAGAGAAAGGTCAATTGGAAAGTGGAATACCAGATGACCGATTTCATCTCCAACCTCGCCGACGTCGGAATCGGAAGCAGGTGGACGTATGCTAGCGAAGTCCAAGAAGGGCTCGCTCGAACCATTGGAATGGTATTCGAGAAAGCCGAAGGTGGGACTTCGCCCTTTGTCGATACCTTGAAGGCGATGATCGGAGACTTGCTCAATCTCGATCTCATCAGGCCGCTCATCGACGACATCGTCATCGAGGAACTCCGTCCCTATTTCGGCGATGATCTGATGCCTTTTCTAGTTCGCGCATTCAAGAAGACGCTGCCCAATATCGAGACATATGAGATCAGGTCCATCGCAAGCGGGCTATCAGAATTATTGACCGCGATTGCCCATTCAACGGCCTACGAACCATCCTTGACCGCGAGTCTAATCTCGCTTAGCAATCTGAACGCGATCACCTATACCCATTTCCCCGAGCTCAATTACTTTTGGGTCAAATCGATGAATCCTCTTGTCCTGAAAGACCCTAACCCCACCACGTTCCATCTGACCTATCAGATTCTTGAAGGATTCGGAGCCGAAGATATCGACGTGATCAATGAGCATGGCGAAATCGTCATGAAAATCCTTGATGGGAATCCCATCAAACTCAATGACACCTACTCCTATGGCATCCGCACCAAATTCGACGAACGTGGATACCCGCAAGCCTATTACAACCTCTATTTCCCCTCCGAAGGCTCCTACCAAGTAAAAATGCGTGGAGAAGCCGGGGAAGCGGCTTCGGCCGTGCTGTCCTATTTCGATTCAAGCACCTCAAAACGCGTTCGCATCAAAGGGCTGTCGTTCAATTACGACGCCGACGTGGACACTAAGATCGAGATCTTGCCCCTCGAGCTATAAATCGATACACGTCCCCCGCGGATTGATCAAAGAAGCCCTTCGACGGCTTCTTTTACTTTATCCATATCGACGGGCGGCTCGAAGCGCGCGACCACATTTCCTTTGCGGTCCACTAAGAACTTCGTGAAGTTCCATTTGATGTCTGGCTTCGACGCGTAAAGAGGGTCAGCCGCCTCGAACATCCCCTTCAATAGATTCCCCATCTTGTTGTCGGGCAATCCTTCAAACCCCTTCTCCGACTTCAAGAACGAATATAGAGGCAATTCGCCTTCCCCGTTGACAAGAGATTTCCTCATCTGCGGGAAGGTGGTGTTGTAATGGAGGGTGCAAAACGCATGGATGTCCTCATCGCTTCCAGGGGTCTGCCCGCCGAACTGGTTGCAGGGCACATCGATGATTTCAAGTCCTTTCTCATGGAATTCGCGATACATCGCTTCGAGTGCTTCATACTGTGGGGTGAACCCGCATCCGGTCGCGGTGTTCACAATCAGAAGCACCTTGCCCTCAAATGCCTTGAGGGGCACTTCTTCGCCACTAGGCTTATAGATCAAGAAATCGTAGACGTTCATGTTTTTTCCTCGCTTATTGGTCCATTCTACGGAACGGGAAGGCCCTTCGCAAACGATTTGGCTGTCGAAAATTGAACCGCTTCTATAAGAAGGTGCTACAATTGTCGCCCGAAAGGGAGGCGTGCCCAATGAAATGCATTCTGAATCTATACTTAGCGATGAACGACCATACCTACGAACTGCTCCACTCCATCCGCGAGGCGGGGTTTAA
>CACYCS010000117.1 GCA_902773005.1 uncultured Erysipelotrichaceae bacterium
AGAACCTCGCTGAGATATTCCTTGGAATCGATTCTGACGTCGTCCCTCAAATAGGAATCCTGGCTCCAGTCCTGCGGGTTGTGGATCTTCACATTCTTGTGGTGCCCACGCTTTGGACTTTTCGTCAATCCGATGTTCACGTAGGCTTTGCCATCTTCGGTCTCGCCGACGATGAGGGAAGGATGCTTCCCCTTCCCCATCCCGGCGATTTTTCTCTTCAGGTTGTAACGGAAATGCCACTTCACCTTTTTCATAATGAATCGCCTCTTTGGACAAGTTCAAATTGATCCGTTCCGGGGATGAGCGCGCAACCGCCCCAGGTGCCGTGAAGCTGGCCAAGGTCATCGATGAATTTGACAACGCCTTCCCTTCCCTCGTACTTGGGCTCGCCATCCATTTGAATGATTCTGATTTTGTCGCCGATTTTAGTCATGTTCTTACCTCCTATCTGAAAACTTGTAGTGCTTCCCGAAAGGGTTAGAAAAGGCCATCACCTTGACGAAAAACACCGGTGCTACCAACCTGGATGCTATCCACAATGGCAGCTGGTGTTACGTCATTCCTGTGACGGCCACATGCTCAGAATAATCATTCCGTGCGGAGCTTACCGCAGCGTTTGATCCGCGCCTTGTTCCACATCAGACGGTGGAGGGTGACACGGAGGCATCTGCTAGACGGCTGGGCGATACTTCCCGCATCAATAGCCCCTAACACTCGAGCTATCGGCCCAAACAGCCATTTACCAACTTCTAATCGGATAAGGCGCTGGATACTCAGCCCGCCCGTGGTCTACCTGTTTGAACGACATTATTATAATAATGAAAAAACAAAATGGGAGTGCTACCCACCGATATTTTGCTATTTTCTTTTCGCTAATCCTTGCTTTCCGATAAGGGTTGTATTTGTGATCTTTTCTTATCCAAGTAATCAATCAACGATGAGGCCAAAGCAAAAGTTGCGCTTTGGTGGAATAACGCTGGATAAGAAATGTTAGATTGCCCAAAGTTGTATGTTCCGTCTTGGTTTTTCTTTGGGTAAAAGAAATCTCGTCCAGAGTCCGGAATGAGAAACGCTTCGGAAGGGCTACATTCAATGTTAAATGCCGCTTTTCCATCCTTTGACTGCCGCTTTCTGTAGACTTTCGCGTTCTCATACCAGCCAACAACTACATTCTTATCGTAACCAGGTCCTTTGGAAATGAATACGACGCGAACTCCGGTGGCAACATCGACACCCTTAAAAGACGGATCAATATTCTCGATATGGATATCCTTTGCATATTCGAGCTCGCCAATGTGATTTGCCATATCGTTATAGAGCGTTTCCACGAAGCCTCGAACCATGCCATCCTCGCAAATGTGAAAGTTATACTTCTCGCCGCCATCTTTGTTCTTCGTTGGGTATTTCCCACCGCCGCCCAAGATACAATCGTCGCCCGTGATCCCATCATATCGTTTCATATAAGCGATGTTGCAAATAAGGAGCCTCCCAAGCGAAGAGGTGTCCACCCGTTTTCCTTTGATTGGAACCTTTTCATCGACGATCTCAAATACGCGGGTTCCGTCATCGCGAATTTCGATGTGCTTAAAAGCTCCCGTGAACTTGTAGACATTCCGGCGTCCGCCGAACTTATCGTGGGCAAAAACAAAACGGATTCTAGGCTCCATGTCCGTCATATGCCCGTCAAAAGGCCTTTCGGTCCATACACGGCCGTCTATGAGCCGCGTTTTATCTCTCCCTTGCCTTATACGCCTCGTTGCTTATCCTGCTCATCATCACCCAATTCACCGATATCATCTACTATTTCACGCAGGACAACCAATTCATCCGCGGCACGTTCTATTGGGTTTTGATCGTCCCGTTATTCGCCTTGATCGCCTTGAATCTCTTCGAAATCATTCGCAGGCGGAAACCCCTTGGAAGGCTTTATTTCATCGCTTTCCTCGTTTACCTTCTCCCGCTTTTGGTCGCGATGGCCATCCAAGCGTTTGTGGACGTATTCCTCCTTATCGTCATCTCCGTATCCATCAGCGCCCTTTCGATGTTCGGGATCATCCTATCGGACCAAGTCAGCCAATATTTCCGTCAGCAACGGGAGATCGCCGATCAGCGCGCGAGCATCGCGGTGCTACAAATGAGGCCCCACTTCATCTACAACACGATG
>CACYCS010000118.1 GCA_902773005.1 uncultured Erysipelotrichaceae bacterium
AGATGGAAATCGCTTCCTGGATATTCTTCGCGAAGCTTTTCGATGGGAGTTGGACCAAATACCTGATGAGGCGCATCCATCACCATAAGGCGCAGCAAATCGGACGCCATATAAAGCGCATCGTCCATCCCTAAGCCGCAGGTCACGCCTGCAATGATGTCAGGAAAGGAGACGTTGATCCATTTCGGATCCTCTTTCTCTATTTCGAATTTCGCCCAAAAGGCGTAATGCTTCCTCATTTAAGGCGGAAATTGATTTTCAGCTCTCTGGACGCTTTTTCTAGGAAGGCGCGAATACGTGGGATAGGGATCGCGTAATTCATTGCAACGGAATCTGCGTGGCCTTGGGTCAATATGCCCACCACTTCGCCTCTCGTATCGAAGACGGGTCCGCCGGAATTCCCATGGACTGCGATGGCACTAAGCATCATGTAAGGCAAGCCATAGCGCTCTCGGAGTTGGTCGGAGACGATGCCTTCCAAGATGCACATTCCTTCGCCGTTGGAGTTTCCAACGACGTAGAGCGCTTCCCCGGTCTCAGGCATATTCTTGGCGATCTTAGCGATGTTCGGGGTTGGCTCTTCGATGCGAAGGATTGCCATGTCCTCGACCAAGAGGCCGCAAACGAATGACGCGTTCATCGGCTTGCCGTTCTTATAATTGACGGTGATCATCTTGGATGGCTGCGGATTCTCGACTCTGCCATATCCATCAAAAACAACGTGGGCGTTCGTCATAATATAGTGATTCGCGAAGATGAATCCGCTGCCAAGGCTTAGCATTTTGCCGTTTTGGCAGACAACTTCCACCGTGTTGCTTTTGGCTATATTGAAGATCTCACGGCCATCCAACCCCTTCTTATCCGTCGTAGGTGTCGCTGGGGAAGAGGGGGCTGCAGCGGGCTTATTGCGCACGCTATGCCCGCAGATTGGGCATTCGTAAAGCGATGTGCCGTCGGTATCGTGGCGGACGAGCTTCATCTGAGATCCGCATTGGGGGCAAGAGACGCCAGTGGGTTCATTTGCGGGCTTGCTCGATTTCGAGGAAGCAAATTTCATATCGGCTGCGCCACCAGACATTAAGTGACCGCAATTTGCGCAGACACGACTTCCGTCGAGCTTTTCCATAAATAACCTTTGACCACAGATTGGGCACTTTTCTTTGACATCCATATTGGTTGCTCCTATGTAGCGAATATCGAATATACTCGTTTGCTGGGTTCATTATCGCGCGCGCATATGGGCGAGCGCAATCGATTTTCGAACGAATTGGAATCACGGTGACATCTACGGTCACGCCAACATTAAAAGCCCGGATTTCTCCAGGCTCAGTGGATGTTTGAATCAGTCTAGCGGCGGAAGATCCTTGAAGAAATCATCCGAGGCGGATCCACCCCAAACGACTTCCGCGCCGACGTTCCAATCATCGGCCCAGCCATCGGGTTTGGTCGGAACGTCGCAGACGATCGTAAGACCATCGTGCGCGAATGCTTCGGAAGCGATGAGCTCAACTCCTGAAGGAATTCGAATCGTGGGGAAAGCGCATCCTTCAAACGCTCTTTGACCGATCCTAGATAATCCCTCGGGCAAAGTGATTTCCTTAAGCGAATCGCAATGGGCGAACGCGAATGGATCGATCTCATTCACGGAAGAAGGAACAGCATAGGATTCGGCTTTGCTTAGGAGCGGGTAGCGGATGAGCCGGCTTTGATGACGGTCGAACAGGACCCCTGCTTCATCAACGCGATACAGTGGGCTTTCCGACGAAATCTCCGCAGAACACATGTAGAACGCAAGTTCGCCGATGTCTTTTAATCCGGCAGGAAGCGATAGCCTTTCGAGCGCAAGGCACTGGGAGAAGGTTTCTTTGGCGATGACCGCGACGCTAGAAGGGAGATTGATTTCCTTAAGCGAGCTGCAGCCATAGAACCCGCCGACAAGGCGAATGCCTTCTGATAGATGCACGGATACGACGTCCTTGTTTTGGACAAACGCCTTCGGGCCAATCGCCACGACGGGCTTGCCGTCATGAGTTGAAGGGACATTGACTTCCGCGGCGGTTCCGCGGTACTTAGTTACCACCACTCCATCGCCCGCGATATTCAAAATCGCGAGGGACGTGTCTTCGAATTCGAAGTCTTTGTCGTCTTCCGAAGGTTCTTGATTCGCTAGGTCAGCGATGGGAATGATCTCTTCTTCCTCCTCATCACCAGCAAGCGGAGCATCGTTCTCTTTGCGCCACTCATCAAGTTTCTCGATGTCGGAAGCTTGCACGGTCGAATGAATCTTGCGGAGCGCAAGGAGGAAGTCTTCGTTATCGATGTATTTCTCTTTGGTTTTGAAAGCGCGGTAGACCGATGTCTCCTCAACGAAGTTCATGAGGTTGCTGACGTCAGCGCAGTTGAAGCCCTTTGTCTTGGTGACGACTTCATCGATATCGATGTCGTCGCGCACATCGACCTGGCCCTTTTCACGGATTTTGTCCAAACGGTGGGTGACGATGTAACGCCTTGCTTCATCATCGGGCAAACCGACGTAGATCAGGGTGCCGAAGCGACCAGGGCGGAGGAATGCGCTATCAATGTCCCAAGGCTTATTGGTTGCGCAGATTAGGAAGAGGATGTTGCCGTTTTGCTTGCCATACGCCTGAACGCCTTGAAGCTGGGCGAGGAACTCGGAGCGGAGTTGCCTTGCCGCGGTGGACTTCGTGTTCTTTGGCGCGATGGAATCCATCTCGTCGAAATAGATGAGGGAGCATGGGAAGGAGCGCGCCTCGGCGAAGAGGGCTTTCACGGCTTTCTCGGTATTGCCTAAGCCCTGCTGCAGCAAATCCGAAGGAGTAATGGAGCAGAATTTGGCGCCGATGCGGTTCGCGATTGCCGCCGAAATCATCGTCTTGCCGGTTCCAGGCGGGCCATATAGGCAAACGCCTCCACCGCCATTATTGACATAGCCCTCCATCATCTCGGGATGGAGCAATGGCAGCAATACCTTGCGTTCGACCATCGCCTTGCATTCGTCGAGGCCAGCGATGTCATCGAAGGTGACGGTCGGAATCGAATCCCAGCGGAACTGGGTCGCCTGTTGGGCGCCGACATTGCCATTAAGGATATCCTCTTCCGGAGTGGTTTCTTTCTCTTCTTTTCTCGGCTGATTAGAATCCTCTTCTTTTTTAGGATCTGGCGTCGGAGCGATTTGATCTTCTGCCTTGGAGCCGTCTTTCTTGATGTTCCAGAAGTCATCGTCTTGCTTAGGCTCCGGCTCTGCTTTCTTGGGAACCGGAAGCTTCAGCAAGGCATAGGAAGCATCGCTAAGATGTCCGGCAAGGCATTCTTTGCGGACCTGAAGCAGCGAGTTGAAGGCCTTGCCGCTTTGGACGCGGTTGATGTTGTTATCATAATCCATCTTGAGGAGTCGGAGCAATTTCTCAAGAGAGGGTACGGCACCTTTAAGGTCTCCGCGGGCGATGCGCGATTTCGCATCGCGGAGAAGATCGGCATTGCTAGTCATATGACGCCCTTTCTGAACGCCTCGAACTGGAGCAACGAGTCTGGAGTGATCGGGTTGCGGTAATTGTCGACGGTCTTGTCGAAGTCTTCCTTCGTGACCTTGCAATAGCCTTCCACAGGGCGTTCTTCTAGCGCACGTGCGAGCGCGCTATCTTTTGTTTTCGCTAGGATCGTCGTGATGTCGGCGCCCGAGAATCCCTCTAGGCGCTCTACCATGTATTGCGGCGTCAGATCGCTTCCTTCGATGAGTTCAGGATGCTTCTTGAACGCTTTCTTCACGAAGAATAGCCTCGCTTCGTCATCTGGGAGAGTGACGTAAAGCTGCGTATCGAAACGTTGGCCGCGGATGAGCGCGCTATCAAGCGCCCAAGGCCTATTGGTGGCGGCGATGATGACTTTGAGCGATTTGCCTTTCGGTTTGAATCCCGACATGCAGGTCAAGAAGGCGGTCAAAACGTCTTTGGTGTGGCTCGATTCATCGCTATCCCTGCTCGCGCCAAGGGAATCGATCTCGTCGAAGAAGAGAAGGCAGTTATCATACTTCTCGGCTTCGTCGAAAATCGCTTTGACGCGCTTTGGGGCTTCGCCGACGTATTTGTCCAAGATGTCGGCGACGCTTAAGACGGCATAGGCGCATTTGAGTTCGCCCGCGATGCATTCGGCAACGAAAGATTTTCCGCATCCAGGGGGACCGTACATCAAAATTCGGCTGCCGGTTTCGTCTTTGTAACGGAAATAGAGGTCAGGGTTTTGCAAAGGGAGGAGGACGTTCAATCGGATTTCCCGTTTCACTTCCTCTAGCCCAGCGACATCGGCCAACGTGACGGAAGGGATGTCCTTCTTGAAGAAGCCTGTCGGCTGCGATTCTTCTTTCCCTTGGCCATTGCCATTCCCTTCTTTCTCAGGAGACCCACCTTCGACGGGAGCCGCTTGCTTTTTGAGGAATGGATTATTGCCCGCTTTGACGGCGGACTGGATTTTCTTTAGGCGCGCGTTCTCGGTCGAGAAGCGGGCTTTGAATTCATCGATGGCGGAATTGGCGGCAAGCTCAGCGGAAAGTTCGATGGCTTTCGTCAAGAACATCGAGCCGCTTGGCACGTCGCCAGCCAAAAAAGATTCCTTGGTTTTGGCCAAAGCGGATTCGTATGTCTTGAGCTTGGTTTGGAAATCGAAAGCCATGGATTAGATATCGAGTTCCTCGAAGAAATCGCCTTGAGGCGCAGCAGCCTGCTTGGTTCCGGTGGAAGTATTGGTGTCGGTGTTATCGACAGTGACCTTGCCGGCGCCGGTGGACATCATGATCTCGTCCTTGAGGGCGTTGATCTCGTCCTGGGTCATCTCAGAATCGGCGGAGGGATCCATGTTGGCCATCATCGAATTGATGGAATCCATGGAGATCTGGCCTTTCATGATCGATTTCTTGAACTTCATGAAATCGCGGCTGTTCTTCTGGAGGGAAGGCATCGAGTTCATCATCTTGGCGGTTTTGCCAAGGACGCCTTTGAGATCGACGAAGGTTCCGGCGACCTCAACCTGGATCAAATAGTTCTCGAACTGGCACTTGATGGTCTCGATGGAGTTTTTCATGTTGGAATAGTACTTCATCGAGCGACCGAACATCTTGAATGCGTTCATGTCGTTGCGCTTAATAAGGGCCTCTTTGGCTTTCTCGCGGCACTGGGCGATGCCATTGTCGAGTTTGGTGATGACGGAATCGAATTGCTTGATGACCTCTTTGGCCTCAGCTTTCTCTTCCATCATCTTCATTTTGCGCTTTATTTCATTCATTGGTTTATGCTCCTATTATTTTGTATTAAAAGTCATCAGAACCCTTGCTCGTTGAAAGCTTTAAGCCGGGCGACCTCGTTCTGCTTGATGGAGGATTTGGATTTGCCTAAAGCAGCGTTCACCATTTTCATATTGATCTTCTCGACCGAGGGATCGGCCATTTGGAGATCGAAGAGCTCGCTGAGAACCGCTTGGATGAAGTTGCTCGCGTCGCGATTGGAATATTGGGCATTGGCAAGTGCTTTCGCCAAAGCCTCAAGGTTCACGCTAGAGTCGACATGGGCTCCGATTTTGCGCTTAAGCAGCGCCTCGAGGACGGCGCTAGAAGGAAGGGGGACCTCAATTCGAAGAGCGGCTCTTGAAAGTAGCGCCCCATCAAGGTTATAAGGGCAGTTCGTCGCAGCCATGAACAGAAGATTCGGGTTGGACGAAAAGCCGGATAATTGGGTTAAAAGGGTATTGACGGTCGGAATCGCGGTTGGGTCATTGGAGGCCTGGGTACGCGACATGCCGATCGCATCGAATTCGTCCATGAAGAGGACGCAGCGCTCGAATTGCTTCGTGAACTCGAACAGGGCGATGATATTGTTCTCGGTCTGCCCTACAAGCGATCCCTTGAGCTGGGTGCATAGGACAGAGAAGAACGGGATGTCTTTCGACGAGAAGGAACTGAGCTCGTTCGATAACGCCATCGCAAAGAAGGTTTTGCCAGTGCCAGGAAGGCCATAAAGCAGTATGAAGTTCTTGTTCTCTAGGCCGAGCTGAACCTTGCGCTGTTGCTGCTCGGGGGTGAGGAAAAGCTCGCGACGAATCACTTTCTTTTCCTCTTCCATTCCGATGACGTCGGCAAAGGTAACTTTGCTGCGAGCTTCCTGAGTCAGGAAGTTCTTGACGTTGATGCCATTGAATTCGTAGACGATGCCATCGTCTTCCTCTTCGCCTTTGGAAGATTTCTGGACGGCGGGCTTATTCGCGCCCCCGCTTTCCTTTTTTTGGATTGTGCTGGCATTTACGCGTATCTTTTTCCCGCCTTCGCCAAGCTCGTCGAGGCAGCGGTCGTGCTGAACCTTAAGGTTGTTCATCGCAGTGATGTAGTCCTCGCGGTTGCGGGGATTAGTATCGCGCTGGTAGAGGTCGCGCAAAACCTCGGTTGCTTTTTCAAGGCGTTCTTTGGCGGCTTGGAAATTCTTGCTGAACAAAGCAGTCTCCGCTTGCTTCTTAAGATCGATGAAGCGGTTGCGCATGCTGTTGATGCTTTCCATGGAATTTCCTTAGCCTCAGAGTTGGAACATCGAGGCTTCCGCCTGCTCCTGCTCCACTTTTTCCTCGATTCGCTGCTCCATCGATTTCATCCGCTGTTCAAGCATCGACTGAACGCTTGCCGAGTAGGTTGGGGCAGCATCGTTTTTCGCGACGCTGCTTTCTACGGTCGACATGAATGCATCCATGGTATTGCCGGCCTTGGTGAAGGCTTTGTTGAAATCATTCAGCTGGTTGATGATCGATTTCATTTCGCGGGAATCGATAAGGTTATCGATGCCAGCATAGGTCTCGGACAAAGTACGCGAAACCGCGGCCTGATCGAGCATATCGTCGATCCGCTCATGCACTGCTTCGACGTTATCGAGGAATTCCTCTTTCTGGATCTTAGCGGCCATGAGGCGATTGATCTTCCTCATGCAACGCGCTTCTTCGTCGATGTTGCCAGCTTTGCGGTAATTGACAGCATTGTCGAATTCAATTTGGATCTTTTCTTCGTAATTATCGATGGAGCGTTGGATGGTGCGAATCGTCCCACGGAACTTGTGGTCGATTTCGTTTTTGTCTAGCGGGGGTTGCTTCTTTCCGAACATAGTGACTAGCCTCCTTGAATCAGAGTCCGCTCAGATCGAGGGTCGCCGGCTCATCCGACGAAATAGAATTCGAATTGTCGTTGAACGAGGTGATGGACGATCTGGAAGACGCGGTATCGTTCTGGGTGAGTTTATCCATGAGCTTTGAGGCCTGGTTGAGATCATCGGTAACATCGGCAACCTGATCGATGACCGTACCCATGTCATCGCCCAACCTTGCGCTGCCTGCAGAAGTCATAATCTGGACCATCTCTGTCTTGCTGATGACCTGCTCCTTCATTGCAAGCTGTTTCTGCATGGGATCGTTTTGCTGCCTGAGAAGAGCGTTTTTGGCTTTGATCTTGTCGATTTCGTTTTGCGCGCGAGTGCCTGTGACGCGGCCTGCCTCGAAATCTTTCTTGATTTTCGCCGCGGCCGCGCGATTTGCCTCGATGAGACGCTCGTTGTTTTCGATGCGAATCTGAAGCTCGAGCTTGTCTCTGCAGGCTCTGACATAGTTCGGGTCGGCGAAATGCTGCGAGAATCCTGGCGTGGCAAGCTTTGCAAGCCATTCCTGGATGAAGTTAACGCCGATGACGGCGGCATAAGTGTCGCCTTGCCTAATGGCGAGAAGGACCATATCGATGCTATCTAAGACGAATTTCGCAACGGTCTCCGCGTCATCGAGATCGCCTTCAAGGCGAACCGAGGAGACCTGAGGAATGAGCTGCTCGTAAATGATTTCCTCAGCCTCGGGTTCGCAATCCCTTAGGCGGCATTCGTTTTGGAATTCGCGAAGCCTCTTATCGATGGCTTTCTTGATCTCGTTGGCACGCTGGGCATCGAGCTGACGGCGCTCGCCTTCTTTGCGGCCCGCCTTTCCTGTCTGGTTCTGCTGGACGACCGAGCCGGTCATTTCGCGAATTTCCGCCTTCCGTTCTTCTTTCTTGCGTTCGGCCTCTTTTTTGGCTTTATGATCCTTTAACCAACCCATTGTTTTGGTCCTCCTTTTTATTACCTAGTGATTTTGCTTCCGCAATCGGGGCAATAGCTCTCTTTCCCATTGAGTTCCCTGCCGCAATCGGGGCAGAAGTGGCGCTTGGGCTTCGGGGCGGCATTCTCTCCCGCGTTTTGCGGGACGTCTCCATTGTAATTGTAGGTATTCGAATTGTTTTGATTCGTCGTCGAGGTGTTGTTCGCGTTGATGATGTCAATCTCATGCTGGTTCGCGGCGTCGCGATCTTCTTTCTCCCATTCGCGGAGCTTTGCAATCTTCGCATCGTCGAACTGCTCGAGGGCGGCGTTGTTGAATCTCTCGTTGATCCGGTCGATGACGGCGTTGGAATCGCCAATGGGATTAAGGCGCATCGAGATTCCGCGCGCCCCGAGGGCCAAGCCCATATCGAAGAGGCGCTTGGTAGCTGAGCCTCTAGCGGTGTCCCTAGCGATTTCCGGAAGGACGGAATAGAGCTCGACGTCGGTTGAGGAAGAGCTGATATGCATCTTCGCGGCCGCGGTCGCTTGAGTGCTGAATGGCTCTTTGAAAACCTCGTTCAGGCGGCGTTCGATATCGGGCATCGTGACGGTTGCGCCGAAATAGGAGCAGATCATTTCGTAATTGGCGATTTCGACCGAAGCCTCCCCAACGATGGCGAATTTGACTTTGGCGGTGCGGTTGGTATCGAGCGAGACGACGTGCTGCCCAGCAAAGAAGGGTATGACGATCTGGTCCGAGCGGCGGTTCCCCTGATAGACGTAGGCCACAACCTTGTCGCCGAAGGATTTCTTCGAGAACTCCGCGACTTTCCCTCCAGAATACTCGACGCCGTTGATGAGTGCGTCATAGCCGGGCTTGATCTTAATTTGGACATTGCGCTTCTTGATGTCGAATTCGTATTTTTCGACGACATTGTTTCGAGAATCCCTCATCTGAAGCTCAATCACATCGGTAAACAAAGGCATATGTATTTTCCTTTCGCGCTTGGCGCTGTTTAGAAGATGATAACACAAAGCACAGACGCTCACATACACGCAATTGCGTGCGATGCTGCGCAAAGTGTTGGCAATCTCCGGTGCCAGTGACATTTAACGCCACCTACTGCCAAAAAAGTGCTAAAAGGGCAATGCGAAAAATTGGTTGTCTTATAATATTTCCATGAAAAATATCCGCCCCACCACCACAAAAGATCTAGGCGAACTCGAAAGAATTTATGATTGCGCCAGAAAATTCATGAAGGCAAACGGAAATCCGAATCAATGGAGGGACGATAAGCCAAATCTCGATGAAGTTGTTTCCGATATCTCCCGAGGCGTGAATTATGTCGTTGTAGAAAGCGGCAAGGTCGTTGGAACATTTTCGGCCGTCCCGGGAATCGATCCAACCTATGTAGAGATCAATGGGAAATGGCTGAACGACGAACCTTATGTGACGATTCACAAAATCGCTAGCGATGGTACTTCGAATGGAATCTTATCCTGCGCCGTCTCCTTCTGCGCGTCCATCGCGAAAAACATTCGCATCGACACCCACGAGGACAACAAGGTAATGCGGCATTTGCTTGAGAAATCGGGATTTCAGTATTGCGGGGTCATAAAGCTCGCAAACGGCGAGCTGCGGCTAGCGTATCAAAAGATCTTGTCCGAATGACGCCCAAACCAAACAAAAAATGCGGTGTTGCCCGCATCTTTGGTTTTCACATTCCGACGGACCTTCATCCTACAAAGGTTAACGTCCTGGTTATTCGCGCACATCCACGCCGGGCTGAGCAAAGGGGAGCTACCCCGAAGCTTCCGGAATGACCCTTTCGGGCGAACGATGGGAAGGCGTTTTAGAACCTTCCAGCCTACACGGAGTTCAGCATTTTGACTTTGATCGTCGGACCCTAATCCGAAAGTCGACGTTCCGCTGAGGTGCTGGTTCATCAGTTATAGCCTGTCGCCAGGCTTCAAGTCGTCGGCTTCCTTTGAGAGCGCAGGTATCGGGTTTCTCAGGCCCGTACCTCGTCGCGAGATGCATTTCTGCAGAGCTTCTTGTCACCGCTGACGAACCACCGCTTACTTCCAACGTCCCAATGCGACAATTGCTGGAGCGCACGTTGTCGTGCGAGAACCCTTTTGTTGCCTGAGGGTCTTCGACCGCCGCGCAGTATCCCACGCAGTGCCTTATGCCCAGCCTTGCCTCGGCCATCATCAAGATGACTTCACCGAGATGTCGGTATGTGTGTGGCCTTTGGGGCCACGGGCAAAATCATACTACCAATAAAGAGAAAGATACAAGGACATAAAATGTCCGCTTTTTTGGCGAAAATAAAACATCCTACCGAAATAGGATGTCTGCCGCTGAGACCCCGAATGCCGTGGCAAGTCGGTTGATCACCTCCAACGACACAGTGCCTTCTGTTTCCAGACGGCGGATCTGCCTCGTCGAGTAACCAAGCATCTCGCCAAGCGCCACCTGCGAGAGATGACGCCGGAGACGAAGGCGCTTGATGTTGCGGGCGATGGTCTCGGTCCGTACCAGCTCGTTCATACTGCACCTCCTATTGATACGCATCGGCCAAATAAAGGGATCGATTGGCGTCGTTGGTGCCATAGGTGCCGCTAATAACGAGCGAGGCTATTCTATGCGCGCATGTTAGAGCCGTCAATATCATTTCCAGCAGAGTGCGAAAATTCGCAAAAGAGACAGGGCATGTATTAACTTTCACCCGAATCGCCCATATACTTCTGCTATGGACAAAAGGAAGATTATCTTAGATTGCGACCCCGGGCACGACGATGCGATTGCCATACTTCTATGTGGGGCTGCCAAAAACATCGATCTGCTTGCCTTAACGGTTGTGAGCGGCAATCAAACGCTTGAGAAGACTGCGCGGAACGCACTCAACGTATCTCGCTTTCTCGGCATCCACTGCCCTATCGCGTCAGGCGCCAAAAATCCGTTAGTTCGATCCCGACTCAATTGCGGAGAAATACATGGCGAAAGTGGGCTCGATGGCTTCGAATTCCCTGAATACGAGTTAGATTATGACAAACGCAGTGCAGCTTTATTGATCCGAGATGTCGCGCTGCAAAACGAAAAGATCACAATCGTAACGACCGGGCCGATGACAAACCTCGCCACAGCGCTTCTCAAGTACCCCGAAATCAAATCCCATATTGACGAGATTGTCTTGATGGGCGGTTCCACTAGCGGCGGCAACCTTACCCCATATGCCGAATTCAATATCCTAGCTGATCCTGATGCGGCAGACATTTGCTTCAAAGCAGGGCTAAGAATGAAGATGGTGGGCCTTAACGTAACGAGGAAAGCCCTTGTTCTCCCTAGCGTCATGGAGCAGATGTCCAAAGTCGATACCTCGGCAGCGAAGCTATTCATTGCCCTTATGAAGTTCTTCAACAAAACGCAGAATGAGGTGTTCGGGTTGCCCGCCGGCCCGCTTCACGACCCGTTAACCATCGCCTCCATGATGGACGAAAGCATCGTGACGTTTAAGCCGATGGATGTGAGAATCGCGTTGGAAGAAGGCGAGCATTATGGCGAAACCGTGTGCACGCCCTCGTCGGATTCGAAAATCCAAGTCGCGGTGGACGTCGATTTGAAAGCTTATTGGAGTCTAATCGAAAAGGCTTTGTCGAGCTTTCGCTAAGCCAAGTATTTGACCCGTTTTTCAATAAGGCGAAATCAAACGGTTTTCGCTTCGTTTTGAATAATACAGTTAATACACTTGCATAATTAATACAGTTAATACACAATATAGACATGGGAATGAACGGACAGCCTGTATACACCACTATCGCTTCCCGATATCGGAAGCTGATCCTTTCCGGCGCTTTGAAGTCAGGAGATCCTTTGCCATCGGTGAGGGAAGTGGCGCTCATGGAGAAAATCAATCCGAACACTGCTGCGCGCGCATTTTCCATTCTCGTTCAAGAGGGACTTGTGACCTCGATTGAGAAAAAGGGCTATTTCATCGCGGAAGGAGCAACTAACCGTGATGAGGCTCTACGCCAAACCCTAAGCGAACTGCTCGCGAGGGGCTTTACAAAAGAAGAGATCGAGAATGTGCTCGATCGGTTAGGAGGTCTAGAATGATCGAAATCCGTGATCTAGGCAAAGATTTCGAGCAGGTGCATGCGATATCGCACCTAAATCTCGAAATCGCTCCCGGCATCGCTGCCCTAGTGGGCGAAAACGGCGCCGGAAAATCCACTTTGCTCCGCCTGCTTGCGGGAATTCTCACCCAAAGCTATGGCAATGCCTTCGTCGATGGCTATGAGGCCTCGTCGGCAGAAGCCAAAGCGAAGGTTTTCTTCCTAAGCGACTCGCCGGATATTCCAAACGGAGCCTTCGCGAAGGATATCCTCGCCCTATATTCCTGCTTCTATAACATCGACGAGGAACGCTTCTACCGTCTTCTCAAGAAATTCAATCTTCCAACCGATAGGAGGCTATCCACTTTCTCCAAAGGAATGAAGAGGCAACTTTTCATTTTCCTCTCTATTTCGATAGACGTCCCCTACCTTTTGATGGATGAGGCGTTCGACGGGCTCGATCCCGTCGTGCTCGACATCATCAAAGGCGAGCTTCTCGAAGAGCGTGAGAAAGGGAAGACGCTTGTGCTTTCCTCACACAACATGTCGACCCTTGAGCGGCTCGCCGACCGCTTCATCGTCTTATACAAAGGCCAGCTTGGCGAAAGCGCGGAGGTCGAGCATCTTGGCGCGACCCTCATGAAATATCAGGCGATCTTCCCAAGCGAAGTCAATCAAAAAGACATTGAGGATCTTGGCATCGACGTAGTGAACTACCGCAAGGTGGGCAGCATCGTGAATTTCGTCATCAGCGGTGGAGAGAAAGAAGTCGAACTCATCAAAATGAGATTCAAACCCACCCTCCTCGAAAACGTTGCCCTCGACGAAGAAGAGACCATGCGCATGGAAATGCTCCTAACCAGGAAAAGGATGGACGGCCATGAATAAGAAGTACCTCAAATATCAGATCAAGCAGCATCTGCCCCTCATCATTATTTCCCTTGTCGCCTTCTGCTCGATTTCCATGATTGTCGGGTTGTCGTTCCCTTGGTATCGCACCCTCTATAAGACCGCCGATGGAACAGCTTACTATCCTGGCACGAATAACCTCGCGATGATCGGCTTCCCAAGCGTGGTTGCATTGCTTTTGGCGACCTTCATCCCTCTTTCGACCTTCCACTACCGCCTGAAGGCGAGCTCGGCCGATATGTATCTGCAGACCCCGTTCAAGCCGAAGCGCTTCCGCTATCAAAGGATTCTGTTTACGCTGTGCTTGACTTTGGCCTTAACGACTTTCATGTACTGGTTCGCTAGCGGCATCTACGCCCTCAATTGCTTGCGCCCCTTGCCTACGCCATCCAACGAAAACATCATGTACGAGCCAGCATATATCAATTATGGTTATGTCGCTTTGGGCTGGCTCTATCTACTCGCTGGAGTCACTGGGCAATTCTTCATTTCCTCGTTCGCCATCTCGCTTGGTCGAAATGTCGTCTATGCGTTGATTGGCCTCGCGCTATTCGAATTCGTGTTCGCCGTGATCCCTGGCAATCTATACACTTTCTTCACGAGCTTCACCCCTTCGAAAGCTCTCACCTACGACACCGCAATGTTCTCTGCGGCGATCAACCTTGGCTTCACCCCGATCGTCCCGGGCTATTTGATCTTCGCGCTATTCTATCCGCGCATCATCGGCTACGAGAACGCAATCGGCAACCTTGAGTTTCTGATCACTGGTCAAATCCTGTTCTTTGCCGGGGCAATTGCGGCAGGCGTGTATTCGTTTTTAGCCCCTGAGCCTAGCGGCGAACATGCCGGAAAGCTCGGCTTCCACCCCCGCTGGTTCGTCCCTGCTTACCATATCGCAACCGCGATTGGCGGGCTAAACACCTATGGCAATCCATTAGGGATCAGCGGTTCGTTTGGCGTTAACATCATCACTCCGTTCATCCTCTCCTTGGTCTTGTGGGGGCTCCGCTACTACTTGGTGCTCGCCCTCGTCAAAGGCACCTTCAAGTTCAAGAAGAACGACTGGATCTGGTTTGCCTCCGTCATGGGTTTTGTCGTCATTTGCTCCATTGTTGCCTTCGCGATTTCTACTACCATCGGAAGAGCGGCTTAATCACAAAAATCGCCCAATCCTACGATTTCGTTAATTCAGCGCTAGTCTTTTACGCGCGCCCTATGCAATAATATCGAACGAAATTAGGAGGAATAGCCATGAAGAACATGGTCTACATTCAATCCGGAGGACCCACTTCGGTAATCAATTCGTCGCTTTTCGGTGCCTACAGTGAGGCGATTCGCCATCCTGAAGACATCGACCACATCTACGGTTCGATCAACGGAATTGAAGGATTGATCGACGGCAAGCTCTTTGACCTCAGAGAGGAATCGGGCGAAGACATCGAGCTCCTCATCCAGACCCCTGGCGCTGCGCTAGGCACCACCAGAAGGAAGCTCCCTCAGGACATCAATGACCCCGTCTACATGGATATCGTCCACAACCTGCAGAAGTTCCATATAAAGTATGTTCTCGTCAATGGCGGCAACGACTCGATGGATACCTGCAACAAGATTGCGATCCTCTGCGATGAGCTGAACCTCGACGTCCGCGTCATCGGCGTCCCCAAGACCATCGATAATGACTTGGCCTCAACCGACCACACCCTAGGCTATGCTTCTGCCGCGAAGGTCGTCATCAATACCGTCTATTCCATCGCCAAGGACGCTGCCTGCTATAAGAAAGGCAAAGTTCACATCGTCGAAACCATGGGCCGCAACGTCGGATGGCTCGCCGCTTCCGCCGACCTCGTCCCCGACGATGGCCGCCCCGACCTCATCTACCTCCCCGAAAACAAGTTCGTCCTCGACGATTTCATCAAAGACGTGAGCGAGGTCTTCAAGAAGAAAGGGTATGCGATCGTCGTCATCTCCGAAGGCATCTCCTTCGAGCGTGGCGAAGCCGCTGAAGTCGACTCCTTTGGCCATGCCCAGCTCTCTGGCGCTGGCGCTGCCCTTGCGGAAGCCCTCCGCGAGAAGACCGGAATTACCTCCCGCGTCGTCGAGCTCTCCTTGACTCAGCGAGCGAACCCCTTCCTCCTCTCGCGTAATGACCGTGACGAGGCGATCGAAGTTGGCAAAGAGGCCGTCATCGCCGCTCTCCATGGCGAAACCGGCAAGATGATCGTTATGAAGCGCGTCTCGAATAAGCCCTATATCGGAAGGTTCGAGCTCGCCGACTTAGGCGAGGTTGCGAATGCCGAAAGAAAAATCCCGGCAGAGTTCATGCAGGACAAGACCAGAATGAGCGACAAGTTCCGTGACTACCTCCGTCCGCTTATCGAGGGCAACGTCCACCTCAAATACCGCGGCGGCATCGTCTTGCTCACCAACTTCAAGAAGAAACTCGTCAAGTAAGCGAATCAAAGCTTCATTCGGCACCCGGCTAATGGGTGCCGTTTTCTATTGAAAATCGATACACGTATCGAACGGATTTGAAAAGGCAGGTCGCCCTGCCCTGAGTGTTATCGATTTTTCTCGATCTTCGCGACTTTGCCGCGGAAGACAATGTGAATGACGCCTGGCCCGCAGCTTAATCCGATGATTGGGCCAACCCAATAATCCACTACTTCGGCATGGAGCTCATTCACGAATCGCTGTTTCAGATAAGAGGCAGATTCCTCAGCCATGCCTTGGCCAAGGTAGATGAGCTTATGGTCAGGATCAAGCAGATCGGCGGTCAACTCGAATAGGCGATCCCAAGACTTCTTGCTTCCTTTGACCTTCTCCACGACGTAGTTGTTGCCAACTTCGTCGGAGACGATGACGGGCTTCACCGAGAGCAGATTGCCAAAGAATGCGCTTGCCCCAGAAACTCGCCCCGCAGCCTTTAGATATTTCAAAGTGGAGACCGTGCCAAGAAGATTGTAATGGAGGTTATTCTCGTTCACATAAGCGATGATTTCATCTAAGGATGCGCCATCATCACGCATCTTGGCGCAATCAAGGCACAATAGGCCTAGAGCCAAACCAGCGCGTTTTGTGTCGATGCCAACGATCTTGCGCTCAGGATATTTTTCTCGAAGCGACTTTGCCGCAAGCTCAAATACGTTTAGCGATCCCGTCAAGGCGGTCGTTGTCGCTAGATAAACAACATCGATTCCCTGCTCTAAATAGGGAATGCATTTGGATTCCACCTCATCCGCGGTGATCAAACTCGTTTTGCAGACGTTTTTCGTGTCGCCCACCCAGCCATAGAAATCCTGAATGGAATATTCTTGGTAGTCGAGGTCGGCGTGGTAGGCCTTTCCATTTATGATGACGCCCATCCGGAAATATTCCAACTTGGCGTTAGAGCGCTGTGATTTATCTAGGTCGCAGCTAGAATCAGTGAAAATCTGAAAATTTGACATACATCCCCCCTCTTTTTGGTTCAAGCAAGTTTAGGAAGTTCGAGGGCAAGCTGCTGGTAATATGCCTCGGCCGGGAAGAAATTGCATGATTTCTCAATCGCGATATCGGCAATCGAAAGACCATGTTCGGAAATCGCGATTTCCGCCTCGACCGCGTCGAGCAGGTCGCCATAATAGATTGCGCCATCGCGCCTTTCGCTCAAATCCTCAAGATAGACGTCGACGAACTCATGAATCCCGCAACGTTCGGAATCGAAATCGACTTTCACCGCGAACTTATGATCTTTGGTCCCGTCCTTCACCTCATCGAATTTCGGGAAGGCCGTGGTCCCATTGGCATAGCCAACGGTGATTCTTTCCGCAAGGCCAAGCGCGGACAATTTCCTCGCAAGCCTAACGAAGTCATCGGTTTTGAAATAGATGGTTTTCCTCATATTGATTCAATTATAAACGATATGCGCGTTGGTAGTAGTTTTTTCGCCTCTTTGAGGCGATAATATGCGCGTTATGAAAATCGCAAGTAAGAAGACGCCATGGAACCTCTACGAGAGGGTTGACCTCCTATTCGGAGATGGCTGGTGGAAGGTCAGGGGCATCCCAACCCTTGGCATAAAAGGAATCGAAATGCACGATGGACCGCTAGGTCTACGCATTCCAAACGATCAGCAGATCCCCGGTATGGGCAAGTCGCTCCCGGCGACTTGTTTCCCCGCCCCGGCTTTGCTCGCATGCTCCTTTGATAAGAATCTCATGGTCGAATACGGCGATGTCCTTGGGCGCGAATGCCGCAAGAACAACACCAATGTGCTTCTTGCTCCAGGCGTGAACATCAAGCGCAACCCGCTGTGCGGACGCAATTTCGAATACTATTCCGAGGACCCTCTTCTCGCTGGCAAAATGGCCGCCTCCTTCGTCAAAGGCATCCAGAACCAGCACGTTGGGGCCTGCGTAAAACACTTCGCCTGCAACAACCAGGAATTCTTCCGCATGGTCAATGATTCGATCGTCGATGAGCGCGCTTTAAACGAACTCTATCTAAAACCCTTCGAGATCGTCGTCAAAGAATCTAACCCCGCGGCGATCATGGCGTCTTATAACAAGATCAATGGAGTCTATGCCTGCGATAATACGGAACTATTGCTCGACACGCTGAAAACCAAATGGCAATACGGCGGCGTCGTCATGTCCGACTGGGGCGGCTGCAACGATTATATCGGCAACCACAACAAAGGCCTTGATCTCGAGATGCCGGGGGCCGTCAACCGCAAAAAGGATCTCCTTTGGGCAATCAAGCACAACAAACTCGACCTCCGCCGCGTAACCGATTCCTCGAATAGGGTACGCGCGCTGCTCGAGAAATTCTGCCCTCTTGAAGATAAGGTCGAATGGACTCGGGAGGAAGCGCATCAATTCGCCTTGAAGGCCGCTGAACAAAGTTTTGTTTTGCTCAAAAACGATGCCATGCTCCCCATGAAATCCTATCGCGATGTCTGCGTGATCGGCGAATTCGCGCGCACGCCCCGCTTCCAAGGCGGTGGATCGAGCGAGGTGAATGCCAAAGCCGTTTCCTTCCTTGAAGCCATCAATGACCCTAAGGTCTCATTCGGCGCTGGCTACACCTTGAAAGACGAACCCAATGACGCCTTATACGTCGAGGCGATGGACCTCGCCAAATCCAGCAAAAAGGTCATCCTATTCCTTGGGCTCCCCCTCGAAATGGAATCGGAAGGCTATGACCGTTCGAGCCTTTGCTTGCCCGATAACCAGCTTCGTTTGTTCGACGCGCTTTACGCCATCAATCCGAATATCGTCGTCGTGCTTTCTTGCGGCGCGCCGGTGGAAACGCCATTCAAAGACCGCGCGAAAGCGATTTTGCTCACCTATCTCGCTGGCGAAGCAGGGGGCGAAGCGATCAACCGCATCCTCCTAGGCTTAGCAAACCCAAGCGGAAAGCTAGCGGAATCCTGGCCCATCCACTTCGCGAACGTCCCTAGCTTCGGATTCTATCCTGGCTCGGAAGTCCAATCCCCCTATCGCGAATCCATCTACGTCGGCTACCGCTATTACCTGACCGCTGGAATACCCGTGAATTATCCCTTTGGGCATGGCTTATCCTATTCGAAGTTCAAATACGGGAAGATCACCCTTTCCGCGAACTCCCTTTCTGGCAAAGGCATCGTCAAAGGGAGCGTAGCCATCACCAATACATCCAAGCGCGATGGCGCCACGGTCGTCGAAATCTATAGCGAGCCTCAAAAGGGAAACGTGTTCAAACCGCTAAGGACCCTCATCGATTTCGGGAAGGTGTTCCTCAAAGCAGGCGAGACCAAGACGTTCGAGTTCCAGCTAAACGTCGATACCTTCGCCCATTACGACATGGGCTCCCACTCCCCTCGCGTCGAAGGCGGCATCTATATGATTCAGGTTGGCGAATCCTGCGAATCGATACTTTCTTCCGCCAAGCTCAAGGTCGATTCACCCGACACCTTCGTTTCGCGCAAGCAGAATTGCCCGATCTATTACAATCTCACCAAAGAGGGATTCATCCAATACGAGAACGATTTTGAATACCTATTGGGCAGGCCGCTTACCTTGGCTTCCGACCCCAGGACCCCTCCCTATACCGAGAATTCGACGCTAAGCGACATCTCCTCGACACGGATTGGCAAGAAATTGATCCGCAAGGCGAGGGAAGTCACGGAATCCAACCCGGACTACGCCAATGACAGGATGGCGATTGAGGGAGCGCTTCAACTTCCATTGCGCAATCTCTCGATGGAAGGCATCAAGCCAAAGACGATCAGGATGATCGTGCAGATGGCGAATGGGCATTATCTGGGCGCGCTTGGAACGCTATTATTCAAGATTCGTTAAACCCATGCTGCAACTTATTATCGGAATGGCGTTCCGCAAAGCGCTTTCGATGCGCGGGGATGGCATCCCCCACATGCATTATTTCACCCCGGACGAATACGGGGTGGAGGGATGCGAGAAATTCGAATTCCCTTCCTCGGCCGGGCATACCTTGCGCGGCGCAAAATACTTCGTACCCGGCGTCGCCCCGAAAGCGGTCGTCATATTCTTCCACGGCATCGGCGCAGGCCATACCGCCTATTCCCACGAAATCGCCGAGATCGCAAAGCAAGGCTATATGGTATTCGCCTACGATAACTCCGGCTGCATGCTTTCTGGTGGCAAGTCGATTGAAAACATCGCGACCGTCGCTAGAGATCAACGGGATTTCTTTGCGTATTTGGATACGCGCGAAGACGCGAAGGGGTACCCTAGATACGCCGTCGGCCATAGTTGGGGAGGATACGCGGCCTTGACGAGTCTCCATGACCCCTACCGCATCGAGAAATGCGTTAGCCTCGCAGGATTCTATTCCGCGATCGAAATGGTAGCGCAAAAAGCGCCTGCCTTATCCAAATTGAAGGGACCCATTACATCATATTTGAGACGACACTATGGAAAAGACGCTACCGATAACGCAATCGATCTCATCAAAGCGAGGCCCGATAAAAAGGTATTCCTAGTCCAAGGCGACCTAGATAAGCCTGACGGCGCGAAGCTTACCTTGGACGTTATGCAAGAAGCATTGCAAGGATGCCAAAACGTGAGTTTCATGAAGCTCAAAGGCCGTCGTCACAACTGCTACCTCAGCAAGCGAGCGGAGGATTACCTCTATAAGCTAAGCAAGGAAATCGGCTATTTCACAACCAACCGAGATCTCGACCTAAAAATCGATTATGACTTGCTTATGGAACAGGACCAGAAGGTGATGAAAGCGGTATTCGACTTTTTGGCGAATTGAGTATATAGTTATGCACGTGCGCAGGTGGCGGAACGGTAGACGCGCTGGTTTCAGGAGCCAGTCGGTAACACGGTGTGAGTTCGATTCTCATCCTGCGCACCATTTCATTAAGCGCTCGTAGCTCAGATGGATAGAGTACAACCCTCCGAAGGTTGGGGTCAGGCGTTCGAGTCGCCTCGGGCGCGCCATAAACCTAGATTCGGGATTAATACAATGTATTTATCCCGTTTTTATATTTCAATTAATGGAGTTAAAAGCATGATGAAAACGATAAATTTAAAACTAGGCAATAATGCAGCTGAATCTTTTCCTGATTTAGTTACCGAATTACCTAGAGGAGATAGAGAAGACAAAAAAACTGCTAGTGGGGAAATTATTAGAGCTTTTAA
>CACYCS010000119.1 GCA_902773005.1 uncultured Erysipelotrichaceae bacterium
TTCGACGAGCTTCCTCGCCTGGAAATCGAGCGCGCCCATGGGCATAGAGGCGGAAATGCCTTCGATGCCGATGCCGCGAAGGACCTCATCCGCTTTGGCGTTCAATTCCTTGCGCTTGATGATTCCGAATTTAGTGAATTCCTCAAGGTGGCCCAAGAAGATATTTTCGGCAACGGTGATGCCAGGGATCGTTCCGCTTTCCTGAACGATCATGCCGATACCCTTCTCCAAGGCATCGATCATGCTG
This sequence comes from uncultured Erysipelotrichaceae bacterium, assembly GCA_902773005.1. GTDB lineage: Bacteria > Bacillota_I > Bacilli_A > RFN20 > CAG-826 > Alloenteromonas. Next base: position 248 of record CACYCS010000119.1, read on the forward strand.
GTAGGGGCCCAGGGCTTGCCAAGGAAATACATCTCGCCAGAGTCGGCTTTCTGCATGCCGGCAGCGATGGAGGAGACGGTGGATTTGCCACTCCCGTTCTCGCCGATAAGCCCTAAGATATCGCCCCTGCGCACGGTGATGTTCACGTTGCGCAGCGCGGTCACTGGACCGAAAGTCTTCACGATGTCGCGGACTTCAAGCAGAAGCTCGCCTCTTTTTCTTGTCTCAATTTCCGGCATAGGATTGTTTCCTCGCTAATTGCATAAATTATATTTTTAAGAAAATGAGCCATCGACTCGGCTGATTGGGTTGTTTTGGGCAAATATTTGTGTTTTCAATCAAAAATGACTTTTCTTAATCGATTTATTTCCTTAATTTTTTGAGTCTATTTTGTGTATTGCGATTAATTTTTTGAATATCTTTAAAATTATTGGAGTTTTTTATGTTATAGTTTTGCCATGGAAGACAGTTATTTCATTATTCCCGACGAACCGGGCGGGCGAATTTCCCTTAGATGTCTATATGTCGATCGCTTATACAATGGCTGGAACAGCGACTACGAATTACTTTTCGTTCTCCATGGCGATGCCGGCATTTTGCTTGATGGATCGACATGCAATCTTCAAAGTGAGGATGTCCTGCTGATTAACGAAAAAACACCCTTCTCCCTAAAAAGCGAAGGGGGCGTGACGTTGCTTTCGCTCAAGATGGACCCTTCTGGGATGCTATCAGGCGGCATAGCAAAACGTTTTTCCTGCAATTCCGCCACCGATTCCAACCAGGAGAAGTATCTGCCTTTGAAGAGAATTCTTGCTGAACTAGTGAAAGAAAACGCAACTCAATCCTCTAATGGCAACCAATATGGGAACCTCAGTTTGATGTTCTCGATTTTCAAAGAGCTCGACAAAAACTTTGCCGCGCCACATGAAAGCGCAGCACCATCAGAAAAGTACCGTCAAAGGATCAGTGAAATTCTGAGTTTCATCGAAGCCCATTATCGCGAAGGATTATCCCTTAAAACGGTCGCCGACGCCGTCGGGCTCACAGTTCCCTACCTCTCTTCGTTCTTCGAAAAATACATTGGCGTCACCTTCTTGGCCTATTACAACGAAGTTAGGCTCGACAAAGCGATGCACGACCTTCTTGCAACAGACAAAACCATTGAGGACGTGGCGTTATCCAACGGATTCACCGACCCGCGCTCTTTCGTTAACGTGTTCAAAAAGAAATATGGGGAACTGCCAAGCGCATACAGGAAATCGCTCACCGAGCGAGATGAAAGAATTGAGTATTCCGTTAAAAGGAAGATGGACAGCAAGTACGAAAGCCATCTCACGGTCCTCGCCAAATACCTGAAACAGCCCGCGGAAGAACGCGAATCGCTTGCTGCCCACGCCCCCGAATCCACTCCAGCAAAGACGCTGGTGCGGGAGAACGTCAACGTCACTAACGTCATCGCCCCGCTCCGCCACACCTTCAAGACCTTCACCTCGGTTGGACGAGCCAAGGAGTTGCTTTATTCCGACGTCCAGGAAATGCTTACGGAGCTTCAGGAAACCGTCGGATTCGAGTACATCAAATTCCATGGACTCCTTTCTGACGACATGCTCGTCTATAAGGAAAACGAGTACGGGGAGCCTTCCTTTAGCTTCGTTTACGTCGATAAGGTAATCGACTTCCTTCTTTCGATTCACCTGAAGCCCCTTATCGAGTTTTCGTTCATGCCCAAAGATCTAGCGGGCCCAGGCACTCACGAGGTGTACGCTTCGCCATTCTATATCGGCGAGCCTAAATCATTTGATAAATGGGGCGAATTGATTGATGCCCTCATGGAGCATCTCATCGACCGTTATTCCTCGCGAGTCGTGAGAACCTGGCTCTTCTCCGTCTGGAACGAGCCAGACACTACCACATCGCTTTTCGGGCTTAAGAAGGATGAGGATTTCTATCGGATGTACAAAATCGCCTATGACGTCGTCAAAGGTCACTCTGCGCAGATCAAAGTAGGAACCCCGTCCCTCATCTTTTCCTACAAGGTCTACCAGCCTTGGATTGGCAAATACATCGATTGGTGCAACGCGAATAATTGCCGTCCGGACTTTGTGAACATCCATTATTACGATAACGACTTCGTCGCAGACAACATGGCATTGCATTCCCCCGCCCATCCTGCCCATGGCCGTTTGAACATGGATCCCGATTCATTTGGAAAGGCCATCGTCGACATCAAGGAACGCTTCAAGGAGATCGGAATCGACGACTTGCCCATCTACCTGACCGAATGGAACCTCACCGTCTCGCATAGGAACCTATTGAACGACACCGTATTCAAATCATGCTACCTCGCAAAGAACCTTCTCGAGAACTATGACTCGCTGAATAGTTTCGGATATTGGGCGCTCACGGACATGATGGAAGAGACACAACCTTCCGCAAACGAATTCCACGGGGGCCTTGGATTATTCTCGCACAGCAAAATCAAGAAACCCCATTACTTCACTTTTGAGTTTTTGAACCACCTCGGCAATAGCCTGATTGAGAAAGGCCCCGGCTATTTCATCAGCAAAAGGCACGGGTGCGTTCAGGTGTTCCTCTATAACTACGAGCACTTCAACCACTTATTCGCCTCAGGAGAATCCTTCGACACCACTTATCTAGACAGGTATACTCCGTTCTCAATGCTAGGAAAGATGGACGTCTCGCTTTCTTTGGTTGGCTTTACCGCCAAGAAATGCCATATCGTAACTCGCATCGTGAATCAAAAATACGGCTCCCCCTTCGATATGTGGGTATCGATGAACGCCCCGAAAATGGATGAGGAGCTCATCGGATACCTCCAGAGAATTTGCGTGCCGAAGATCGACTTCAAAGACGCGGACATCCAAGACGGGAAAATTGAGATCAAAGCAATGCTTGATCCGCTTGAGATTCGCTTAATCGAAATCCATTACTGATCGCTTAGCATACGCTTCTCTCGAAGCGCACTTCGAAGTAACGCCCTAATTATTTAAAGGGTACTTGGGCTCGTTTTCGGTTGATAACCAATTAAAACTCGTATTGGGTGCGGATCTCAGAAAGATTTGGGATCTCGGGATTCGCATCGAAATCGGAGAAGGTCACCTCATACTTTTGCTGGCATGCGGTATCGATTCCGAATCTTTTCGCGTTGTAATTCGCTTCAACGACGTATTTGATAGGCGCGAAGTTTTCCTGAACGTGGATCGTGACTTTGATGTTAGAGAAAACGGGGTAATCGTCTAAACTGCCGAAAGCCTTCATCTGGATGCGGACGTTATTCGTGGCTTTTTCGTTATCGAAGACGATTTCAAAGGCGTTTGTCACCGTCGCGGATTTCGTAATGGAGGTAATCGCTTCGCCGGAGATCGAATAGCCTTCGATGTTATAACCGTACGGATTTACCCCATAGGAATTTAGATAATCGTTCATCGCGACTTTGGAGAATTGCTCTTCGTTGAGGTTTTTCACCAAAGCGCTGCCGTCATGAAAGTACGCTTCGTGAACAGAATCGACCGCACCATGTGATTCGTTTTTCAGGTAACAGTATTCCCCTTTGATCGAAGTGACGTCGATCGTCTGGGTTGTCTCGATGAAAAGAA
>CACYCS010000120.1 GCA_902773005.1 uncultured Erysipelotrichaceae bacterium
GACATGGACACGAGCGCCCTCGGTGATCCTTATGGATACCTTGATGGCCTAAAATGCGTCGAAATCCCTGCAGATCCTGTCTTAAATCAAAAAATAGAACAAGCATGCGCTGCCTTGAATATCGGCTTTTGCCGCGGCGTCATTGCCTCGGGTGACCATTTCATTGCAGACCAAAAGGGCAAGGATGTGATCATCGAACGTTTCCATGCGTTACTGATCGATATGGAGACGGCGGCTTTTGCCGAAGCGTGCTATGTCTATCACAAGCCTTTCGCGTGTGTCCGCATTGTCTCGGATGCTGTCGACCATGACGTCGAATATTGGCAAAATAAGCGCCCCGCTGGCAAAAGGGGGGCCGAAGTCGCCCTTTGCTTGCTCCGCCTTGAAAACGGCATCGAGTAATACTCGCCTGCACGTGCCCACGCGAATCGTATATAATGAACGCACCAACCGAAAGGAACTATGAACGAACATGATTAAACTCGTCCTCATCCGTCACGGCCAATCCGAGTGGAACCTCAGCAACCTCTTCACTGGATGGACCGACGTCCACCTTTCTGAGCAAGGCGTTAAAGAAGCTCACGAAGCCGGCAAGCTCCTCAAAGAGAAAGGCTATTCCTTCGACATCGCATTCTCTTCCGTTTTGGAACGTGCGAACAAGACCATGGAATATGTCCTCACCGAACTTGGCGAATGGGATAGCGTCCCCAAATTCTATTCCTGGCGCCTCAACGAACGTCATTATGGCGCTCTCCAAGGCCTCAACAAAGCCGAATCCGCTAAGAAGTGGGGCGATGAGCAAGTCCATATCTGGCGTCGCAGCGCGGATGTTCCGCCTTTAGCCCTCACCAAAGATGATGAGCGCTGGCCAGGCAACCAAGAGAAATATCAGAATCTCGTCAAATCCGGTGAAATGACCATCGACGAATGCCCGCTTACCGAGTGCCTCATCGACACCGCGAAGCGCGTCAAACCGTATTGGGATGAAAAGATCGCTCCGGAAATCAAAGCCGGCAAGAAGGTTCTTATCGCGGCCCACGGCAATTCGCTTCGCGCCATTGTCATGATGCTCGAACACCTCACCCCTGAGCAGATCATCTCCGTCGAAATCCCCACGGGCAAACCGCTCGTCTATGAACTCGACGAGAAGACCCTCGAAGTGCTCGACAAATACTATCTCTAATTTCTGAGCCACTTACCCCGTTTCTCTCTGGTGTGAAGCGGGGTTTTATTTTGCCTTAATGAGGTACTTCTAGTCCTCGCGCGCACTTGTGGGTATAATCTTGCGCGTAGAAAGGGTGACTATGTCGAAGAAATCTGGACGTGATGTTTTGCTCGAAAATAGGAAAGCGCATTTCCTCTATTTTCTTTCGGACTTCATGGTGGCAGGCCTCGTCTTGACGGGCACTGAAATCAAAAGTCTCCGCGCAGGAAACGCCTCACTTTCGGATTCTTATGTGACCCTACGAAACGGGGAGGCATGGATTAACAACATGCACATCTCCAACTACAAAGACGGCACGATTTGGAACACCGATCCTTTGCGGGCAAGGAAATTGCTTTTGACGCGTCAGGAACTCCGCAAGATTGAACGCGAACTGACGGGAACGGGAATGACGGTTGTGCCGACGAAAGTGTTTTTGTCTCACGGTTACGCGAAAGTCGAGATCGCTTTGGCCAAAGGCAAGAAAGCCCATGATAAGCGCGACGCGATCAAAGAACGCGACGCCAAGCGCGAGATGGGCAAAGCCCTTCGCGGACAAGGCAAGGATGGAGATTAGTTATGGCATCGGATTTTCAACAACGTCTGCTTCAGGATCGTTACGCGGAATATGACCGCGAGAATATGGACCGCTACGCAGAGAAGCGCCACCTCGACCCTCATTGCCCCATCATTCATATCGCGGGGACTAATGGAAAGTCCTCGACGGCCCATTACCTCGAATCCATCTACCGCGCTGCAGGTTATAAGGTTGGACTCTTCCTGTCGCCGTGGGTTTTCTCATTAAAAGAGTCGATTCGTTATGATGGCGAATTCATCACGGAAGAAAAAATAGGGGAGATTTACGAGGAAAATCGCAAAGATTTCGATAAATTCCATCTCTCTTCTTTTGAGATCAGTGTCGCGATTGCCTACCGCTATTTCGAAGAAGTAAAGCCCGATATCGCCATTGTGGAATGTGGCATGGGCGGATCGCTTGACGCGACGAATCTCGAAGATCTCGATACGCGCCTTGCCATCATCACCAACATCGCTCTAGACCACACTTCGTTCCTCGGCACGACGTTATCGCAAATTGCGCTTCATAAAGCAGGCATCATCAAGCCGGGCGTCCCCGCGCTTGTAGGCAAACTCGACGACGAATCATTAGGCCTTATCCGCGACGAAGCGAAAGATCTGGATGCGCCTTTCTATGTAGTGGACCAGTATCATTTCGACCATCTCGTCGGGACACATTTCCATTTTGATTACGGTAGCCATAAAGACGTGGAACTCAATACTACGGCGGATTACCAAATGCGTAACGCTTCGCTGGCAATCCAGGCTGTTTCTATTTTGCAGAATGACTTTCCCGTCCGCGAGGAATCTCTCCGCAGCGGCTTGCTTGAGCCAGCCCTGCCATTACGTCTAGAGACGGTCGGGC
>CACYCS010000121.1 GCA_902773005.1 uncultured Erysipelotrichaceae bacterium
CTCCGCCGTCAACGAATTCCAATACGAGGAATTCTTCGGCAATATCCTCAAAGAATATGACGAAATCGTCCATATCTCCTTGTCTTCCGAAATCTCCTCCGCCTGCGCGAACGCCAAATCCGTTGCCACGAAGAACCCCGAGAAGATCCACGTCATCGATTCCCGTAGCCTCTCCACTGGCATCGCGCTTCTAGCGATGGCGGCCCGCGACTATGCTAACGAAGGCCACTCCACCAAAGAGATCGTGGAGATGGTAGAAAAAAGAGTTCCCCACGATCAAGCCTCCTTCTCCCTTGAATCGGTCAATTACCTCTACAAAGGCGGACGCTGCTCGCTCCTATCCATGATCGGAGCCAATGTCCTTCGCATCAAGCCTGAAATCTACGTTAGGGATGGCAAGATGTACCCCGGCAAGAAATATCGTGGCCCAATGAAGAAAGTGGTCCTCGATTACGTCGAAGATACCCTAACCGAATTCAATACCCCAGATCTCTCCCGCGTCTTCATCACCTATTCGACCGCCCCGGACGAAGTCGTTGAAGCGGTTGAAGAAAGATTAAAGAAAGCAGGCTTCCAGCGCATCATGAGAACCACCGCAGGCGGAACGATCTCCTGCCATTGCGGCCCCCATTGCCTTGGCATCCTCTATATCAACGACGGCAAGTAATTTCCCCTCCAAATACCAAAAAACGGCGTACCCATTACGTCGTTTTTTGGTGCTCAGCCCATAATTGGTGCCCAGCCTATAACTAGTCTTTCTGGCGCCGTCTGAAAAGAATCAGTCTTCACTCAAATCGAATACACGTCTAAGCTCTTTTGCGCTTGAAGGCCGCAAATATAATGACGGAAGCGCCTGTGATAAGGGCGATACCAACGGTCACCCACCAAGGGCTATCGCCGTTGATATTTGCCCTTGATGCATTTTGCGCGCCATATTTGCCTTCCGTGTAGGCGTAAGCGGCATTCGCTTCTGCCCAAGCCTCGTAACGGGCTCTAGCGTCTGCAAAATCCAGATCGCCTTGGAACGCTTCGATATAGGTATCACCCATCTTTAGAAGTTGTTCTTTAGCGGTATCGAAGTAATGGTGTTCATCATCTTTGCAATAGCCTTTGTTGTCGGTTTCATCCATATGCATATAGGAATTCACGAACCCCTGTAGTGCGGTTTTGACGTTGACGAAGAGGTAGACGTCTTTCATTGAATTATCTTCAGCGTAGCAGGAGAATAGTCTACTCGCAGAATTGTATCGCATGTATTTGTGAGTGTTTGTGCCCTTGGCAACAATGGTAGCAACGCCATTCGATATCGAAATCGCCCATCTTCCGTTGTCAGATAATGTTCCTTGGTTTTTCAAGTTGTTATCTGAACTTGAGGCAGCGTATAGATACTTGTTAGAACTGTCTTTGAATGTATAGCCGGAATCAAGGCCAATTTCAAAAGATTGGTAGGCATTATTTGAGGTTATGTAGATGCCGTTCGCGTCGGCATCGACAGCGTTTAGATTACTTGTCTTTTGCGCGCCCGCAAGCTTCCATTCGTCCTCGTTTTTCCCGCCAATTACTACTTCTGCACCGTCGATTAGTTCAGCGGTAGAAGCAACCATCTTATAGCCTTCCGCGTATGTATAAGATGACACACGAGTATACTTGAAAAATTCCAGGTCGTAATATCCAGGCTTGTCGCGATTGGAACTTGAATAGAAACCAAAATAATTATAGTCATCCGTGCGGTACAATAGTCCGCGACCCGAAGATGGAGATGAGGAATCAATAGAAAACGTCCCTTTGCTTGCGTCAGGCTTTTTCGCGATAGCCCAATTATATGGCTCGTCAGAGAACAACAAGTTTGTTTTGTTAGTAGTGCTCGAAGTGCCAGCTAAATAGCTTCCTCCAACTTCGGAAATGAGATAGTAGATCCCGCTCTTTCGAATGTTGAACGCGAAATCGCCGCCATCGCTATAATCGATAGTCGTATCATTTTCTACCGTGATTTCCTCACCCGGAATCTTGCTGGGTTTGTTATTTGTCTGAAGCGAATAGTAGCCGTCATCAATTTTGGCGGCAATCACGTAAGAACCGTCTGTAATGTCTTCGAGAGAGTCAATTCTTTCGTAGGTCTCCGTAACCGCGAATTCCGATTGGCTTGAAGATGACTGCTCGGAGGAGCTAGAAATTGGAGTCTCGCTAGAAGTGTGGGCTTCCGATGAAGTCGAAACGGGCTCCGAGGAACTCGGGGTCGGCTCGCTTGAGTTATAGCCGTTAATGGTATCGGTTGAGGGCTTAGCCGCAGTACCGACCTTATCGCCCCAGATGTAATCGACCCATTCGGGGAAATCGATGAAGGGGTTGCGGTTATGCTGGTAATTCCTGTCGATCAGGTTGTTTCTATGAATCTCGTACTCATCGACGGGATCGAGTTTATGCCATTCGAGAAGATCGGAGAGGATGCCCATGCCGATCGCGGTATCATTGCTCGAA
>CACYCS010000122.1 GCA_902773005.1 uncultured Erysipelotrichaceae bacterium
GCTTCAGGAAGGGGATTTCGTGCTTGAATACGTCCCATACAAAGAAGCGCAAAACAAAAAACGGTACCGCCTGATCGATCCGTTCTGCATCTTCTATCTCCATTTCGTTGCAGGCAAAAGGTCACTTGACCCGTCCTTTTTCGCGGATTCCGTCGAGCCAAACTCCTGGATTGGCGCCTCTTTTGAGAATCTTTGCGCGGCGCACCTAGAGCAGATCAAGCGGGCATTAGTCGTCTCTAAGCTAACAAGCATTGAGTTCTCGCTCGTCTTCCCGAAAGAGGAGGACAAAAAAGGCGCGCAGGTCGATTTGGTACTCGTTAGAAAAGACAGAATCGTCAATCTCTGCGAGATGAAATTCTATGGGAAGCCCTATGTTCAGACGGAAAAGGAGCATCATTCCCTCACCAATAGAGTCGCAAGGCTGAAGGAAACTCTTCCTGCGACCTATTCCATCGCGCCGGTTTTGATCACCGTGTTTGAACCCTCTAGCGGCGGATATCCGGACGATTACGTTCAGGCCTTGACCCTCGATGACCTCTTTATGTGAGACTGCTCTTTTGGTAATTTTATAAGCGATCAATTCGTTGCAAACTTTATTTTAATTTCAAAAAACTAAATCTATCTTGTTAGTTTTTTGACGTTAAAATGCATTTTTCGCGTTTTACCTTCAAAAAAGTCATATAGTTGCCTGAGTTTTTTGAAAATTAAAACACATATTTTTGTTAGCGACTTTTTGGGGCTTGAGCCTGGCGCTCAAATCGATTTTTCCTGCACCACGCGTAGAAAAACCGTCCGCGTAAATTCACGGACGGAGTGTCATTTTTCTAATGATGAAATCAGGGATTGGACTTCGAAGGGATGATGATGGAAACGGCATCGGTTCCAGAGACGACGTCGGGAAGCTCGCCATTCCACTTCTCAAGATAGGCCAGGTATTCGAGGTAATCTTCGACCAGGGCTTTGAACTTGTCGGCGCCCGGGCCGCTAGTGACATCGATCTGGTATTTGGTCGCGGAGAGCGCTACCTTGGTCGTGGTGGTCACATTTTTCCCATCGACGAGCGCGGTTGTGACACTCGTGGTCTCCTCGAGTTTCACTGGTGAGATGGTTTCCGAAGAGGCAATCGAATAATCGGCTTCATCGGACCTGGTCTCGACGGTGGTGAGGTAGACGTATTCCACGTTTACATCATAGCCTAGCGAACGGGAGAGCTCGATGATCTTGGAGCTTGCCGCCTCGGCTGCGGCTTGGGCGAGGATCTTCTGGGCTTCGCCATCGCCACGGGCTTCGGTGATTTTGCGCTCGGCTTCGAGCTTTGCGACTTCGAGTTCGGCCTCGGCCCTAGTGATGGAAGCTTGCTTCTCTTGCTCGGCGATGACCTTATCCTCAACCGCCTTCTCGAATTCGTTGGTGAAGTCAATGTTGGTGAGGACGACGTCTTTGACGTTCACGTAGTAGTCGTCGGCGATCCCCTCGCGGACGGAAGTCGAGACGTCATTGGAGAATTTGGAGCGGTTCTGGACGATGGTCATGGCCTCGGCGGAGGACATGACGGCTTTGGTCTTCTCGGTCGTGACGGTTTCGATGCGGGCCTGAAGGGCTTCGAGATTGCCGTACTCGGTTGCGATCTTCATGATGTTCTCGACCTGGACCTGGTATTGCAGGAAGACCTCGAGCTCCATGGTCTGCCCGTCTTTGGAATAGGCAGAGGTCGTGATCTTGTCCTGCTGGACCTTGGTATCATAGACCTCATAGGAGCGGACCATATAGAAATCGAAATAGGTTCCCGGGGAGCGGGTGGTGACGATCTTTCCGAGCTGGCGGACGACCGCGACGGTTCCGGTCTCGACCTGATGGAAGGACGCGGGGATGGTGATGAGAAGGGCGAGTACCGCGATGGCGGAGATGAGCGCGGCGCGGAACGGCTTTCTCGATTCGGGCATGGCCCCTTTCTTGGAATAGGCTTGGGTGCCTTTCCGGATTGCGATGGCGACGCTTGCGGCGAGGCCAAGCAGCAAAACGACGAATAGGATTGTCTTGATCATTTTTCTGACCTCCTTACGCTTCAATTTTACAATAAGTTATATGTATTATAAATACATATCGCTTGAATTTCGGCCGTATTTGACCTTCTAGGGGACGTTTTCTTTGCCAAAGCCCTACTTTCGCTTGATTTCTCCGTCCGCGGGTCTACAATAATGCCGGCGTTGAAGGAGACACGCCCATCCCCGATAGGAAGATGGGTACCACTCCCGAGCTCCTGGCGACGAGTCAGGCGGAGCCCCCGTTATCGGGCAGCGAGAGCGGATCCTTATTTATGTATATGGGTCCGAAGTAAGGTGGTACCGCGTTTATCCAGCGTCCTTATGCGAATAGGGACGCTTTATTTATTTAGGAGGCGATTCGAATGGAAATCGTATACCAAGGAAAGAAAGTCGAGATCGAAGACGGGGCGAATGGATTCCTCGCCGCGAAAGCGCTCGATCCCGAGAAGAAGAACAAGGCCCTCGGCGTGAAGCTCGGCGAGGAGCATATCATCGACATGAACCAGCCGATTCCCGCAGGGAGCGAGATCGAGTTCGTGATGCCGGATTCCAAAGACGGCTTCGAGATGATGAACCACTCCTGCAGCCACTTAATGGCGCAGGCTTTGAAGCACCTCTACCCCGATTGCAAATTCGGCTTTGGGCCAGCGATTGAGGAAGGCTTCTATTATGACGTCGATTTCGGCGACAAGACCGTCTCCGAGAACGACTTCGCCGCGATCGAGGCGGAGATGAAGAAGCTTTCGAAAGAGGCGATTCCCTACAAGCGGCGCGAGATTTCGCCGGAAGAGGCCCTTGAGATCTTCAAGGACAACCCCTATAAGGTCGAACGCATCAAAGAGCTGAACGAAACCATTTCCTGCTACGAGCAGGGCGATTTCATCGACCTCTGCCGCGGCCCTCACGTCCCGAACACTTCTTACCTCAAGCACTTCAAATTGCTCTCCCTCGCCGGCGCCTATTGGCGCGGCGACAGCAAGAACAAGCAATTGACCCGCATCTACGCGACCTGCTGGGAGTCCGAAGAAGCCCTAAAGAACTACCTGGACATCTTGGAACGCCGCAAGGCCAATGACCATAGGAAGCTAGGCAAAGAGCTCGGCCTATTCATGCTAAGCGACTTCGCCCCCGGCATGCCTTTCTTCCTCCCCAAGGGCATGATCCTCATGAACTCCTTGCTCGATTATTGGCATAAGGTACATGACGCCTACGGCTATTATGAGATCACCACCCCGACCATGATGAGCCGCGAGCTTTGGGAGACTTCCGGCCATTGGGACCACTACAAGGAGAACATGTACACCACCAAGGTCGATGACCGCGATTTCGCGATCAAGCCGATGAATTGCCCCGGCGCAATGCTCGCCTACAATAACTCCATCCATTCCTATAAGGATCTTCCCTACCGTCAGGCAGAGCTAGGCCACGTGCATCGTCACGAAGCTAGCGGAGCGTTGAACGGCCTATTCCGCGTCCGCGCCTTCACCCAGGACGACGCCCACATCATGGTGAGGTTCGACCAAATCGAAGAAGAAGTGAAGAACATCATGCGCCTCTTCGATGAGGTCTATAGCGTCTTCGGATTGTCCTACAAGATCGTATTGTCGACCCGTCCCGAATCCAATTACATCGGAAGCGAGGAATTCTGGGAGAAATCGGAAGCCATCTTGGCCGAGGCTTGCGCCTCTAGCGGCCACGAATACCAGATCAATCCTGGCGATGGCGCATTCTACGGTCCGAAGCTCGACTTCAAGCTCCGCGACTCGATGGGCCGCACCTGGCAGTGCGGAACCATCCAGCTCGACGTGAACTTGCCGCATCGCTTCGGCTGCTTCTATATCGACGACAAAGGCGAGAAGGTCGAGCCGGTCATGCTTCACCGCGTCGTCTTCGGCAGCATCGAGCGCTTCATCGGCATCTTGATTGAGCATTATGGCGGCGCATTCCCGACTTGGCTCGCGCCCGTCCAGTGCGCGGTTCTGCCCGTCAATAGCGCGGCCCATGGCGAATACGCCGAGAAAGTCAAAAAGGCCCTAGAAGACGCTAAGGTCCGCGTCGAGATGAAAGACGACAACGAGAAGCTCGGCTATCGCCTCCGTCAGGCCCAGGTCGAGAAGATCCCGTTCACCCTCGTCATCGGCGACAAAGAAGTCGAAAGCGGCTCCGTCAATTACCGCATCTATGGCCAGAAAGACCAGGTTGAGGTCCCGCTTGAGGAGTTCGTGAAGATCATCCGCAAGTCGATTGACGACAAGGCGCGCTATTAATTCGCTAACCAAAGGGGCGATTAGTCTTCGCTTGAAGTCTAGCGCCCTTTTCCTTTGCGCAAAATCCATATATAGGAAAATATGCATCTATGGTCTTTCCAACGTCAGCGAAAGAAACTAAAATTGTTGCATGGCAAAAGTAGAAGCACCTTACAAAAACACGTTCTCCCTCAATAACGACATCCTTTCCCACGCCTGCTCCGTCGCCTTCAAGGTCGGACAGCTCGCCTATGCGGGCGAAGGGCGACCGACGGATGAAGATGCCGCGACCGCGGCGAGATTCATATTGCTCGACGAAGGGATTGAGCTGAATCCCTCGCAGATGAGGGGACTTCGTCGCGGTGAGGAAGTTCCCATGGTGCCCGTGGCCCGCAACATCTTCAAGCTCTACAAGAAATTGCCGCGCCTTTCGCCTTATGAGCAATCGCTTCTAACCGAATTCGAATCCGCCGCTTTCCCCGAAGGCGTCCCGAACAGGATGTCGCGGACGATCGACGGATGCGATTTCCCGCTTCCTCCTAATAGCAAGGTCCAGTCCCTTGTGAAAGGCCTATTCTCCTTCGCGAAGAAGAACAAAGGAAAAATGCACCCCCTCGTGCTCGCCTGCATGCTTTATTACGAGGTCATCACGATCGCGCCTTATTCCATATGGAACCATGCGCTGGCCAAAATCTGGTTCAAGCTCATGCTCGGCGAATTCTCAAAAGGCCTATTGCTCCTTCCCATCGAGAAGATGATGCATTCGCGCAAGGAAGCTTTGCAGCAAGCCTTCGACGAATCGATTCAGGTCAAAGATGGTCAGCCCTTCATCGGCGCGCTCATGCAGATCATCGATGACGGGGTCGATACCTTGATTCGTAGATCCCTCAAGAAGCCCGACCTCCCGAATCCGCACGCTGAGAAGCTGGTCGCCGCGATGGAAGATGGCGTCTTCTATGGTGCAGGAGAGCTGCTCGAATTGCTTGGCCTAAAATCGCGCCTTGGCCTGCAGAAAAACTATTTGAAGCCCGCGCTTGAGCGCAAGATGATCGAGATGAGCAACCCACTTTGCCCGACCGACCGCACCCAGCGCTATAGAAAAAAGCAATGACCTTCGCCGAAGCAATGACCCCAGAAAAGCAAACCGGCATGTCCCCGTTTGGGATTTTGCTGATCGCTTTCGCGCTCCTTGCCTTGCTTCTATTCATCGCGGCCCTGATCCTGCGGAAGAAGGGATCGCGCTTGGCCTTGATGGTGATGATCGCTAGCCTAGGCGTTGCGGCGCTATCCTCGATTTGGCTAGGGCTATGGATCAACTCGTTCCAGATTGAATACAAGGTATACCTCGGCTGGGGGATGGGGATGTTCTGGCTAAGTTACATCAGCCTATTGGCCGCGGTCTATTTCAAAAACGTCAAATACGTGGGAATGGCTTTATTTATCCTATTCTTCTTGTCCGCGGTCGCCGGATTGGGGTTATCGTTTGGATATGGGCGAGCGAGTTTGGAGAACGAAGTCTCGACGGTCATATCACTCGCCTTGTTGGGTTAAAATGAGCTTAGTTTAACGAAAAGAAGCGACACGTGTCGCTTCTTTTCGTTAATCACCCTTCCATTAGGAGAAATTGGAGGTCGTAGCCGGTACAGTGTCTTTGATAACTCCTTTGTTGGCTTCGACGAGATTTGCAAATGTCGCCGGAATCAAAAGCAGAGTTCCTATTCCAAAGAGGATCGCCATGATCCAGCCAAGCACTTTCAATCCTACAGCTTCCATCATGATGATGAAGATGATTCCGGTAACGCAGGCGCAGAGGACCAAGAAATGACCCACGAACCAAGGCAAAAGGGTTTTGCGCGCTGCTTTCTTGAGAACCTCAACGTTTCCGTTGATGCGGTTATAGTGCGTGTCAAGGAGTTTATCTAACGCCGAATAGACGTCATCCCAGATATCGCCAAGATGATAAAGTTCCGGCAATCGGGATCGGTCACGGAAATAGACGATCCCTAACGCAAGGAATGTTTCATCGGTTGCATTGATGTGGAATTTCGCCTTGAAATAGGTTTTATTAAGATGCGGCAAAAGCAAATTGATCACATCTTCTTCGTCTTTTGCGCCGAGTTGCTCGCCATAAACGAGCTGGATGCTCCGAAAATCGAACAGGACATCCTGTATCGATTCGTGTTCGTCGTATAGCGCGTACGAGAAAACGCTCGCCTTACCGAAGCGATATTCGAATTGCTCCATGCGGTCCTTCTTCTCGCCGCCGACATGGCAACAAAATGATTTCGCATACAAATTGACTGAGGAAATCTCAGAGCCATAATGCTTTTCTTCCGCCACTTATGTATCCCCCTGTGAATTGCATTAATTAAATGCCATTCGGAAGTTTTGCGCAAGATGGTTTCTAATTTTGCCTTGACCACGACGATTGCTGAGCTTGTTGTTGCGGGTTATCGCTTTCATGAGGGTGAGCGAGTCAAGAGAACGAAATCTCAACGGCCACCGCGCTTATGCTATTTATTTGAAAACGGACCCAATTCAATGAAAAGAAGCGATAGGCGTCGCTTCTTTTCATTGCCCTTCGAGCCTCAGGAGAAATTTGAAGTTGTTACGTATGCTACATCTTTGAGCATGTCTCGATTGACTTCGACGAGATTTGCAAAGGTCGATGGAATTCGAAAATAAGGAAAACTTCCTTTGCCCTGGTTTGCCCATCCTTTATAATTTATCCCATGAACTGCTATATCCTACTTGCCGATGGCTTCGAGACAACCGAGGCCCTAACCACCTATGACGTTTTGGTTCGCAGCCATGCGATCGAACCTAGACTCGTCTCCATCCATGACCGTTATGAGGTCACTTCCTCTCATGGCGTTATCGTCAAAGCGCACCTGCTTCTTTCGGAAGCAAAGCTTGAGAACGTCGATTTCCTGATCCTGCCTGGCGGAAAGAAAGGGGTCGACAATCTCAAATCGAGCGAGGACGTGCATGCGTTTTTGCTGAAAGCAATCGAAATGGGTGTACACGTGCACGCGATTTGCGCCGCGCCTTCGATTCTTGGAGGGATCGGCTATCTCGATGACAAACGCTACACCTGCTTTCCAGGGTTCCAAGTCGGAAAAGGCGAATATACGGGCGACGGCGTGACGGTAGACGGCAACCTCATCACTGGCAAATCGATGGGATACTCGATTCCATTCGCCGAAGCGATCGTGGCCAAATACTGTGGCGAGGATGTCGTTATGAACATCCGCAAGGGCACGATGGGCCTATAGTTAATTTGCATATTGATTCCGCCGCAAAGAAGCGTATACGCCAGAGTTTTACACTTACCC
>CACYCS010000123.1 GCA_902773005.1 uncultured Erysipelotrichaceae bacterium
ATGAGGAGGATCGCCTCTTTGGACGCCTTCCTCCGCGACGTCTTCGGCGTCTCCTTCGGAAACCGCGTCATGGCCCAGATGGCCAAGTACGTCGCGGTCTATTCCGCCTGCGGCCTCCCCGCGCAGGAGGCGCTCGACCAGATATTGGCCAGGAAGGTCCTCAGGAAGCTCGGGGCCGCGAACCCCGCGCTGGTGAGGGCAAGGGCAGGGGAGCTATTGTCCCTGATGTCATCCCTCTTCGGCGAGGGCGCGATGCCGCTATGCGAGAAGGCGGTCACGAGGATATCCGCGAATGGATAACGGAAGCGACTTCAAGAAACATAGGCGCTTTCCCGCGATTGCAATTGCCTTTACTTTAGGCTGCATCGCACTTTTTGCCACGACCATCGTGACGCTTGAGATCATGGAAGTCCCCATGGACTACAAAGCCCCGGAACCGAATTGGACGAATCTCCGCGAGCAGTTCGTTGAGAATTTTAACGCCGACCAATATAGCATCGGGGAACTAAAAGCCCTTCGCGAAGTCTATCCCGAACTCCGTCAAGAGATCGATGCCTATATCGTTTCCTATGAGACTTCCGTCTCGATCAGCATTTCTGAGGAAAGGTCCCGCTCGATCGAAGAAAGCATCTCGCGTTCGATCGAGGCGGAGAAATCCGCGAGCGGAAGTTCCTCTTCGGAAGAAGAGACTAGCCTAGATCAGGAGGAGCCGCGTGGCTAAGAAGATTTTCTCCATAGGGGCATTGGCCCTGGCTTCGGCCATCTCGCTTGCCGGCGGGATCGGTTTGGTCATGGTCTCCGAAGACGCGGCGAGGCTTCCTTTGACCGTGTCTCCATATCCGAAGCTCACGCCTGAAGATATTGCGAATTTCATCTCGAAATTCGATCCGAAAGACTGGGAGGGGAAGATTGACGAATTGATCGATCTCCTTAACGATAATCCAGACCTGCTCGACGCTTTCACCGAATCCTTCCTCGAGAATTTCGACCTCGAGGACTATTCGATCGAAGAGCTCATCGCCTTGGCGCAGGAATATCCTGAGATCGCGGCCGCCATCGCCGAAAAAATGGGAATCGACCCCGCCGATATCCTTGCTAGCCTTGCCGCGATGGAAGCCGAGCGAACCGAATATGGCGAGGAAACTTCTTATTATGGCGATGCTAGCGGCGGCATAAGCGGTCACATCGATAACGGGAAAGTGGATCCGGATAGAGAGCCAACGAAGCTCTTCCATTATTCGACTCCCTACCAGGGGACCATGTATCTTCGAAGCGCGAGTTTCGGCGACTACGAGCCGGATCATCGCTCGATGGGCGATGCGCCAGAATGGGATGGATCGACATTCGTGGCGACCCCATTGCTCTATCCTGGATTATCGATGGCTTATGCGGGAAATCGATCCTATTCCATCGAATTCGGCATGGAAGGCCATACGGACGCGGGAATGATCGCCCCTGATTATGCTGGTCCTTATTTCACCCCAGAATCTCAGGAAAGGCAGCTCATACCTTATACCCACGAATCTAGAATCAGGCGCATCGACGCCGAAACCTATTCGTTAGATTTCTTTGCGACTGAGGATATTTCGAGGTTTGAGCTTCCTAGTTACCTCGCTGACGATGAAGCGAGATACCGCAAATTCGTGGAGAAGCGATATAGCAAAGTGGCGCCGCAGATCGCGGAAGAGATCCATGAATATCGCTCGTCCCATCGAATCTTCACGCCTGAGAATCTCCTTCGCCATTTCACGGCGAATAGCAGCGAATTCATCTATTCGCCATTCGCGATGGATTGCCCTTCTGACGAGGATATCGTTTTGTATTTCCTCGACCACAAGGAAGGGACTTGCTCCAATTACGCCTCCGCGAGCATGCTTTTGCTTCGCGATATGGGCTATCCCGCGCGCTACGTCACCGGTTACCTCGTGAAGTCGGAAGGGGGAAGCGAGCCTCAAAGTGTGAACGACACCGATTGCCACGCCTGGGTCGAATATTACGTGAATGGGCATGGCTGGCAAAGATTCGATGCGACCCCATCGAAACGCACGAAAGCGGAATGGAACGAAGACCCCAATACCGATAAGGTCAATTATGGCGGAAATCCCTTCTACCAACCGGAAACCATGCAATTGACCGATGAGGAGACTAAGTCTCTCGGCTGGCATTTCTTCCGCCTCAAATCCTATTCCGATTACGCTTCGGGCACGGAGTTTTTGCCTTACGAAAATCGCATTGAGAGCAACCTCTATATCCCCGACGCAGCGGATTCACTATTCTATGCCTCACGCTACATCCAAAATGGCGACGAGAATAACACCGGACTTTCCTTCCGCTTCCACGCGACCCCGAAATCCGATGAGAAAGCCGCGATCGCGCCGCAATATCCAGTGAGGATAAATGGCTACGACTTGCCGATTGCCTCTAGCGACGCCTATTTCGACGCAACGGATGAAGCCTATTATTTTGGCTCCTTCCCGATGGGGTCGAATCCTTTGAATCTCGAACCTGGCCGAGCGGAAATCGCAGATGACCTCTATGCGGAAGCCATCCAATCCATCTATACGAGAATCGACGATAGGATCGCTTCGGAAGTGAAGGAATGGGCGGATCGGAATAGCGGACTATCCGAAACGCTTAGCACCAATGACCCCGTGCTCCTAGTGAAAAATGCCCTAACCAAAGGAAGCTATCGCTTGCCCAGCGGGTTCGCTTCCGATGAAGCAATCCCCAGAAAGCCTATCATCGAGCTTCTGATGTCCTCCGTCCGCCATTCCATCGATTACCGTTATAGCGCGGCATCGATGCTTCTGCTCCGTAACCAAGGCATTCCTTGCCGCTTGACCCAAGGGTATCGCGCCAAAACCAGCGACCTAGGGCCTGAGAACGAATACTATTACCTCGAGGTTTACCATGATGGCGTCGGCTGGATCGCCTACGACATGAATCCTGATCACGACACGATGACCTCCGAGCCAATAATCGAATATACGGTTGACGTGCCTGAGGAAGACCCCGAAGAGGAACCTCTCAACGATCCATACGCCTTTACCGTCAAATGCGCGGATATCAATGTGACCTACGATGGCTCTTTGGTAGCGCCAACTTTGGATACGGTTGGAATCACGGTCAACGAACTTGGCAACAGGTGGTTAGGATATTATTTGATTCAGTATAACCCTCTCTCGCGTCGCACGAATTACGGCAGCGCCTCCATCGGGTATAACATCCGAGTCATTTATGGCGATGGGGCAGGCTCGCTAGGCGGCCAGCAATTTGACCCGAATGTGACTTTGCCACGCGGAAAAATCAATATCGCCAAGCGCGTCCTTAACGTCGTTGCCTCCAGTGGCCATTACTCGCCCGGGACCTCGATTTCTGGGCTTGACCTGATTGATCAAAGCGTGGCCATGGACCTAGCCGATGGCGAATACATCGTCGTCAACGATGGCGTCGCGACGAATTTCGATGCGATCGGCCATTACTTCAATAACCCGACGATCCGCGTATATCGCGACACGGTGTCCGGGACAATCGAGACGACGGACAACTACCAAATCAACGTCACGTCAGGGAGCTTTGATATCTCATGAGCCGTTACGAAGAGTATCAAAAGAAATGGCGTAAGATCGCGGCGGTCAAGAATTTCTTCCTCCGCAACGTGATCATCATCTCCGCCGCGACGGCGGTGGTTTTAGGCGCGTCGGCCGCGTTGCTTTTCAGCAAAGGCGCGGTCATCGAAGGACAAGCGGTGGAAGCCAAATACGTCTATGGCGAAGGCATGGTCTATAGCGCTTCATCCTTCATGGGCGGGGCGAGTTTTGAGTTCGCGTTGAGGGATAGCGATGAATGGACGTCGGTTGAGCCATCGACTGTCGGAAGCTACAAAATGCGCGCCGTATCGACGAATTCCTTTGGGCAGCCAACTTATGGTGGCGTCCATTATTTTGACATTGAGCCAAAGCCGATCGTCGTGACGATTCCTGAAAACGCGGTTAGTTATGGCGATGAGCCTAGCGTCGTTGCGCAGGGGCTTTTGCCTACGGATTCCCACCATATCGCGAGTTATTCCTTTGACGTTACTGATCCGAAGGAAGGGAAGCAAACCTTCAAGGTGAATTCCCTTTCGATCGAAGATGGCGCTGGGAATGACGTCACCGAGAATTATTCGTTTGACCTCGTGAGCAAAGAGGTCGATGTCATTAAGAGAAAGATCACGATTGCTCCGTCTTCCGAGTCCAAAGTCTATGATGGCGAAGCGATCTATGGGTCTGCATCCATTGTCTCCGGCTCCCTTGCGGAAGGGGATCGGATTGAGTTCGAATATAATTCCTTGGCCCTTGCGGGCAGCGAGGAAACGTTAAAAGAATATAAGATCCTAAATGACAATGACGTCGATGTTACTTCCTCTTATGAAGTCACGGTCCAAAGCGGGTCGCTTCTTGTGACGAAACGCCCGATTGCCATTCGCTCAGTTTCCTTATCGAAAGTCTATGATGGAACCCCATTCACAGCAGAGGAAATCCAAAAGATAACCGATGCGGATTCCAATGAATATGGAGTGGTGGATGGCAAGGCGGTTCTTTCGACTGGCGATGCCTTGAAACCGATTTATTCCGATGTCCCCGAGAATGCGGAGCCAGGCACCTATTCAAACGCGTTCGAATATGAGTTGGAGCACGCGGATTGCTATGATGTCTCGAAATCCGTCGGAACCCTTACAATCACACAAAGACCGATATCTATCAAAGTAGATATCAACAGGAATTATGAAGGCACCATCATTGGTGGCGAACTAACTTCGGACGAACTTTTCGTTTCAAGCGGACAGCTCGTGTCCGGCCACCGCCTCGTTGGCGAGGTTGAGGCCACCGAATACCTAAAACCGCTTGCCCAAAGGGTCTTCAATTACCGGATTTTGGATGATTCCGACCAGGATGTCACTAGCTTCTATCGCGTGAGCGTGGATAGCCAATCCATCGCTTTCACGAAAGCGCAGCTAAGCCTTTCCGCCAAAAGCGAATCCAAGGTCTATGATGGCAAGCCGATCGTTGCTTCTACCGAGATTTCTGGGCTTCTTTCTGACGATCACGTTTCCTTTGCCTATTCTTCAGGAACCCCAGCGTTTTCTAGCGATGTTCCGCCTTCTTTAACAAATGTCGGAAGCCTTAGCTATCGTTTGACCGACATCGCTGTAACTAACGATGACGGATCCGATCGAACTCCGTATTATGAGATTTCCTCTGAGCCAGGTTTGCTTGAGGTCACGAGGAGGCCGCTCACCATCGAACTTGATGGAATTAGGACCTATACCGGCGGCGATTCGACGCTAAATCCATTATCTACCCCAGCGGAATATACCTTGACCGAGGGAACGTCTTTGGCCGAGGGCCATTCCCTTGAAGTGGATGTCCATAACCCCTATACCGCGCAGAAATCTTTTACCGCGACGGTCGTTGATGAAGTGGGGGAGGACGTCACTTCCAATTACCTATTGAACTTCGTGGGCGACATCGAATTCGAGAAAGCGACC
>CACYCS010000124.1 GCA_902773005.1 uncultured Erysipelotrichaceae bacterium
AACAAAAGGATCAAATACAGGGACGTCTTCTCGAAAAAGAGCGACAAATAGGCTCTTTCTATCAGTCATGTGCAAGCAAGGACTTATATTTAAAAAGGAAGATAACCATGACCATTTCCAAAAGCAATTACGTCAAGTTTCTCGCATGCCCTCGCCTATGCTGGTTTAGCTTCTTCGCCAAAGACGAGGCCGAGCCTTGCGACGAGGAATGCAAACAGATCAAAGACGGCAAGATCGTTGGTGATTACGCCAAACGATATTTTAAGGACGTTCTCGACGTCACGAAGACCAAACCCGACGGCAGTTTGGACATTTCCGGAATGATCGCTGCGACCAAGCAAGCTCTCATCGATAACGTTCCGGTCATCGCGGAGGCTTCTTTCAGCACAGATGACCTCTTTTGCTCCGTCGACCTCCTTGTCAAAGCGGGGGACGCCTACGATATTTACGAAGTAAAGGCCGCGAAGAACGTCGCCGGAAAGCATTATCAAGATGCCGCCTTCCAAACGTATGTGCTAAAGAAATGCGGGCTCAACATTCGCCATACCTATCTTCTTATTCTGAACAAAGACTATGTCCGCCATGGGAATCTGGATCTGCAGCAGCTCTTCCTCCCCGTGCTTTTAGATGGCGAGACAGAGTTTCTTTCCGCCTATGCCCAAATCAATGCTACGCTTGTCTTGCTAAGGAAACTGCTCGAGCGAAAAGACGCTCCAGAAGGCTTCCTCAAGCAGCATTCCAAATGCAAGGAATGCGCCTTTACTTCCTATTGCTATAGCAAGCTGCCAAATCCAAACGTCTTTAGCATTAACGGGCTGCAGAAGCAGGCCGAGCTTTATAGCGATGGCATCGTGACCTTCGAAGAGGTAGCCAATTCGGACACCAAGCTCAACAAGCGTCAGAAAGCCCAGGTCGACGCCTATTTGAATAAGAAAGACGTCATCTGCGATAAGGAGGGTCTAAGAGCCTTTCTTGCCACCCTTACCCATCCCATTTACCATCTCGACTTCGAATCGATCGAACCCGTCGTCCCCGTATGCGACGGCACCAAGCCCCTGATGCAGATCCCGACCCAGTATTCGCTTCATATCGAATATCAAGACGGCCGGCTCGAGCATAAGCAATTCTTGGGCGATAGTCTCGACCCGCGACGGAAACTCGCCGAATCCCTCGTCGCGAATATCCCTTCCGATGCGACAGTTCTCGCTTATAACAAGACCTTCGAATGCGGCCGTCTGAAAGAACTGGCCGATCTATTTCCAGATCTAAGGAACCACCTCCTATCGATCCGTAATCACGTCATCGATCTGATCGTTCCGTTCAAGCAGGGGGATTACTATGCTTCGGCGATGGGCGGGAGCAATTCCATCAAGGAGGTATTGCCTGCCCTTACGGGAAACGATCCCGATCTCGATTACCACGCTCTTCCCTTCGTTCACCGCGGCTCGGAAGCGATGGACGCCTATTTGCCGATGCTAGACGAGCAAGAACCAAGGAGGTATACGTGGATGCGCGAGGGGTTGCTTGAATACTGCAAGCTCGATACCCTGGCGATGGTCAAGATCCTGGCCGTCCTGCGCGAAGCGGCGGAATAATGACACGGACCCTTCTATTTGCCTTCCTGCAAAGGATTTAGTTTGCATAGAGGAAGCAAGGAATCGATCGCCTTGACCATGCAATCGCGGCAAAGGAAAACGTCGAGCTTCTTATTCACATATTTGCTATCCGTGTCAAAACGGTGAACGAAGCGGAAGTATTCGAATTTGTCGACAAGACCAAGCTCCTTGCCGCATGAGGTGCAGGCAACGGGCTTATCGAAGTTCTCTTTGAGAATGCGGTGCCCTTTATGGCCAGTTTCCTCTTTGGCGAGGTATTCTAGGTCTAGCAGCCTATGGAATATCTTCGAGGCTTTCGGGAAGCTAATGGAATATCTGAGTTGAAGATCGCTAATGCGAAGATAGTCCATCTCCTTCATGTCGGCGAGGACGTTTTGGAGGAGAGATTCATCAAGAGGGCGAGGAGAAGACCTGGTTTCAATAATGTTGTTCATGGTCCACATTATGGAATAGGAATGGTCAGGAACGCGCATAAAATAAAATATGACCCCAAAGAAGGACAGATACTTGATTGAGATTCCCATTATCCCATGGGGTGTTACAATCTAGGAAACGAGGAGAGAGAACATGAACAGAATCTATGATGCATTGGATATGGCTTGTCTTACGTGCCAGCCTGCGATGATTCGCGGCCTGACGGGATCGGGGAAGACCGCGATCGTGCGGCAGTGGCTCGAGGAGCATCCGCAATATAACGGGGTCTGGTTCGATGCCGCTGACCTTGTTGCCCGTACTCCTTCAATAGATGCGAAAAGGCGCAAGAAGACCGACTTGACCCTCATCGGACAGAAGTTCACTGCGGATGAGATCGAGCTCATGCGTAAGCCCGATACCATCATCGTCGTCGACAATTACCATCTTCTTGACAACGAGACCAAATCCCACGTCCTCTTGCTTTGCGACCGCTTCGTCGTCGATGAAAGCGAAGAATATCCCTTCGTGGAACTGCCTGACGTCATTACCGTCTGCGCGATTGCGACGGATTGCTGTGAATGATTCCTTTCCGATCTCCAAAACGGATTTACCCATTATGGGAAGCGAAACAATGCAAGATATAATGTCCTTATAAAAGGACAATTACAATTCGCTTCCCTAAATCTGAAAATCCTATTTATGATTAAGGAAACGAGGAGAATGGAAGATGAAATCTGACACGAGGATCCACAACACCGAATTGCTCCTTACGTTGGACTATTTGCTCAACCATACCGATGAGCGCCATCCCGCGACCCAGCTTGCGATATGCAGGCATGCGCGTAACTATGGACTGAAGTACAACGAGAAAAGTTTCCAGGGGAACGACGTCAAAAGGCAGCGCATCACCGAATACCTCCATTTTCTGGAGGAGGTGTGCGAGAAATTCCCCGACAAAGTGCCTTTCGTCCTGCAGAAGACCGATAGCGGGAAATACTACATCGAGCAGCGCAACGGCCTCGACGAAGATCAAATCGCCAAGGTGCTCGCTCTCATTATGGACGACAAATACATCAAGGGAGTCGAAGGCGAACTTCTTATTGAGCGTTTGCTCGGGGCTTTCGCTAGCAGCGAGGACAAAAGGAAGGAGATCCTTTATAAGGCCGAGTTGCGTAGCAGGGGTGGATTAAAGGCGGATAAAGAAACGATCCGCCGCATCGAACTGATTGAAAAGGCGTACCGCGAAGGGAAACTCATCTATATCGATCACCCGCCCCGTAGTTCTCGTCGCGTTCCCATCAAGCCTGGCTATTACAGGGTCTACCTCATCAAGAACATCAACGACGAGCCTTGGGCTTTCTTGCTGCCGGTGAAAAAAGAGGAGCGCCCGACGACGCTTCGCAATTACATTTTCCGCGCGATCAGCACGATCCCCGTTGGCAAGGCAATAGGTGTGCTGATGGAGGACTTCGACCCTCATCGCGACTTCGATGAGCTCTTCAGACAGTCGAACCCCGTCCTTTCAAAACGGTACGACTCCCTCGACGATATGCTTGAGCAGACCCTTTGCCCAAAAGGAGGCAAGGTCATCCTCGCATCCTTTTATTTCGAGCTACGTTATGCAAAGGAGGTCACTTCTTCCTTTGAGACCTTCTTCTCGGAGAAACTCTTTTATCAGGAGTGTTCCGAAGGGGACGTGCGTGCGATTGCGGATTTCGGGAAGGAGCTAGGAGACGACTTCGATAACTGGCGGATCGTGGTAACCGATACGCCTAAGACGCCCTATTATGGCCTAGCGACCATCTCCGTCGATGGCGATGCGTTCCTTTCTTGGCTCCTTTCAGGCGGCTCGAGTCCCGTATTCGATAGAATCGAGATCATCAAGCCAAGATCGCTTAACGAGGACATCGTCCGCTTCTACGCGAAGAAGACGCAGAAGGCCATCGGGCAGCTCTATTACCTTCCCAAGAGCAAAAGGGAAGCCTTAAAGAACTCGCTTCTAGGTGTGAAGGAGAAGGATTAGTCGGGGAGTGTCAACGAAAGAGTTCTTATCGAAGGGCTCTTTCGATTGATGCGTACCTTGTGGTATAATCATAAAATCGCTTTATATATTTGAAGGAAA
>CACYCS010000125.1 GCA_902773005.1 uncultured Erysipelotrichaceae bacterium
AGTAGTGTTGGCGTCCCTTTGAGAACATATATACGCTATGAAAGTGACGATAATTATGGAAGCCCGCTAAAGCGCGATTCAATGATACAATTATTGGTAAACAAATATGAGGTTACCGAAGATAAAGGCGTCTTGTCGGTTGAAACAATCGCGAGCGAGTTAAAGTCGATATTTGAGAATGAATATAAGAACCAAATTGAATTCTGCTATTTGTTTGGCAGTTATGCTAAGGGGTACGCCAAAGACAATAGCGATGTAGATCTATGCGTTTCTACCTCTCTAACCGGATTAAAGTTTGCGGGATTAAGCGAGTCCATCCGAAGCGCTTTGCACAAAAGAATAGATTTAATAAGATTCAATACTTTAGAGAACAATTTGGAATTAATTCATGAAATTATGAAGGACGGAATAAAAATATATGGGTAATTGCAAAAATCCATACTTTTTCTCTGCCAAGTGACATGAACCGACTGATTCACATCGGCTCATGTATAATTATGAATGCTTAGCAAGGGTATATCGTTTTATCTATGAGTGAGGGAACCAGAAAAAACTTAGATAGGAATCCGGATGATCTTTATCTTACGTGGGATAGGATTTATCGCTCGGAGGCTAAGAAATCCGCCGAATACCGAACTCCTCATGTCAGTCCTCTTGACAGCGATCACCTCAGGATTCTCTCCTCGTCGTCTTTTCGTAGGTTGCAGGATAAAACGCAGTTATTTCCTCTTGAGAAAAACGACTACGCAAGAACGCGTCTGACCCATTCTTGCGAGGTTGCCGCCACGGCTAAGTCCATTGGTGATTTAGTGGCGAGGATGCTCAAAGGCACAAAGCCGCGCCATAAGTATTTCAAGACATTCTCAATGCTGGGCGACATCGCGTATTTATCTTCGCTTCTCCACGATATCGGGAATCCCCCTTTTGGCCATTACGGAGAAGAAATCATCCGCAATTTCTTTAAGGAGCATTGGGACAGCCTCGAGTACGTATACCACAACGAACGCAAAAAGATCATTGACCTTTTTCCAAAAGGAAGCCAGGAATATTGGGATTTCTGCGGATTCGACGGTAATGCCCAGGCGCTTAGAGTCATCACCAAACTTGAAAAATACGGCAATGATCCCTGTGGCCTCAATCTCACCATGTCGGTTATTTCAGGGGTTATCAAGTACCCATACGACTCCAAATTCGCGTTTGATAAATTCGGCAAAAACAAGTTTGGCTACTTCAAATCGGAGTTGGATGTCATAGATTATTTAAAGGGGAGGCGTCTGTTTTTCGATGGATTCCGTTGCTCTGTTGCTTATGTAGTCGAGGCAGCCGATGACATCTCTATGGTCATTTCCGATTTTGAGGACGGGATCAAAAAAGGGTGCATCACCATCAACGATATCATTGGTTACCGCAAGCAAAGGGCGGCGGTGGTTTCGGACTTTAGAAAAGAGTTTGAAAACCGTTATAGGGAAAATGCCAAAAGCCAAAACGAAGAGCCAACGATAGCCACCGCAATTAGGATGCTGAATTCTTTCCGAAACGAACTTGTCGAAGATACCGCTTCTGCCTTTGTCAAAATGATTGATGAATGGGGTTTGCCTTATCCCACCCCCAAGAAAAGCATCAAGTCACCTGAGCCGCTAATAAAAAGCAATAGTGATCACTACAAAATCGTTAAGATGCTGAGCGATATCGTTAATGATAGCGTTTATCAAAACGAACAAATCATAGCACCTGAGCTTAAAGGCGAAACGATACTTACCGATTTGCTTAGCAAGATGGCTACTGCGGTTCTTTCTTTGCCGGTTGAAGAGATCTTATCTTCAAAGGCGAAAGAGCCAAATCAAAAAATAATGAAGCTGATATCCAAAAACTATATCGACCAATTTGTTGTCGAAAAGAATAATTCATCAATATTTGCGGGAAACGACGAGGCTGCTGAAGTTTATTTCAAACTTCACCTCGTCCTCGATCATATTTCTGGAATGACGGATTCCTATGCCGAACAGATCCATGGAAAAATCAAATAATAAATCCTTATTTGCAGAGTGTTGGTGAAAATCTCTTGGCGCAGGTATAGTCTCAGCGCTGCGAAAGGAGGCAGCAATCAGTTGTCTCTGACGG
>CACYCS010000126.1 GCA_902773005.1 uncultured Erysipelotrichaceae bacterium
CGAAGGCATTGTTTCTTCTGAGCCGGGCGAAGACGGAACAATCAAATATAAGGTCGATCAAATCAAATCATGGATTGTCGACCGCTCCAAAGACAAAGTTTCTGTCCTGCTTACCATTTCAGGCGTTGGGCATAGTTTCTTGGACGTCTATTGCCACAGCATCATCATCGATCATCAAGTGTTTGGTGACTTCGAGAACAAGAGACTCTTCGGTACATTCGAGATAGAAGGTGGCGGCGATTACACTCTTTCGATCTACCACAACGGAGAAAAAGTTGAAGATGACATTTCAATCGAACCAGATGACTCATTTGAAATCGACACGGATCTCCAAGAAGGGAACTATGAATTTTATCTTTACGAAAATGAAACTTCAGAAGGCTTCTTCGAAGAAGACGAAATATCTATTCCCTTAAACAAGAATCACCCCATTATCGCGAGGCTTCGAGATATTACGAACCTCGCCGGCACTATTTATCGAGTTCGTTCCGTCCAATGGCTCAAAAAACAATATGCGCCAGACCCAATCAGCTACCCAACATTTATCCAGGTGGTTGGCCCGGTGGATGCCCAGCATTTGCTGGATCTTGAAAACGCGGATTACGAGGATGACGACGAATTTATCATCAATTCCCGCACTTACGATGAAGACCATGAAGAACTTCTCGACAAAAACACGGTGATTTATGAAGGAAAGCTCTTTGAGAGAATCGCTGG
Source organism: uncultured Erysipelotrichaceae bacterium (assembly GCA_902773005.1). GTDB lineage: Bacteria > Bacillota_I > Bacilli_A > RFN20 > CAG-826 > Alloenteromonas. The sequence continues at coordinate 718 of CACYCS010000126.1, forward strand.
CAAATACGAATTCCGTTACTGGGTCATTCTCATTTTCCAAAATAAATTCAGACCCCAGCGGCCTATCGTTCTTAGAAACGTCAAAGAGGATAGTGGTATCAATCCATTACTCTATGATCGCGTTGCATGCAGGCTCATCAAAACGGACCAACTTGAAAAATACAACAAGACAAAAGGCCTCCGTCGAAAAGAAATTCGCGAGCTCGATGACAATCTCTATGGCCTTAATTTAGTGGTGGAGGAGCAATAATGGGATTTAATGTAATTAAAGCCTCACAGGCAATCGCGCTTCAGTACCGGCAGTATCTAAAGACAATGTTTGACCTTGAAGACCCGGTTTACCGTGAGCTCTTTCAAAAAGCCATCAACAGCCAACAATATTTCGAAAAGGGTCCCTTCCTCGAAGTGTCAAATTCGTTCGCGAAAGGCCCAACTATTAAATCATTGGTCCAGTCCGGAACATTAAGCTCAGGCTTTTTGACCATAGATCGCTTTGCGGGCATGACCTTGCATTTCCACCAAGGACAGGCCCTGGAAAAAGCTTTAAAACGAAAAAACCTTATCGTTTCCACCGGCACAGGCTCTGGTAAAACAGAATGTTTCCTTATTCCGGTCCTCAACCAACTCATGTCCGAAGTCGATGAGGCACGTGTCGCGTTAGGTGGGAAAAAACCCAAGGATCCGACTTTAACAATTAAACCTGGCGTTCGCACTCTCATCATTTACCCAATGAATGCTTTGGCGAACGACCAGATGGATCGTCTCCGCAAAATCCTCGTCGATTACCCAGAAATAACCTTTGGTTGCTATACCGGCCAAACAAAAGAATATGAGGAATCAAAAGGCAAAATCGAAGGAGCCCGCGATCAGTACATTAAGCTACATGGCAAACGCGACGATGACACTCGCCTTCGCGAACCTCTCCCCAATGAGATCCTCAGCCGTGAGCGGATGAAGAAGCAACCTCCACACATCCTGATAACGAACTATGCGATGCTGGAGTATCTATTGTTGAGACCAGAGGACAACGTCTTCTTCGATGGGGAGTTTTCAACCGAGTGGCGCCACATCGTTTTGGACGAAGCCCATACATATACCGGCTCAACCGGCATTGAAGTGTCCATGCTTTTGCGCCGCGTCCAAGCCAAAATCAAACCTAAATTCGATACTGGAATACAGTTTTTCCTAACCTCCGCTACATTGGGTGATGAAGACAGCAATGACAAAGTCATTCGCTTTGCTCAAAACTTGACCGGAGCCCGTTTCGAAGAAGAAGACATCGTCCGTGCGACAAGAATTAAAAGACGGCAGGAACAGGAGACTTATACACTTGGCCCTTCTTTCTATAAGGCAATCGAAAAGATTCTCGATGACGGATACGAGGGCGAACTCGCCATTAAAAAGATCACGGAGCTTTACCCTCAATTCAAATTCGAAACAAAAGATCTAGGGGAATATCTTTTTGAAATCATCGTCAAAGATGGAACCTATTGGAGAATTAAGCGATTCTTGTCCACACCTAAAGAGGTCGCAGAAGTAGCGGATTTCATGGAATGGAACGAAGATCAAGTCTCTTCTTTCGTTGAGGTTTCATCCAGAGCGTGCAAGAACGGAGAGAAACTATTTGATTCCCGTTACCACACTTTCTTAAGGGCAACGGAAGGAATCTACATCACTCTCGCACCGCACAAAACACTTTCATTGACCCGCAGAAACAAAATCATCGATGGTGGAGAAGAATGGAAAGTATTTGAAGCCGTTACTTGCTCCCATTGCCACGCTCTATATCTTTTGGGCTATGTAGACGATCATCAAATACTGGTTCAAAAATCTTCCGCTGAACCCGACGAAATCAAAGAAGCTTACCTTATCGCGGATTCCTATAGTGATACGGATGAAGGGGAAAGCCTTACCGATAACGAAGAGGTGGTGGAAGAATGCGAAATCTGTCCACATTGTGGCTTTATTCGCCCTGCCAATGAAGTCACCAAAACATCGTGCGGCCATCACACGCCTTTCGTAAAGGTGTTCAAAGTCAAAACAACAAATACCAAAGACGGCAGGGTTACGAAATGCATCCATTGCGAAAACGTAAACAGAATGGGAATTCTCCGTGGTTTCTTCAGTGGTCAAGAAGCATCAACCAGCGTCATCGGTACAGCTCTGTTTGAACAGCTACCTAGCCATGAAAAGAAAGTGACCATCGACGATTCGGGTTTCGATTTCTTTGAAGACGGAAGCTCAGAAATCGTTGAGGAAGTCCATAAGGCGAAACAATTCATTGCCTTCTCCGACTCCAGACAAGCAGCTGCATATTTTGCAAGCTATTTTTCAACCTCATACGATGCCATCTTATTCGGCAAAATCATCCGAGAAGCAATCGATGAATGCACCGACGCGATATCTTTGCCTGATTTTGTTGATAAAGTCGCAAAGAAACTCGAAGACAACGAAATTATCCCTTTCGATGAATATTTAAGGCAAAAAAAGAGCGGCAATGCCGGTAAATTCAACTATTCAAAGTTAGCATGGCAAGCCGTCCTTCGCGAATTAATCAGTAACCAAGAAGCCCACTCGCTGATGTCTTTGGGCATGCTTGGCATTGGCTTCAACCCAACCATCAAATTCCCGACGAAGGAATACTACGGCATGAAAACCGAAGACTATGCAAGACTCTGCACGATCTTGGCCTTGAGCATGATTTCAGATGGAGCCATATACTATCCCATTTCCTTCACGCCTGCCGAAAAAGAGTATTTCGCATACAAAGGAATCGAAAGAACATACCGCGAAAATAAGCCAGAAGGTTATGTGAAATCCTTTTTGCCATCGAAAGCATCCGTTTCGAACAAACGTTTCGATTATTTGCTGCGGATCATGAAAGAATCCGATCCAAATGTCAAACCGGAAGATGCGTATAAATTCCTTGAAGCACTCTGGAAGCAATTCTTCGCTCGCCAAGATGGGAAACCTCATATTCTCCATTCTGAAAGTACCGGCTTCAAAGTCGACGCGAACATGCTAACCATTTCCAAACCTAGAAAATGGTATCGCTGCGATAAATGTCATCG
>CACYCS010000127.1 GCA_902773005.1 uncultured Erysipelotrichaceae bacterium
CGATGCGACGTCCGCGTTCGAGAACGTCGTGTGCAAGAATGCGTCGGCAACCCTGATGAGGGAACTTTCGACCTTCTTGGGGTAGCCTTTGGATTTGATTATCGCGTGAGCGGTCTCTTCCAATCCCCCAATTCCCAATTTCGAATCGCCAATTCCCAATTTTTTCAAGCAATTCACAATAATTTCCTACTCAACTTTCCAATCTCAATATTCGCGATACGGCTTCGATAAAACCGGTTTAGATATCGTATCGTCCTCTCTAAGGAGGATGAAAGTAAGGGATGAAGTGAGGGAAACAGGCTGAAGAGTGGCACTAATTCCACATCTTAGATCGGTAAGGCTCGATTGCCCACGCATGAACCTATTTCCCGAAAGAAACAATCAAAACCAAAATTATCAGACCTGTTAATCACATTTCCTCGGGAAATAAGGCTTTCTGTGTATATACAGGTAAACGTCGCTGATTAACACCTGTCCATAAAAAGGGCCGGGTTTGGGCCTGGCGGTCGAATCCCGCTTTGGTGGAAATTAGCGGATTTCGAGGGGGATAACACTTTCTTCTCCTCTTCCATAGGAAACTAACGATTGGGATTGAGAAACAAAATCCTAGTTCGGCTCTTTGAGTCCATTGTTTTCGTGGCAACCGAATGCACCGAGGATCAAAATAATCGATAACGATCAATATCGCACGAAATATTGAAAAATCGATCGATTTAGAATAGAATGATGGCGATCAAAGGAGGATGTGTCACATGACGATCACCGCAACGGAATTCAAAACCAATTTTGGTAAGTATCTCACTTTGGTGCAAAAAGAGGACATTTTGATTACAAAGAACGGCAAAATCATCGGTCAATTCACCTTGCCCCAATCCAACAAACTGGCCGCGCTCAGAAGCCTAATCGGCTTAGCCGATAATGGCGGGAATGCCTCTTTGGATGAGAGCAGGGACGAAAGGCTCGCGAGGCAATGAGGATCCTTGTAGACACCAACGTCATTCTCGACGTCCTTTTGAACCGCAAAGACTTCATCGCCGCTTCGCAAGGCGCGCTCGAAAAAGCCATCCAGAAAGGGGATCGGCTTTATTTCTCGTCCGCTTCTGCGACCGATGTCTACTACCTAATCCGAAAACAAACGGGCAGCAAAGAAACGGCTTTAAACGGCATCAAGAAGATGGCGGAGTTCCTAACGTTCGCCGAAGTGAATGAGAACTGTGTTCTCGCTGCCACCCTCTCCCGAATCAATGATTATGAGGATGCTGTCGTCGATGCGGTGGGCGCGAACCTCAAAGCCGACTTCATCTTGACGAGGAACGCCGCGGATTTCAAAAACGCCCATTGCAAAGCGATCACACCTTCGGACTACGTTTGCGTCTAAGACGAGGAAAAGCCGGATCTTTTCCGGCCCTTCGGTGGACCCCGAGAGGGCTTTGCTCCTCCCGCATCCACCTATATTATAGGCAAGGCCTGTGAAAAAACTATCGCCCCCGGCGACTCCAGATGCCATTTGAAGTGAGTTGGCCGCTTAAGTTAGTGACATTGTGATGTCATCGCGACTTGTTGGGATTTTGTTTGCGTTTTGGTGGCTGAGGGGGGGATTTTCAAGGGTGAACATATCTCATCCGATGATATCAAAACTATAGGGGTTTCCTATCATAATATGCTAGTTTTCCATTCGAGCCGATTAACAAAGACAATCTTTTACTATTTCTTACTACGCTTGCACGACCAGAAAAGTATTCGAAGGAAACTCAGGATTCGTTATCTTTATTTTCGATGGCGTTCAGCCTTTGCAAACATGAATCAAGGTTGTCTGTCCCTCCGATTTCAATCATGCTGAGAAGCCGCATAATATTGGTGCTCGGCGTTTGCGTATCAGCCTGAGGAAGACTGGAGATGAGTTCTTTCATCCTTTGATAGTTCTGCCGATTTATCTGTTTCATGATGGCGCTGCGTTGCTCTTCTTTTGCGTCGTAGTCGCCATCAAAGGCCACGCCAAGATCTTTCAGAAGGGCGCCGTTTTTCTTTTTGTTTACGGTTTTGGTTATAACAAGCTCGTCTTTTGAAAAATGGGCTAGCAATATGGTCATCGAGCAAGGCGAAGCAAAGAAAACAAGCTCGGCAGCGGCGCCCTCGCCAACGGTGTTCTCCACCACTCGCTTTACCTCGGCATAGCCCTGATCGGTATCGCAGAAAACAAAAATGGCGTAATACCTGCCTGATGCATATTTTTCATGGAATTTGGCAGGTATCTTATTAATCGATTTGGCATTAATGACCGCAAGGCGTTTCTCGTCCAGAATAAGTCCAAGATTCTGAAGTCGACGCCAGTAGTCCTCCTCCTCTTCTCCTTCGACCAATAATGCAATGCGAAAATGCTGATTCATCCTTCTATGCCGCCTTTCCGCCGTTTTATGTCGAAGAGAATATCCGTCAGCGAAGGATCGGGCAGATCGACGAGCATTTCGCGCACGTATTTTTCCGCAATATCATCGCCGCTTCTTACGCGATCGTTGCCAGCGGTTTTGTTTTTTAAAGGAACCAAAACAGGCGAAGAATGGGGTGGTCTAGTAATGAACACAATCTGTTCCTTACGCATGAGCCTTCTGGTATCTAGAAGGTTCAAATCATGACTCGTGAACAGGAGCTGTGCGCCTTTGTTTTCCACGTTATTGAACAAGGACACAATTGCGCGGGACAGCAAATAGAATAGTGAAGAATCCAATTCGTCGACGACGAGAATGCCATCGTTTTCCAAGGTCTTGAAG
>CACYCS010000128.1 GCA_902773005.1 uncultured Erysipelotrichaceae bacterium
ATTTACGAGTTAAGTGACTCAATCGATGCAGACGAGCTCGTATTCGCGCACGCCTACGCCGAGTTTTGTAGCCGCTTCGATGGTGTGGATGCCGTGCCTAGATTCCATTCTCTCAATGAGAGCTTTCTTTCCTTCGTCAGGTGAGGCGTAGACCGCGTCGACGCAGGCTTGGTCAAGGGCGACAGGGTCAAGGGATGCGAAGATGCCGATATCGGCCATCTCGGGTTCAGCCGGATGGGAATCGCAGTCGCAGTCAACGGAAAGGCGATTGGCAACACTGACATAAGCCAAGTTCCTGCGGCCGACGTAATTGAGTATCGCCTGGCAGGCATCGGCCATCGATTCAAGGAAATCGTCTTGCTTTGGCATATATTCGTTCCAGACCTTGACCGAATCCTCGGTTGTGCCGGCGGAATGGATGTAGGCTTTGCCGGCAGTCGAGCCAAATCCGATGGAGATATTCTTGAGCGCTCCGCCGAATCCGCCCATCATATGGCCCTTGAAATGGGAGAGAATGAGGAAGGAATCGTAGTCCTTCATGTGCTCGCCGACGATGTCCTTGTCGAGGTGATAGCCTTGAGAAACGGGGATGTCGAATTGGCCGAATTCGTCGAGGATATCGACCTTGAAGTGCTTGGTGAAGCCATGGTTTTCGATGGTCTGCCAGTGCAACTTCGGGTCTTGGCGCGATCCGCCATAGGCGGTGCAGCATTCGACGATCGTTCCATCAAGATGCTTCACTAGCTTCTCGATGAGCTCGGGATGGAGGTAATTGTTCCCACCTTGCTCGCCGGTCGAGATCTTGACGCCGACTTTGCCATGCAGCTTGACGCCTAGCTTCTCATAAATGCGGAGCAACGATTCCGGGGTGATTTCCTTGGTGAAATAGACGATGGGTTTGCTCATGTTTCTCTCCTTCTTGTTTTGCGTATATAAATATAGTTTATTCAGGGTTCGCATTCTAGCGCAACGCGATGTCTTCGCTTTGCGATCGCGCCCATTGCCGATCGAGCTGAAGCTGCTCTTTCAGTTCGTCAAGATTAGCGAACTTCCTCTCCTCGCGGTGATAGGCCAAGAACTGCACATAGGCCGTTTTTCCATACACGTCCCCCTCAAAATCGAGTAGATGCGCTTCGACGATCGCTTGCTTCAATAGTCCGACCGTAGGGTTGCAGCCGACGTTTACGATGGATCGATGGGGCAAGCCATGGATATAGACAAGCCCGAAATAGACGCCAGGCTTAGGGAGGACATAAGGGCAATCCAAATCGATGTTCGCGGTGGGAAAGCCGATCTTCGTGCCGTTTTGGAAGCCCTTTACGACCTTTCCGTGGATTTCATAGGCTCGCCCTAGCATCGAATTGGCCTTGGCGATGTCGCCTCTAGCAATCGCTTCCTTGATCGCGCTGGAGCTGATTTTCTCTTCGCCTTCTTTAAGTAGCGGGATGACTCTGGTTTTTAGTTTCGAGGAAAGCCAATTCGCATCCCCCTCCCCTCCGCGGCCGAAGCGATAATCCTCGCCGACGACGGCAAGCTCAACGCCCAAATTCGATAGCACGTCCTCAACGAATTGCTCTTTTGAGAGGGAAAAGAAGTCCTGATTCGCTTCGACCACATATGCGTAATCGACCCCCATCCGATTGAGGAATCTGATCTTGTCGTCTAGCCCCATCAAAACGGATTGCTTTTTGCCTGAAAGCACTTCCGCGGGCGAAGCGGAGAATAGCAATGCGCCAGAGTGGGCTGGTGCGTGGAAGCGGGCCTCAACAAGAAGCTTCTGATGGCCTTTGTGGAAGCCATCGAAGGTCCCTAAAGCTAGGGCAAGGCCCTCCTTTCTTTCTGGGAGATGCCGAATGTCAAAGCGGATTACCTCCACTAGAATAGCCCCCTCTCGGAATGGTAAAGGCCATCCTCTTGTTTGCGATATACCGCGATGGCCTCGCCTTTATGGGAAAGGCAAAGCTTCGCCTCGGCTGAATCTAGCTTCATCTTCACCCCGTTTTTGGCGAGAGCCAATTGGGCTTCGCTTAGCTCGAATTTCGGCAGGGCAATGAATTCCAGCGGGGACAGTAGGTCGCTTTCCTCCACTTCCTCTAAGGGCTTGGTCTTTGAGATGTCGAAGCTTCCGACATTGATGCGGCGGAGGTTTGCTAGGTGCCCAACTGTGCCGAGCTTCTTGCAGAAATCCTCTGCCAATACGCGGATATAGGTGCCGCTAGAGACGCTCGCGATGAAGTCGACTTGCTTTCCTAAGCGGAACAAAAGCTTGATCGAATAGACTTCGATCGGGCGAGGTTTCCGCTCGATCTCCTGCCCCTTGTGGGCAAGCTTATAGAGGGCTTGGCCATCGACTTTGATTGCGCTGGTCATGGGAGGAATCTGCATCGAGGGGCCTAGCATCGACTCGAGCGCTTCCTTGATCTCGATATCGGTTATCGCGCGGAGAGGCTGCTTTTCCACCACTTCGCCGTCTTTGTCTCCGGTCGAGGTCTTCTCGCCCAAGACGCAGCTAGCGATATAGGTCTTCGGGGAATCGGAAAGGTATGGGAGGCATTTGGCCCCTTTGTTCACCGCGACCACAAGTAGCCCGGTCGCGAATGGGTCTAGGGTCCCTAGATGTCCCACTTTCCTCGTATGGAAAATCTTTTGGATTTTGTTATCTACCGCGCGGCTAGTCAAACCCGCCGGCTTATCGATCAATAGGATTCCGTCTTGCATAGCGTTGCAATTATACACGAAAGAGAATCGAGTCGCCTTGGAAACGCTACAAAAGGAAGGCCATATAGAAAGGCACATTGACCTTCGACTCGTCTTCTTGGAACGGCTTATTGCTCACGACGATCGGCTTGCGTGAAAAATCAGAGAAGCGCGCTTTGAATCTCGTCAGGGAATTCGCGCGCTTCGTCGATGACGATTTGCATTCGATCGGCTGGACTTTTCCGTATTTGGAGAACAGAAAGTCTATCTCGTAATAAGAAAGCACCGGCTTTTCCTTCGTTCCGCTGTTTTCCGACCAATAGCCATAATAAAGCGAATGGCCCGAGGCGCGTAGCATTTGGCAAAGCAGGTTCTCGTAGAGGTAGCCCTCGTTGCTTCGAAGCTCATCGGAAAGAAATTTCGAATAGAAGGAACGCGCATCCGCTACGGTCAGACCATAATAATGGCTGAGCCCCAGGCCGATGTCATTCATATACACCTTGAAGGCAGAAGGATCGACGCCGGATTTCAATCCGACCTCGAAATTCGCGGTTCTAGGGACAAGCGAGAATATCTTGCTTTCGCTCGCTTTCTCCTTGGTTGAATGGAATAGGGATGTCCTAGGGTCGATGCCAAGCAGATTCAATGGCGTTTTCCCAGATTGGCGCGCCATCAAGGTAGGAAGCAAATCGTAAATGGCGCGCGTATTGGTTTTGTAGCTTCCATCGACTTTCGCCAAATCCTCTTCGTATAGGCCTAATATCTCGCGCTTCTTCCGCTCGACCATCGACATGTCGTTAGTCGATACGAACGCGCTTACGGCTTGAGGCATTCCCCCGATTGCCATATATAAGCGCAAATCGGCAAGTAGCGATGAGGAAGCCGGGGCATCCAAAAGGTAGCGGCGGCCGAGGTAAATTTCCCGCAGCAAATCAGATTTCGCCTTTTTTCCAATCGCCCATAGGAATTCCTCGAAATCCATGGGGAAAAGCTCCATGCGCTCCTCTTCGCTTGGGATTTGGATTTGCTTTGAGTTCTCCTTGATTGAGATAAGGGACCCGGTTTCGATGTAATGGTACCTTCCGTCAAGGACCAGCAATTTGATCGCTTCGCGCGCTTTGACGCAGAACTGGACTTCGTCGAAGACCAGAAGCGACCCCTTTGGCAAAGGCGCGATGCCTAACGCTAGGAAAAGGCTCACGAAGAAGGCGTCCAAATCGCTGACATCGTCAAAGCATTTGGCAACATTAGCCGAGGCGTATTTGAAATCGATGATCTTGTAGTTCTTGCCATAATTGGCCTTGGCGAATTCGTCGCATAGCGTGCTTTTACCGACGCGTCTAGCGCCTTCAATCAGCAAAGCGGAAGAACCGTTTGAGGCATTTTTCCAATCCTCAAGTTGCTTCATTGCCTTTCTTTCAAACATTGTTCGCCTCCCATCGCATCTTTTTCAAGTCAAATGCAAATTTTGGTACAACAATTTTACACAAAAATGCAAATTTTGGTACATGTTTTTAGGTCGAAAATGCAAATTTTGGTACAACAATTTGGTTGAAAATGCAAATTTTGGTACGAGAGTTTACATGAACAAAACCCATGGAGCGTCGTAAGAGGCGATTTTCTGGTCGTGCGTTAGAAATTTCATCCGCATGGCGGTCGACGCTCCAAGCAAAAGGCGGTCGAAAGGATCATGATGGTCCAAACCTTCTGGTTGGGCAATGCTCATGCTTGCTAAAAGCTGGTCTTGGGCAATGGGGAGCACCACTATGCCGGTTTCGTTGCAGCCTTCGATGAATTCCTCGGCGGTGAGGGTTATGGAGTCTGGCCTTTTCGCGTGCTTGATGCCGATTTCCCAAGCCGAAGCGAGGCTCACGAAGACATTGTTGCTTCGATCGGCAATCAATTCTTTGGCAAGCCTTGGCATCTTCTTTTCGCCAAGCAGATACCAATACGCCATATGCGTGTCGAGCAGGATGTCCATCGCTATTCCCCTTCGAACTCATTCGCGATTTCTTGATCTAACTCGAAGAAATCCGTTTTGGATCCTTTTGCGTTTTTGCCTTTTAGCACTCCAAAAGGGCGCGGCTCCTCGGGGGCAGGAGAAATAGGGACGCAGCGGGCGATTGGCTTGCCGCGGTTGCAGAAGATGATCTCCTTTTCCGCGCCGGACTCAAGCAGTTGCATGAGCTTCGACAAATTGGTCTTCGCCTCGTACACATTCACGGTCATACGCATTCCTCCTGGTCAACTTGACCAGCTTGATTATAATGTCTCACCCGGTCTACATCGATAGGAAAGCGTCTCGCTTAGAAACCTTTTTATATTTCGCTAGACCTTGCTAAAAGAAATTTGTCGCAAAGGTAATCCTCAGCCTCTTGGTCGCCGTATATTCTTTCAAGCACCACCGAATCGCGATGGGGATAGATCTCAGGGGCTGCATTGGCCTTGCGGAATTCCTTGGGGGTGCAGCCATATCTCTTCTTGAATAGTCGCGTCATGTATTTGGGGTCGGAGAAGCCGGCCTCATAGGAGATGTCGATGATGCTTTTGGAGGAATTCCGCATCAGAAGCACCGCGGTTTCAAGCCGCTTCTCGGCAAGATAATCCTGGTATCTCACCCCTAGCCCTTCCGAGAATAGATGCGAAAGATGGGTTGGGGTGATGCCTTCGCTAGAGGCGATTTCATCTAGCGAAAGCGGACCTTGGTGATGGGCGTCGATATAGCTTACGATCCTTTCTAGCCTCTCCGCGTTCTTGCGCCTGCTATCGAGATCCCTCTGCTTCAGGTCTTCGTGAGGCACGCTAACGAAAACGAGGCTTAGAAGGCGAAGGCAGAAGTCGATTGATTTCGCACGATAATCCCCTTCTTCTTTGAAATATGTTGAGGCGATTTGCAGCGCCTCGCGATAGGTTTCTTCATAACGTTCCCCTAGGTATTCCCTCAGGTTGCAGTTCCGATAGCTTTTGGAGTGCAATTCCGGAAGGTAGGAGGCGAGGAAGCGATTCGAGATCTGAAAGAATAGTCCAATCATTGAGCCTTCGATCGAATGGGCCGCGTTGCTATCCAAAAACGCGGCATCTCCTGCGCAAACCGTCAGATTTCCGCCTAGATAATGGAACGTCGCTTCCCCTTCGAGGACAAAGCAGATCTCATAATCCCCGTGCAAGTGCTGGGTGCGGTATTTGACTTCATCGACGAAAACGCGGATATGCCTTACCTTCGGGTAGCGGACGATCTCATATTCCTGGCTCATGGATGAATTATGGGGCTGACAAAGCAAAATCGCAAGATTGTCATATTAATTTCATTCATTCGTCATTGTTTGAAACTTCGGATAGGCTACTATGTAGGCATATGAAGAAATACCTAGGAATCGAATTCGGTTCAACCCGCATCAAGGGCGTTTTGATCGACGAGAACCACAACATCATCGCAAGCGGATCCCATACTTGGGAAAACGTTTTGCGCAATGGCGTCTGGACCTATAGCCTAGATGACGCCAAGCAGGGACTGAAGAACTGCTACTCTGCGCTAAAGCGGGAATACGAAGTCAAATACGATGAGACGCTTTCCCATATCGATGCGATTGGCATCTCGGGGATGATGCATGGCTACCTCGTATTCGACAAATCGGGGAAGCAGCTTGCCGAATTCCGCACCTGGAGGAATACCATCACCGAGGAGGCGAGCAATCGGCTCACCAAGGAACTCGGATTCCACGTCCCGCAAAGATGGTCCGCCTGCCACGTTTATCAAGCGATTCTAAATGGCGAGCCCGAGGCCAAAGAGATCGCCTTCATGACGACGCTTGCCGGATATTTCCATTATCTTCTCACAGGCCGCAAAGTGCTTGGCATCGGCGAAGCTAGCGGCGTGTTCCCAATCGATGAGAACGCGAAAGACTACAACCAGAGAATGGTTGAGAAATACGATGAGCTTGTGAAGAATGCGGTTCCTTGGACCTTCCGCGAAATCGCGCCTAAGGTATTGGTCGCTGGCGAAGATGCCGGATCCTTGACCGCGTTTGGACGCGACTTGCTAGACGCTAGTCAAGACCTTGAATGTGATATCCCCTTCTGCCCGCCCGAAGGCGATATGGGAACCGGCATGGTCGCGACCAATTCACTAGGCATCGGAACCGGCAACGCCTCCATCGGCACAAGCTCCAACCTTACGATCGTCACTGGGCGCGACATCGGCATCTATCCTGAGATCGATGTCATCACTTCCCCTACTGGCATTAACGCCGCGCTTGTCCACGTCAATAACGGCACAAGCGAAATCAACGCATGGGAGAAGCTCTTCAAGGAAGTTGTCTCGAACTTCGATGAAGACGCATCCGATGGGGACGTGTATTCGTTAATGTTCAACAAAGCCCTAGAGGGTGATAAGAATGTCAAAGGCCTATACGGGGTCGATTACTTCTCAGGCGAACCCGTAACTCGGGTCAACGAAGGCAAATTGCTATTCATGCGCGAGCCCGACGCCAAGATGGATTTAGCCAATTTCATGCGTCTCCATATCGACGCCCTCCTTGCAACCATTCGGATTGGAGCAGACATCCTGAGAGTCAACGAAGGCGTCAAGCTCACAAAGGTCGTTGGGCATGGCGGGTTCTTCAAAACCCCGAGAGTCGGACAATTGCTCCTAAGCGCATCCTTGGATTGCCCGGTCGCGACCTTATCTAGCGCTAGCGAAGGCGGACCCTATGGAGAAGCGATCCTCGCGGCGTATCTTATCGAGAAGCAAGAAGGCGAGACGTTAGAGAACTACGTAGAAAAGAAAGTCTTCGCGAAGCAGGATTCCCTTGAAATCATGGCGGAGCCCGCCGATGTAGAGGGTTTTGAATCATTCCTGCTCGATTACAAGAAATCCCTTCATATAGAAAAAGAAGCGATACGTGCATTCAAAAAGAAACAGGATGACTCGCTTGAAGCGATGAAGCAGCGCGTCTATGAGCAGAATATGCGCCTCGTCAAGGAAGGGCTAGTGACCCTCACTTGGGGCAACGTATCCGAGATTGACCGCGGCAAAGGAATCGTGGTCATCAAGCCTTCTGGCGTCCCATATGAGAAAATGAGCAAAGACGATATGGTCGTCCTTGATCTAGATGGCAACGTGATCGAAGGAAGGCTCAATCCTTCTAGCGACACCCCCACTCATCTTGAGTTGTACCGCAAGTTCCCTAATATCGGCGGCATCGTCCATACACACAGCACCCATGCCGTTGCATTCGCTCAGGCAAAGCAATCAATCGTAAGCCTAGGCACCACCCACGCGGATACCTTCTATAAAGAGATTCCCTGCACGAGGGCCCTCACGAAGGAAGAGATCGAAAGCGACTACGAGCTCAATACGGGCAAGGTCATCGTTGAGACCTTCGCTAGTCGCGACCCAATCGCCACCCCTGGCGTCATCGTCGCATCCCACGGTCCCTTCAGCTGGGGGAAATCCGCGAAGGAGGCAGTCGACCACGCGATTGTCCTAGAAGAGGTCGCCAAGATGGCGATCCTAACTCGAATAATCGATGCACGGGTCGCTCCAATTGATCCGAATCTAGAAGAAAAGCACTATCAAAGGAAACATGGCAAAAACGCCTATTATGGCCAAAAGGAGGAAAATTGACATGAACAACATCCCACACGCGAAAGTCGGCATCGTCGCCGTAAGCAGAGACTGCTTCCCGCTTGAGCTTTCCATCAAGCGCAGGAAAGCCTTAGCCGAGGCGTATCGCCGCAAATACGACGAAAACGACATCTATGAATGCCCGATCTGCATCTTCGAGAGCGAGATCGACATGGTGAATTCGCTCAAAGACATCAAGGAGCATGGCTGCAACGCGCTTTGCGTGTATCTAGGCAACTTCGGACCCGAGATCAGCGAGACCCTCCTCGCCAAGCACTTCGACGGACCCGTGATGTTCTGCGCCGCCGAAGAAGAAAACGTCGGCGTCCTCTCTAGCGATAGAGGCGATGCCTATTGCGGCATGCTGAACGCCTCATATAACCTAAAGCTTCGCAACGTCAAGGCCTATATCCCCGAGTCGCCCGTAGGCGATGCCGAGGATTGCGCGGACATGATCCACGATTTCCTGCCGATCGCCCGCACCATCATCGGGCTTAGCAAACTCAAGATCATCTCCTTCGGGCCTCGCCCCCAGAACTTCCTCGCCTGCAACGCCCCGATCAAGCAGCTCTATAATATCGACGTCGAGATCGAGGAGAATAGCGAGCTCGACCTCTATGAAGCCTATCTAAAGCATGAGGGCGATCCCCGCATCCCCGAGGTTGTCGAGGACATGAAGAAAGAGCTAGGCGAAGGGAACAAGATCCCCGCGGTCCTGCCAAAGCTCGCCCAATATGAGCTCGCGCTGCTAGATTGGATCGAAAAGCACAAAGGGTATCGCGAATACGTCGCGATCGCCGGCAAATGCTGGCCCGCATTCCAAACGATGTTCGGCTTCGTCCCCTGCTACGTCAATAGCCGCCTTACCGGAAGGGGCATCCCGGTGTCCTGCGAAGTCGATATCTATGGGGCCCTAAGCGAGTTCATCGGGACCTGCGTCTCGGAAGAGCCCGTCACATTGCTAGACATCAATAACACCGTTCCGAAAGAGATGTACAAAGCCTCGATCGAAGGCAAATTCGACTATTCCCTCAGGGATACCTTCATGGGCTTCCATTGCGGCAACACCTGCTCGAAGCTCATCTGCCACCCGGAGATGAAATACCAGAAGATCATGGCGAGGTCTTTGCCTAGGGAAGTCACTAACGGCACCCTCGAAGGCGACATCAATCCAGGCGACATCACCTTCTACCGCCTGCAATCTACCGCCGACAACCATCTCTATGCCTATGTCGCAGAGGGCGAGATATTGCCAGTCGCCACCCACTCCTTTGGAAGCATCGCCGTCTTCGCGATCAAGGAGATGGGCCGATTCTACCGCCACGTCCTCATCGAAAACGGCTTCCCCCACCATGGCGCGGTCGCCTTTGGCCACTATGGGAAGGCGATGTTCGAGGTCTTCAAATACCTTGGCGCCGAGAAAATCGGCTACAACCAGCCCTCTGGCGTCCCTTATCCTAGCGAGAACCCCTACGCAAAATGAAGATCTATAGTGTTTATGATCCCGAATTCGCTAGATTCGGGCGGATTCTAGAAGGCGACCATTCTCGGATTCTGAAACTGCTGGAAGACACTCCCTTGCCAGAAAACGGAACGATCTATTGCCCTAGCGATCCAAAGCTTGAAGAGGAGGGGATCCTCGCCCACTTCGAAGATGACATCTATGGCGGGATGCCCGTGCAGATCGGCTATTGCAATGGCTTCAACCAAAAGCTCAATTGCCTCGAATACCATAAGAGCAACGAAGTCAATATGGCCAACGAAGACTTCATCTTAATCCTAGGGAGCTACTTCGATATCGAAAATGAGAGATTCGACACCAAAAACGCCATGGCGTTCAAGGTGCCCGCCAAAGTCGCGGTGGAAATCTATTCGACCACCCTCCACTACGCTCCCTGCGGGATAAATGGGTCATCATTCAAGGTCCTCGTCGTCCTCCCGAAAGGGACGAACGTCGAAAGCAAGAGGAACGAAAAGGACAGAACGTTATGGGCGACCAACAAATGGCTCTTCGCCCACAAGGAATCCAAAGAAGCCTCCGAAGGAGCCTATATCGGCTTGCTTGGCGAGAACCTCGAAGTGTAGCAAATGGAACACGCGCCGCGACAAATGCGGCGCGTTTTCTTGCACATTAATCAGTATGACGTGAGCCTTTCTGGGTTCATGGGCTTCTTTTGAACCTCAAGAACTAACTCACGCGCCTTTGAATCCGCCATTCCTTTTCTTGGCGCTCTTTCAAGCGTGTCACCTCAGTAGATGAGATTGGGGGGTGAGCAAATACCAATGTCTCCCAACAAGCAGCGCATTATCCAATAGGCAGGCCACGGTGGGGTAAGCCTATTCTAGCGATACGCTCATTAGTCTAGCCAACTTGCGCTAAGCGAAGGGGAACAATCGCTCAATTCCTTCTGGCACATTGGAAATATCCGGCGATCGAGTTTGATTTGGGATGCAACTTCTTTGGAACTTAAGTTATCATTATTTAGGATTCGAAATGCAGAAAGGAGGCTTCCTATGACGGAAGAAAAAATCAGAGAACTTCTAGACCGCGGCGAAGATTTCACCATCGAGTACAAAGAATGCACAGACGCTTTGAGCCATTCGGTCTTCGAGACTGTTTCCTCCTTTTCCAACAGATATGGAGGGTACTTGCTCCTAGGTGTGGAGGAAGTCGATCATAGAGGCGTCGTCAAAGGTGTCAACCGCAACGCGGCGCCTTCGATCAAGAAGAACTTCATCAACGTGCTCAATAACCCAGAGAAGATCTCGCCATCGCTATATCTGACCTTGGAGGAATTTGAGATCGATGGGAAATTGATTCTATGGGTCTATATCCCGGTCAGCTCACAGGTTATTTTCTGCGGCGGCAGAATCTATGACCGCAATGGCGATGCCGACCAAGACATCACGGATTCGACCGATTTGGTCGCGCACCTCTATGGCAGGAAGTCTCAAACATACCACGAAAGGAAGGTGTTCCCGTTTGCGACGACCGAACATCTCCGAATGGACTTGCTCCCGAAAATCCGCCAGATGGCGCTATCGAGAAGACCCGACCATCCTTGGAAGGATATGGACGATATGCAGCTTTTCAGAAACGCGGGCCTTTACGAAGATAACATACTGACCGGCGAGAAGGGATTCAACTTGGCCGCAATCCTCCTTTTGGGAAAAGACGAGGTCATCCAATCCGCCTGCCCCGGATACCGCACCGATGCCATTTACCGCAACGAGAACCAAGATCGCTACGACGACCGCCTGATCGTTGAGACGAATCTCGTCGAGAGCTATCAGTTGCTCAAGGACTTTATCGCCAAGCATACGGACGATAAGTTCTTCCTTGTGGATAATGTATCCACGAGCGTGCGGGATATTATCGCAAGGGAGATTGTGAGCAATGTCCTCGTCCATCGGGAATTCAGCAGCGCTTTTCCCGCGAAAATCATCATCGATCCGGAACGCATCGTAACGGAGAATTGGAACCGCCCCCAATTTCCCGGGAGAATCGATCCAAGCGCCTTCACTCCTTACCCGAAGAACCCGACGATCGCGAAGTTCTTCGTGAACATCGGGCTCGCCGATACTCTCGGCTCCGGTGTTCGCAATCTCTATAAGTATTCCAAGATATACTGCGGTGGTGAGCCCGAATTAGAGGAAGGGGACGTTTTCAAAATCTTCGTTCCTTTGAAGGCTAAGGCAAACGGCGAGACAAACCGCTACGGGCTGACCGAGCGCCAACAGGGTATTCTGTCCTTGATTAGGGCCAACCCCACCATTAAAAGATCCGAACTGGCTGAAAAACTCGAGACGTCCGATAGAACGATTGACCGAGAGATTTCGGAAATGAGAAAGAGGGCGTTGATTACTTTTGACAAGAAAACTCAAAAATGGATCTTCATATAATGAACCGACTAGGATAAACCGTGGGGCCGCAGCAAAAAATCGTCGATCACACCGTCGGTCTCATAGGAGTCGCCAAGGAGTCGCCAAGGAGTCGCCAAGGAGTCGCCAAAAAAGCGTTAGTTCCAATGGAAATCCGCATAGGAGTCGCCACGGAAAACCATCGATCACATCGCTGTTTTCATAGGAGTCGCCAAGGAGTCGCCAAGGAGTCGCCAAAAAAGCGTTAGTTCCAATGGCAATCCGCATAGGAGTCGCCACGGAAAACCCTCGATCACGCCGCTATTTCGTATGAATCGCCAAGGAGTCGTCATGGAGTCGCCAAGGATTGCGTTTCCATATGACATCTTTTATTAAGGAAAGCGACTCATATAGACAAGAGCCGCCTTATGGAAAGGGAGTGCCATCACCATTGGTTATGCCTTTTTTTAGACATAGAGATCCTTGATGGCGTTCCCCAAGAAATCAACGAGATGCCGCAATTGAACGCAAAATAGCTTAGGCGGTTATAACTTTTCAATTAGCTTTTGAAGCTTGCGGAATTCCCGCGGCGTCCTAACTTTCTTTGCGTCCTTGCCCCGCTTCGACTATGAAAACGCGGAAGCGCTGGCAAAGAAATCAGTTCGCTGCATAGGGCTTAACGAAATCAGTGTAGTGTCCTGATTTGCTGAAAAAGCGACACAATTTGGGACTTTGCCATCACAAAAGGCGATCGATGGCCTGATATATTGACATCGCGGCGTCTTTGGCGCGGCCGACGTCGAATTCAGGCTGATGGTTGGTAAGGCGGAGGACCAATAAGGCGACGACAGGAAGCGCGACGATGATGGCGTTGATGGTCATCCGAATTCGGGTCTTTCTCCATTGCTTCACCGTTAGGCCAGCAGACTTTGGCACCTGAAGCAACGCAAGCACCACAACCGAGGTCATGAGAATGAAGTAGGCATTGATCGCGAATAGATACCCCGCGGCCGCCATCGCGATCCATTGCCCATTCGCAAGGGCATATCCAACGGTGCAAAGAGGCGGCATAAGCGCGGTCGCGATGGCAACCCCTGGAATGACGTTCGAATATTGGCTTTGCCTAGTCGAGCGAGGATGCCCGCGATTCCGCCCGCGGTCGCGATGATCACATCGAACACCGTGGGACTTGTCCTCGCTTTGAGTTGAGCGGTGAATTGGGTTACCCCGCAAGCGCGGCAGATCAAGAAGAAGATGGTCGCGATGGCTAAAGACGAGGCCACTTGGATGGCAAATCCCGCAAGGTGGCGGAAGAATAGATGCCTCTTTCCGGTGCAGATATCATAGGCAAGAGCCAGCAAAGTCCCCATTAAGGGCGAGATGAGCATCGCCCCGATGATGACGGCGATCGAATCGGTGATGAGGCCCACGCAGGCGATGAGTATCGCGCAAAGAAGGATCGTGGTGTTGATCCCCGTGATTCGGCCATTGCTCAATAGCCTTTCTCCAATCTCTTCGTGGGCCAAGGCATCATCGCGGATCGAGAAGGTCTTGCGAAGGAGGTATTTGAAATGGCGCCAGCTCGATTTCTTCGCGGCCCTATCGCGCATCGTGAGGATCTTGTCGGCTTCCTCGATGTCGGTGTCGTCCGTAACGTCGCGGTGAGATATCTCCTCCACCGCTTCCGCGCTTATCTCCTCGTCCGAGACGAATTGGTCCAAGACATGCTTTTCGTGTTTCTCTTGCTTATCGTCTTCTTGCATTCGTTTACCTCAAAAAACAACGGAATAAGTTAAACGCAGCGTTGCAAAATTGGGAGTGCTTTTTATGCATTTCAAAAAATTGGTTGAGGACGTGCATGCGTTTTCGCCTTTAAGCTATGCATCTGGGATATCGAAATGCTTCGGGGTCTCGCTTAGGGCGGGCTTCAGGCGATGGACCGCTTGCTCAAGCTTTTCGAATAGCCCCTCTTCCTTCAATATCTTCTCCATCTCATTCGTTAGGAATGCCGATGCATCGAAATCGCCATAGGCATCGATGTAGCTTAACGCGGCCTCGGGCTCATAATAAGTCGCGAGCAGGACAAGGAACGCTTCGTAGATCGTCCGTCTGTCCTTCTCCGCCTTGCGCTTCTCCTCATCGACTTTGACGTCGACCCCAAGCTCTTTCGCGACCTGCTTCTCGTGTTTGAAGTAATTCTTCATCTCGCGGGTCATATAATCGATTTCATTTTCACGTTCGATGTCCAAAGGCTTATCGAAATCGCCGAACTTCTCAATGTGGACGTTCCAAGGGAAATAGATGCCTTCGTCCTCGTCTTCCTCATCGAGATTAGGATCGATTTCGCCATCCAATAGCGCATATAGGCTCCCGATATTGTCTTCCCATATCCCTTGGCCTGCGCCTTCTAAGACGATGAGGGGCGCTTTGGAGTCGCGCTCAACGCGCTTCTTGTAGGCTTTGAAATGGAAATCCCATCCGTCTCCCATGTCATAGGTGAAGTCGAATTTATCGCCGAGCTCCTCTAGCTTGTAGCAACCCATCCAGCGGTCCTCGAATCCCGGCATGGCGTCTTTCATGAAATCGGCAGGCTGGAAGTAAAACTTCCCTTTGCTAAATTGGAACAGATGCTCCATCTCGCCGTGCACCGCGCAGACGAACCTCCAACCGAATTCCAATAAGTCGATGTCTTCCTTCACTAGGATTACGCGGTAAAATCGCCCTTTCTCGGCATGTTCGAAGTCGGCGCGAAGCTTGATGTATTTCATGAGGTTTCTCCTTGTTCTTCTAATTATCCCACCGAAACCTCCATTCGTTTAGTCCCAATTTCTATTTCCCTTTCGAAGCCAATTCCGCTTCGCTTTATGGTAAGATAGCCCTAGTTCTCAAAGGAAACCAGGAGACCAGCATATGAAGAAAATTAGAGCCGCCGCATTGCTATTAGGGATCGTGCCCCTTTGCGCCTGCACTGCCATTAGCCCCGACAAAGCCAAGGAAAAGCTAGAAGGCGAAGGATATAGCGTCAAGATCATGGACGAAAGCGAATACGAGAAATCATCCTTTGCTGACACCGCCCTCTATTGGAGCCCGAGCATGGATTACTTCCTATCGGCTGAAGATGGGGAAAAGACCAACTACCTTTTCGCTTGGTATTTCATGAGCAACAACGCCGCTTCCAACTGGAACGACCTCAATAGCCCTTGGTTCAATGACATCAAGGTCGAAGGCAACGTTAGCCTTACTAGCGGAATGAAGAACAATGTCGTCTGGGTCGGCACCAATGCCGCCGCCGGAGTCGTCGGATTCAATTCGCTGTTCTGATTCTTCGGCTGTGGGCGAAATATCGATACACGTCCCTATCGGATTGCTTTCATTCGACAAATTTAGGCGTAGATAGCAAGTCGGCTTGTTCATTAAAACAGGCCGATTTCTTTTTGCGGAGCAAGAAGAAGTTAAGGCTGAGCACCATATTCACATGCGCGAATGCTTCGGCAAGCCCCCGCGTTTGGCGTGCCTAAACCAAGGCAAATCGCGCCCAGTGCGTTTGTCATGCATCGCTTTCAATAACGGAGAGGAAAAGGACGATGTGGGGAGTGCGAATCCTCCTATTTTCGGTCTTGGTCATGTCTCCCACTTGGTGAGTATTTGAGCCGACGGGGTTAGGATTGCTGCGTGGCAGAAGATAGTAAGTATTATTGAAGTTACTTCAACAACATATTGAAGTGTTATTGAAGTTGTTATTGAAGTGTAATTGAAGTAAAATCTTTTGCGGAGGAAAACCGCATGATCCTTACTGAATTATTTCCGTCCTACACATTAGAGGATGGCAATTTTGAAGCGAAACTTATTTTGGAAAGAGACAAGCCATTAAGCTGGTTAAAGACAGTTGACGGCTTCGCGAATGCCAAAGGCGGCACTCTTGTTTTAGGCGTGGAAGATGACGGGAAGACCGTCATTGGCTTTGACTTAGAAAAGTTAGCCAGCGAAAAGGATTTTTTCCTCAAGACCGTCCGGGAGCACTTCAAAGTTGCTCCGGTGGTCGATATTAAGCCCGTTCCTTATGAGATACACGGCAAGACGAGGTATCTTCTGACGATTTTCATTCCTTCGTCAAAAAGCAAACCCGTGATTCTTTCCTACGAGGGCTTGGGTTTGATCTTCATGCGCAGAGACGGATTCACGAGTCCTGCCACGGCCGAGGAAATCCGCCAAATGGCCGTCTCCACCCCTGCCGTAGCTTTCGACAGGCAAATCACAAATGTGAACTATAATCCGGAAGATTTCCGAGGCTTCTATGCCTTTTTCCAAGAAAGAAACGAAGGGAAAATACCAAGCGAGAAAGGGTTGAAGTCTCTCCCGTTTTTCTCCGATGATGGCAAACTCTTTATGGGCGCTTATTTGTTCTCGGATTCTTTTTCCGGAGGAGAAACCAAAGTCGTATGTACCCAATACCCAGGGAAGAACCGCGGTTCGAGGGAGGTCATCGCGACACAAGAATACGAGGGTGGCCTTATTGGTGCTTATCACTTCATCGACGATTTCGTACGCTCAAGAGAAAATCACGGCTACATCAAATATGCCACGGGCCGCAAGGACGTGGATAGCTATCCTAACCGCGCCCTTTTCGAGGCGATCATCAACGCCCTGGCCCACCGCGACTATCTTCTTTCTGGAGAGCAGATAAGCGTGGATATGTTCGTCGATCGGCTTGTGATTTCCACGCCCGGTAATTTCTACGAAGTGGGGAACCTCCCTGTGACCTATGAAATCAAGGACCTCCTATCTAGGAAAAGGAACGAACTTGTTTGCAGTATCTTCGTCTACGCCCATGCGATGGAAGCAAGAGGGAGCGGTTTTGAGTTGATTCAGGAAGAATATGCCGAGCAAGACCGTGCACACCGTCCATGCGTTTACTCCCATTCAAATCAATTCACGATCATCCTTCCAGACATCACTTATGCACCCGGTGTGGACATCGCCAATGAAAGCATCGAGGTTCTCGGTGAAATCCAAAATGAAACAGAACGCGACACCGCGATCTTGGCTTTTTGTTTTGATCAGCCCAAATCCAGTCGCGAGATTGCCACCTACTTAAAGATCAGTGACTCCTCCTTCCTTAGAAAACAGTTGCTTGCAAGACTCGAAGAACAAGGGTATCTCATCAAAAAGAGCCAAGGAAGAACAACGCTGTATCAATCAAACCCCGCCAGAATAAAGCTTCGTTAAGAGGCTTATTGAAGTTACTTCAACAACTTATTGAAGTGTTATTGAAGTTGTTATTGAAGTGTAATTGAAGTAAATCTATCATTTGGATTTCAAACCATTTTCGCACCAAGGATCCTGCGGGTTTCCATTGCCCCACAATCATATAAAGGATAGTCATGGTTTCCTAAATTCATGCTGAGGAAAAAGTCCATGATGATGAGCTATTGGCCGCAATCGAGAAGACTAGCGAATCTGCAAAGGCGCCCTTAAATTCCGCCACAAGAGAAAGCAGGGCAAGAATCCATTAAGGCTGTGCACCATATTCGCGATTTTGATTCGCATCGAGCAATAGAATCTCGCATCAATTTTCTAGGTCCGCCACAAAACAAGTTTGGCTTGCTACTATCGGGTCGAAATAGAAAAGCCCGCCGATAGTTAGGCGGGCAGATAGGCGATACGTGTATCGATTATTCAGCTTTTTCAGCGTGGAGAACTTTGTAGAGCAAAGCGGCCAAAGCACCGCCCACAAGAGGTCCAACGATGAACATCCAAACCTGGGCAAGGGCAGTCGCATCGCCGTTATAGATAAGGGCACTGAAGGCTGTCGCGATGCTACGGGCAGGGTTGACCGAGGTGCCGGTCAAAGTGATGCCGATGAGGTGGACGAGGGTGAGGGTGAGTCCGATCACGATTCCCGCGATCTTGCCGTGTCCTGCCTTTTCGTCGGTGACGTTAAGGATGACGTAGACGAAGATGAGGGTCAAGACGATTTCGGCGATCAACGCCCCGAAGATGCCGCCGGCAGTCAGCCCATTCGCAGCATAGCCGACCGCGTAGTTGCAGGCATCGCCAACGGGAGTGACGCCAGCCATCTTGAAGATTCCAAATACCAAGATCGCACCGAGGAATCCGCCGACGATCTGCGCGCAAACGTAGACGAGGAATTCCTTGAGGGTCATGCGCTTGGCGAGCAAGCAGCCAAGGGAGACCGCGGGGTTGATGTGGCAGCCGCTGATGCGACCGATCGAATAGGCCATCGCAACGATGGTAAGGCCAAAGGCCAAGGACGTGGCGACTAATTCACCGCCGGTCCAGCCTGCGACGCCGCAGGCAGCGAAGACGAGCACGAATGTTCCAATGCATTCCGCGATTGCCTTCTTGAGCAAATCATTCATTCAATTTACCTCCAGAATGGTTCAAACGGGAGATATTATAGTCACCTTTTGGACGGTTGATTAAAAATTTTTATGTTGCGCGCGCGAAAAAATGCGTTCGAGAGAAATATGTAGAGCCCACTCGGCTGTGTTGAAGGGAATGCCCCGTTTTCGGCAAGTCTTATTGCCGGTTCACGCCTTCTGGCGGAGTGATGGTCACCCCACCGAAATTAGAGAAGACGATCGAGGTTTCGAATCTCGCGTATTTCGAGATATTGAAGTCCACTTTCCCAGAATTGCCATATTCGCCCCACACCGCTTTCGCGTTGTAGGTGATGGTCAATGTGACGATCTCGCCTTGTTCTATGTCTGGGACGATCTTGAAGTCATCAAGCTCCCAATCAGGATAGGATTCCTTCGCAAAATAAGAGAAGCTGGTCCAATCGGATTTCCTCGCGTATTCCGCCGCGAACTCAAGGTCAAAGGGTATTTTAACAGAGTCCGAAACAAACGCGTCCTGTCCTTCGTCAGAAATCGCTTCAAACGAATCCTCGAATTCGCTTAGAAGCGAGGACAGCGTCTTTGTCATGAATCCATAATTGTAGCCCGAGATAAAGAAGGCCGTATTGAATTTGGGATAGGCCCAATATTCCTTATGGTCGTTAAATCCCGCGCCATAGCTAAGTTCATAGTAACGGTGATTGGTCCCATCTTCATCAAGAACCATATAGACGGGATAATTTGGATCATCGTATCCAAGGTATTCGTTACCGTTAGCAAATCCCGTCTCGTGGCTGGTTTCCGTGGATCCACCGCCATAATCCGTGATGCGATTGAATTCGATCTCGAAATTGGCGTTCTGGTCCAAAGTGTTCGCAACCTCGATAACATTCGCAAGCGCGATGCCTTGATCCGTCGCGACCTCAGAGGATGCAGGTTCGGAAACGATTTCGATGGGCGACTCGCTAGAAGCGATTTCCATTTGCCCATGCGAAACTTCTGTGGTCTCAGGCTCGGATTCGATTTCTTCCTCGCCTCTAGAAAGGTCAATAGACTCGATTTCCGGGGATCCGCTGGAGACGGCTTCTGGCTGAACGCTTGAAGCTGATTCATTTGAGTGAGACAAGTTGTCTTGGCTCGATTGCGTAGAATCGCCGCAAGAGGCTAATAGCGTAACGGAAAGTGCGCTAATAAGAACTAGGGACTTCTTCATAATGGATATTCCCTCCTAACTACATATAAGGATAAACCCTTATCGGCATCACATTAAGAGAAAATAGGGTCCTAAGATGAACGAAAAGCGCCCGCAGAGAAAACAGCCGAACCGCTGGGTATAACGTCATTTTGAAGGGATAGCCAGCGGTTTTATTCAAATTTTAGGCAAAAACCGCTGGGTATAACGCATTTTCGGTGGGATAACCAGCGGTTAGCACTTTTATGTTTTTAGGTATAGGGCTATAATTTTTCCGGAGGTTTACGCAATGATTTTAGTCGGAAGAGAAAACGAAAGGTCCATGCTGTTGAACGCTTATAGCAGTTTCAAACCGGAATTTGCCGTCATATATGGCAGGAGAAGGGTCGGCAAAACTTATCTTGTGGATGCGACTTTCGATGGCAAATACGCTTTTCGACACAGCGCCCTACCGCCTGCTACCGATGTCGGGCAAAGTGAGATGAGCCCGCTTCAAAGGCAACTCACGCATTTCTATTACTCATTGCTTTCCTTCGGTCTGAAGCCTACGAAAAAACCAAAGAACTGGGCCGAGGCGTTCTATTTGCTGGAAACAATGCTTTCTAAGAAAGAAAACGAACGACTCGTCATCTTTTTAGACGAACTGCCTTGGTTCGACACGCCGAAGTCTGATTTCGTTTCCTATTTCGTCGGGTTCTGGAACAATTGGGCTTGTTTCCATAACGTCTTACTGATCGTTTCGGGTAGTTCAATTAGCTGGATAACCAACAAAATGTTCCTTGATCATGGCGGATTGTATGGCAGGCCTACGCTTCGCATTGGTCTATTGCCCTTCACCCTCAAGGAAACTGAACGGTTTCTCATTCAAAAGGGCGTCGTTCTTTCGCGTTACGACATCGCGCTTGCCTACATCTATTTCGGAGGTATCCCTTATTACCTCGACATAATCCAGCCTGGGTTATCGCTCCCTCAAAGCATAGACCAAGCGTTCTTCGCTGAAAACGCACCGCTTCGAAACGAGCTCGACAATCTCTTCAAGGCAAGTTTTGGACGTCCCGAAGCAATTCGAGA
The DNA here is from genome assembly GCA_902773005.1 of uncultured Erysipelotrichaceae bacterium. Lineage (GTDB taxonomy): Bacteria > Bacillota_I > Bacilli_A > RFN20 > CAG-826 > Alloenteromonas. The sequence goes on from CACYCS010000128.1 coordinate 20,807, forward strand.
CATTGTCTTGGCACTGAACACTAGGCGCGATGGCTTAACACGCGACGAGATCCTGAAACAAATCGGCAAAGAAGACGGAGGCACGTTCTCAGAGAATATCAAATCCTTGGAACAAGCCAATTTTGTTTCGTCATATAAGCGCCTTGGCGAAGCGGACAAAAGATACCGTCTAATCGATGCGTTTTCAAAATTCGCGCTCCTATTCCAAGAAGGATTGGAAACCCATGACGAGCACTACTTCAGTAACAATTCCAGCTCAGGCTCACTAAACGCGCTGAAAGGCTATGGCTTCGAAAATCTTTGTTTCAGCCATGTGCCGCAAATCAAATTTGCTTTAGGAATCAGCGGCGTAGCGTGTTCGGCCTACTCCTACTCGCTTAAAAAGGATGGTGCCCAAATCGACATGGTCTTGCAAAGGAAAGACAACATAGTGAATCTCTGCGAAATGAAGTTCACCACCGAGCCTTATCGCCTCTCCAAGGAAGACGAAGAATCGACGCATCAAAAAGTAAGCGCGATAGAAAAGCTGATTCCTGATTCAAGCGCAGTCCATCCTGTATTGGTCACTACCTATCCAGTTGGCTCAAGCAGATACCAATCGTTATTCGCGAAAACAATCACTCTCGATGATCTATTCGCCATCTAAATATAATCTTCAAAGATTGAAATACGCCCCGAGTTCCATGACGTTGGAATTCGGGGTATTTTTCATGCGATATTTGTCAAAATTAATAAATAGTAACAGCAAAAAATGGAAATGAAAAAATGCAATTACCTGTTTTTCCATAAGTTACTTCAAAGTAATTGCATTTTTTACGTGAATATTTAACAGGAAAACTGATTAATTTGAATCAGAAATACTTGAGCGTGACGACCTTGCCCATCTTCTTTAAAGCGGATGCAAGTTCGTCGACAATCTTCATTTTTCTCTTGAAGCCAAACCCGAATTCCTCATCTTGATGAGCAGGATTGACCGCGTAGCCGACGTAGAAGACAATGTCCGTCGCGTTGTCGAAGAGGATTTTGGCGATAAGCGAGGCCCCATCGTCTTTGAGGTTCCAAGAAGCATATTCGTGAGCGCTTCCAATGTAATCGTTTGCATACGCCAATACTTTGCTCAAAGTTACGATTCCCTCTGTCGCAAGGTCAACGCCTTTGATATCTGAAATCGGCGGAATGTCGGGATCTCCTGACTCATAGCCACCTTTGATTTCTGAATGGAGATGATTCGCAACGACTTGGCAAGTCGTCCCGCCAGAAACAATATGGAATCCCGGAAGCTCCAAAAATCCGCCTATAACGGCTTCATCATCTTCTTTCTTTGTCGGTGGGCCAAATAGGATATTTGCCTGATATGGTTCTCTTCTTTTGACGGTGAGGCAAGTTGTATCATCGCCTGGCTTTCCGTCATAAAGCGACGCGCAATGATCGATTAGGATCGTCGCAACGCTTTTCGCGGAGATCCACTTGCTGTAATTGGCTTTGAGGTAAGCCGCAATCGCATCGCGGTCCCACAAGAAGTTCAGCGTCTTCTCGTTCCCGGCGTAAACCGCGCCGTCAGAGAACATCGAAAGCTGGTCGCCAACTTCCAAATAAGTTACGGCCTTGTGTATCCTTTTGCCAGAAAGTTCCATCTCTTTGTAATGGAGATCCATAATCTGGCCGTTCTTGATAAATACAGGGTCAGGATTATCGAAATTGTAGATGGTCGTTAGATAATCCCGGTCGATCTTGCAGATCGTGAAGGTACAATAGGCCACATTGCCCCTATCGCGGGCAAGAGGCAAAGTCTCAATGAGCGAGCTCACGCATTCTTCAAGCGGAATCCCACCCTGAACCATGCGCGAAAGCATCGCCGAAGTAAGAGTAGACAAAATGGAGGCTACAACACCTGACCCGATGCCGTCCGCCAAAACTAGGGTTAGGCTACCATCATCGCCACGAGCGACTTGGACATGATCCCCGCAAAGCTCCTCGCCTGCGTGATTAATGGAAAGGTAGCCGTAATCGATTCTCCCTTCCTCATTCATCGTCTTCATCCTCCTGAAGCGATTTCTCGAGGTTTACCAAAGCGATTTTCGTCTCAGCCGCAGACTCGCCAAGCAGCTGCGCTATCTCTTGTACGGCGCGCATATTCTTGCTGATGATTGACGTTGTGATCTCCGCCGTTTTTTCAATTCTTTCCGCCTTTGCTTTCTTCGCTTTTTCTTCGTTTGTAACGTCGCGGAACATCGCGATTAGAATGTGATATCTAGTTTGGAACGAAAGCGTGATTTCAAAAATCTTATCACTGCCTAAAAGTTCAAGTTTCATCGGAGGAATATTCTTTCCGTCAAACGCATCCGCGAATGGAGCGACGTCAAAATATTCAAACACTGGCGTTGAAAGCAACTCATCCTGTTTTTTGCCCATCATTTTAGCAAGGGAAGGATTGACTAAAGTGAACTCAAAAGTCTCATTGATGACCGCCATCCCGTTCTTACTTCCCTCCACGACGGTTGAAGCGAAGGAACGCTCCTTTTCCATGAGATAAGGCAGACACATCTCTAGGCTCGCTTTGCCTTGCAAAACCGCGATCGCCTTCTCTCTGCAGGAAGCGTAACCGCAAGAAGAGCAATTGAGTTCATCCTTCTTGCTGGTCTTTCCGATCTTGCGAAGGATCTTCGCGATATCTTCTTCCTTGGGCGTCGCAACGTAGAAAGCCTGATTATGGAACGACTTGGCTAAATCATTCTCTTCGTAGTCGGCTGTCCTAAAGTCTTTCTTGCCCGCGGAACGTTTGACTTCGATCAAAGCCGCCGCAAAGCTTCTGGCTGCGGGCCTTATCGCTGGGCCGTTGATGCAAGAGCCGGGGCAAGAAGACATCTCGATGAAGGCGCGATGCACCTTTCCTTCGATCACGTCTTTGAGCGTGGTCAAACAGTTCTCCATCCCCGATACGGCGATATATTCGTAATCGGGGTTGTCCTTGACCATCGTCTCAAGGATCCCTCCTTCGATCGGGAATAGCCTCGCTAAGCTTTCTTCGACTTTCTTAGGATCTTCGTCCTTCCTGACCTTAATCCCTTTCTCTTCGAGCAATTCGTCTAGCTCAAGATAAGTGAGCACGCAATCGTCATAGCCATCATATCGATCGAGTTCGTTCTTCTTCGAGATGCAGGGCCCAAGGAATATGACGCTGCAGCCGGGGTGACGGGCTTTGATATCCTTCGCATGCGCCTGCATTGGCGAGAGGATATGGGCCAAATACTTCTCCGCGGCGGGGAAATGCTTCTCCACCAATAGGTTGACCGAGTGGCAGCAGGTCGAGATGATCACGTCTTGCTTCGCGGAATCCACGAGCTTGTCATACTCTTTCTTGACGATCGTCGCCCCAATCGCGGTCTCCTCGGCATCCATAAATCCTAGCTTCAGAAGCGCTTCCTTCATCGTAACGAAAGAGGCGCCTGGATAAGAAGCCAAAAAGCTAGGCGCGATCGAAGCGATGCAATTGCCTTTTGCAAGCAGCGACTTCGCTTCCGCCTTATCGTCCCTTATCTTCTTGCATTGCTGGGGGCAGGCTAAGTAGCATCTCCCGCAATAGACGCATTCATCGGGAATGATCGATGCTTGCCCATTCTGAAACGATATCGACTTCGTCGGACAGGAACGGATGCATTTATAGCAACTCCTGCAATCGTTCTCTAGGCTAGTGAGTGCGAGGCTTCTCATATGGTTTCTCCTTCTAGGGCTTGGACCCAAACTTAAAACGCACTCGCATGTTACTCCGCGCGTGCGTGTGATTCAATTATCGGATAAACAAATTCTAGCGGCGAACAGCCTGCCATTAAGCGCAAGCCAATTACCGATAAGGGATTCTCGGCGTCTATCGAAGCTAGGCCAAAACACGGCTCTAATCAAGGCCTAATCCTTCCATATTCGCCTCGCAAAACTCGATTACGCGCCTCATTTGTTGCTCCTGTTCTTCCAGTGCCTGCAGATTGCCTTTCAAAAGAGCGAGTCGCTGCATGGCAACCTCTGATCGGATTTTTCCCGCATCAAATTCACGTTGAATCGCTTTTGCGCCCGAACGGATTCGATCCTTCTGTTGCTCCATCAATCGTAGCTTAACCCTGTTTGAAAGGATATCAGCCGCTACACTTGCGACTTTCGGTGATTCGAATAGCATTTGGTAACGTGTCTCACTCAGCCGATCCATCTGATTCATAAGGAAGCCAAGTTTTTCATCAAGCACGCAAGGATCATCGTGGAGAGATAAAGATTGAGCGATGGAATTAAGGGTCTCCATTAGGAATCCCTCGATTCCTTTTAGCGCTTCCTCAGTGCAGGAGAACTTCAAGTCGCTGAATGTAGCGTTAGCAGCCTGCAGACGCTCCGCCGCCTCAAGCGAATCCGCGCTACTCGCAATGCCTTTCAGGCGAATGATCTCGTCCGTCACTTTCTTTCGGACTTCATTTTCCGCGGATTCATCCGCGATTATCGCATAATCGATATGCTCGACAGATTTGTTCCGGTCGCGCTTTCTAAAGAAACTCATATTCGTCCCCTTTTTGTGTATTGTAACGCTTAAGAAGTTATCCGTTAACACGTTGAAACTATATCGCTACAGCGATACAATTTAATTGGAGAAAAACGATGAGAATCTATCATGGATCAAATCACATCATTGAGACCCCAATCTGGAACGGTAGCAAGCCAAGGAACGATTATGGGCCTGGCTTTTACGCGACCGAAAGCATTGAACTCGCCAAGGAATGGGCTTGCGGAAGAGGGAACGATGGATTTGCGAACGCCTATGATTTCGATATGGATGGGCTGAATGTCTTGCGCCTGAACGAAGGGGACTACAATATCCTGAATTGGCTTGCGGTTCTCGCCAAACACCGCACCTATTGGCAAAACGGGAGCATCGCTGAAGAGGCGAAAGACTATCTAGAGGCCCATTTCGGCATCGATCTATCGCCTTATGACGTCATCATCGGCTATCGGGCGGATGACTCCTATTTCTCGTTTGCCCAGGATTTTGTTTCCAACGTGATATCCCTTAGAAAGCTATCCGAGGCGATGCGCCTAGGGAAGCTAGGGGAGCAAGTCGTGCTCAAAAGCAAAGCCGCGTTCGAAAGAATCCGCTTCGTTTCATCGGAAATCGCCCCTGCGGACATCTATTACCAAAGGAAGGTGCAACGAGATCTAGAGGCCAGAAGGCAATACCGGTTCGATGTGAAGGCGAAGAAAGACACCATCCGCGATCTATTCATGATCGACATCATGAGGGAGGGCATTGAAAATGGCGATCCGCGCTTACGATGAAGTCTATTTGGGTTCCGCCCAAAAGATATTGGGCGAGGCGTTTGATTTCGCGATCGTCGCTTTAGGGATTGAGCCAGGCGTTTTCGCCCAAGCGTTCTGCGCTTCCGCCGCCTCCAAGCAATTTGCTCGTGGCAATCCGCGCTACATCGCCGGCAGTAACGGATGCGAATTCGCTAGGGAAGTGCTATTGGGCGCAGGGATTTCTTTTTCCGATGCCGATGACGATATCCCACTAGACAAAAGCCCGGAATATTGGGCTGGGTGGGCGCTATGCTACTACCAGTGGCTAAGGGCTTTTAGCTTTGAAGAAATCTTCGAAGCGGTCGATCTCGTTTGGGTTATCAGCCTTTACCCCGCCTATCATGAGATGGACGTTTCGCAGTTCGTTGATCTATTGGATTCGATGCTGGAGAAGGCGCGTCTCAAGACGCGACTTGCCAAGGCGCGGCAAAACTGTGGGATGTCGCAAAGCGCGTTGTCGCGCGAAAGCGGGGTTCCGATCCGTCAGATCCAGCTTTTCGAGCAGCGGCAAAGAGACATCAGCAAAACCTCGGGAGCCACCCTTCTTCGGATGGCGAAAGCCCTCCATTGCGATATCGAGGATCTATTGGAACGTAGCGAAATTCACCCTATAGGAACATGATCGCGTAGATGGTTATCCTCTTTCTTTTGGTGCTCAGCCTAAATCAAAAGGCGGACACGCCCCTTAAGGTGTAACAATCATTCTGCAGGCATCCGAATGGATTAGCTCTTCTTCGGGCGGCGCAGGCCAAGGCGGCCTTCGGGGCCATGGGCTACGAGATCCCGAGCGAGGTCAGGCTCGCGGATTTCGCCGCGATGGTGCTCGAGGGGAAACGCGAGGAGAAGCCCGAGAAGGCGAAGAGGGGGAGGAAGAAAAAAGCCCCTCGCCTCAGCTGAGGGCATGTAGTGTTGTGTTCGTCGCTCACGCTAGGCTCATTGTGCAAATAATGTCGGGACGCAACTCATAGAGCCCAAAAAAGCGGTATCGGCTTCCTAGAAGAGCAAGCCGTTAGAGAGAATATCGAATGTCTTCGCGGTTTTATACACCGCAAACCGCAGCAATAATTTCAGTTCATGGTCTTCGATGACCTTAACTTTGCTTTGATATACCAATCGATTCGGAATGCCTAGCACCAAGCAAAATTCCCCGTCTTTCTCGTAGGACACCTTGAGATGTTCTTTTGTCTCAATCGAGAAATAGTCGCAGACGATATCGCCTAAAACCTCAAGGAATAGTCCATCCTCGATAAGGGCATAGGTCAATAGGACAAAGGAGGTGTTCCTATGGAAATACACCTCATCCGCCCCAAGGGCTTCCTTGATTTTCGTAATCGAATCATAAGAAGCGGAGAATAGATGCTCATTGTCTTTCGCGTAATAACGTAGTGTCGTCTCGGCAATTCCAGTGAGCGCGCTCAAGGAAGAGACGCTCAAGTTATTTTTCCTTAGAAGCAACCTCAAGACAGGATTATCTTCCTCAATCTCAAGATAACGTTCTAGAAGACGAGACTCCCCCATCTCATGGTAGGGTTCATATAAGTCGACCATCGTGGATAATGGGCAACAGAGGAACGCTCTTTTTAGGGGTATGCCAAGATTCAAGAAGATGTTCATGTATTGAATCCCTGCCCAATAAAGCGGCCCCATATCCTCTTTTTCTTCGTCTAGATACCTGCAGCCAAAGATCTTGAACACGATATCCTCAAGATTGCTGTTCATGAATTCTTCAGTCGACCCACCCTCAAAGAAATCGAAGTTGCTTAGAAGCAATTTCGCATTCATCGCTTCTAACGAAATATGGCAAAGGTGATAGGCATTAGAAAGAAGCTTTCCGAACCTGCGCTTCAGTTTATGCGCATCGATCATCTCAATCATCGCTTGCTCTCCCTTCTAATTAAGTCGCGGAGAAAGGTATTATCCTCCGAATCAGCAACCCGTAGCTTTCTATATTCCGCGCGGGCTTTCGCGCGGAATAAGCGATACTCATCGCTAGGTTTTACTTCCTCGTGATTTATATAACGGATGCGAGAAAAAACGCGCTCGCTGATAAGAACCGTCTGCATCCCTAACTTCCCTAGATGCATCGCTTCCTCGAGGGATTCTAAGGAGAGGTCATCCGCCATAAAATCAATGGAATAGTCGAAATAGCTATCGTCCGCCCTGTAGCCAACGATCACATCATATTCGGATGTGTCGATCGGGAAACGCTCCTTCAGCCAATCGATTCTCTTTTTATAAGTCGCCCGTAGTTCCTTCGAGAAGCGATGCTCCACAAGTATTGCGATCCAAGACAAGACATCCTTCTCCGTAAGGGTATTGAGATAAAGCACCTTCAGTCCATTTATGTCCACATCGTATTCCATGAGGTAACCGGTGTGGCTTGACTTCGATGCCCATAATCTTGCAGCTTCCTTGTCCTTAGTTAGATAAAAGCCCACCCCATAGTCATTCGTGGGGTTGCCCACCCCGAATACAGGCTTTAGTAGCAAACTTTCCGATCCGTAATAGAATTTCATGGGATTATTCTAAATCTTTGATAGTGTGCTATCAAGATTTCTAGAGATTCAATTGTTCTATTATGCAATCGTGATACTAGGCTATTAGACGCAACCAAAAACAAAAGGCGGACACGCCGCCTTAAGTTATGGTGATTGCCTTTAGAGAAGCTCAGCAGCTTCATTTACGACCGCATCCATTTGCAATTGTAGTCTGTTGTTATGGGAGTCGATCTTCTCTTTCTGCGAGTTCTTGGCCAGCAGATAGATGACGAGGGGAAAGACGAAAAGGAAGAACAGGGCGATGCCGATCAAGGGATCTGCAGGTTCATAGGTCTTCTTCTGCGCCTTGAGCGAGAAGTATTTGGCTTCTAACGCCGCAAGGAGGCGATAGTTCTCGCGGTCCATGTCGCGCGCAACGACGTATTCGGTGTGACTCGACCTGCCGCGATGCACTCTCCTGGTTTCGCTTTGCTGCCATCCGAATTTCTCGTATTCGGCAACCGTGTTTTGCCCAATGGTTTTCGTTTCGATTCTCACCTTATTTCACCTTATCCACGGATGCGGCCGGCTCATAGGAGGCGCCTGCGGTCGTGACTTTCAAGGTGTATTCCAGCTTGAAGGATGCGTTTTGGACGCCATTAAAATCCCTAGAGCCGGGGAAGGATGCTTCGAATCCTCCGTTCATCTTTAGCGAGATCTCGGAGAAGGAACCGTTGAGGATGGTGATCTGGAACTTGAAGTCCTTGATCGCAACGGAGCTCACGTTGAACGACCCAAACGCCTTAACGTCTGCGCTCGATTCGCCAAGCCCGTTCAGGCGAAGCGCATCGTTGAAGCCCTGCAAGACGGAAACCGCGCCTTCGTCGGTCGAGCCTAGGCCATAGGCGATCGTGCCCTTCCCGGAATCGGTGGTTTTCTGGATGAAGGTGATGTTGCTGAACATGTCTATCACGTCGAGCAGATAGTAATCGTCGATCGAGCCCTTGACGTAATCGGTGACCGTCTTGACGTCGCTATATCCGCCAAGCACTTTCTTCTTGAGGTCATGGACTTCGCCACTAGAGAGTTTGGCCCTGCCGCCATGGTAATCGCCTAATCCGGTTGCTTTATATAGATCGGCGTTCTTGTGGTCGGTATCCACTTCGTAGTCATTGAGGAAATAGACTTCATCCCCGCTCACCTTGCGCTTGGTGAATCCGTCGATCGTGGCATTGATCGCGTTCTTGTTTGGGAAATCGACCGCGGTTTTGACCTTGTAGTCATAAGAGGAATGCTCCATGGCTTTAAAGGCATTCAGATACCCGTCGATTTCGCCTTTCTTCGCGGTGACGTCCGCGCTGGAAACATAGGTGTCGCCGAAGACCCTTGGGGTAATCGTCGGAGCTTTGCCTTGGTTTTTGAAGTCAAGCGAATAGGTCAGATCGAACTTGACCCCGGTCACATCGATCTTCATCGTGTAGCGGTAGGTATTGAGCTTATCGCCAGCGAAGGTCACATACATCCCAGTCGCGACGCTAGTGGAAGGCAATTCGCCGATCATCTTTTCGACGATTGGGTGATTGACGTATTTGCCAACGAGGGCGATGGCGGCCGAGGGGTTGAAGGAGACGTCGAGCTGGTATTCGTTCGCGACGCTCGTCGGCTTGATCGATTTCAATTTGTCCTCAGAATACTCGAAGACCGCTTTGGCGAAGGAGGAAGAATCGAATTTGTAATCCTCTCCCACTTCCTGGATTTTGTATTTCTTGATCTTGTCGTTCTCATCCAGGGAGATCTCATGTAGTTCGCGGCCCTTCTTGATCTGGTACTTGCTGCCGTCATAGAACAAGGCGCCGGAATTCGTGTGCGCGTCGTAGAAGGAGACGTCAGCTGCGTTAGCGACATACTTGGAATTGCCATCGGTATGGCCAGTAAGAGTTGCGGCCATGTAGCCCACGGAAACGTCGAGGGTGTAATCGTATTCGTATCCGGGAACGGATTCGCCGATGGTATTCTTTCTCGCCTTTTGGAAGGCTTCTTGATGCGAATAGAAATTCGCGTAGATCGTGGTGTTGGCGGTGATCGTAAGCGGGAAGGAAACTTCGGAAGTGAAGGCGGCGTCAAGGAACCATCCGACGAAGACCGCGTTGGCTTTGGATGGATCGGCGGGCTTAGCGAGTTGCTTTCCAGCCTCGACTTGGACATCGGGCATAGAGGTGTTCGCGAAGGTCACCGTGTACTTGACGACCTGCTGAGAAGAGGTGCCCGCAGGAAGGGAGGACGGGGCGTTCGACCCTCCGCATGCAACGAGCAATAGAGAGGCGGCTAGGACTAGGAATGCTTGCTTTTTCATTTTGTTTCTCCTTATTCATAATGGGTTTTGTTATAGATAAGCAAAGGCACGAAACTAAATATGGATAGGAACGCGGATATGCTTAGCGCCAACAGGAATACCGAGACGCTAATCAAGATTCCGAGAACGAAGAAGAGGATCTTCATGGCGATAAGCCACATAAATCCATCGAGGTCCCACGTAAAGATGAGCCCAGGGAAACGAACCGACCAACTCGCGACGCTCATGAAGACGTCGGAGATATAACTCAAAGTGAAGATGCAATAGATCGTGGCCATGACAGCATATCCACCTAGAATCGGGCCTCCGATCGTCCAGCCAATTCCGACGGTTTCGAAATTGACGATGCAGACGATCAATATGATGGCTAAGCTGGCGATGCCTGCGACGATCGACCAAATCAGGGGCACCTTGTCGTTGCGGCTAGTGATCTTATGGAAGATGCCGGGCTTCTTCGTATCATCCTTCTTCGGCTGTAGGGATTCCTCGATTTCCTTTGCGCGCGCTTCCATTTCAGCTTCGTGCTTCTGGAAGCATTCATCGCATACGGAAACGGTTTCCTTTGTTCCATTAGGGCTTTTGCGAAGAACGTTATGGACAACGTCATTGCCATGCAGCGTCTTTCCGCAATCGCGGCAGACGCCGATAGCCCTTCCCCCTGCGGAATCGAAGCAATTATCGCAAACGTGAACACTCGTCTTAATTCCATTCGGGCCATCCCTTTCCACATTATGGAACGCGTCTCCTTCGTGAAGGACTTTATGGCATTCGACGCAGAATCCGATGATTTTAGGCTCCGGCGCAGGGGCAGGCTCCTCAGATTCTTCTAGTTGCGGGGCATCATCTGACTCTTTCGCTTCTGCCTCCTCGTCATCGCTGATCAGGTATTCGATCTTGCACCCAAGCAGCTTTGCGAGTGCCCTCAAAGTAGATAGATCTGGTTCAGTGGTGTCGTTCTCCCATTTGCTTACGGTTTGAAATGTTACGTTCAATTCATCCGCCAACGTTTTCTGGGTCAAATTGGCGTCGGTCCGTGCTTTTTTGATTCTTTGTCCAAGTGTCATTTCACGGCCCTCCTTTCGTTAACGCCAATATGTTCGCTTTTTAGGCGAGTGAGGTAAATAACTCAATAAGCGAGTGGCTCGCTTTTTAGGCGAACGCTCGATTCCGCCGAAAGTTTTTTGAAAAACGTAATGCTTAAAAAATTTCAAAAAGAATGATAGCCCCCCCCCAATCGAATTTCAATAAGCTAAGTCGAAACGGCGAGCTTGCGTAGCCTCCCGAATGTATTTTTCGCCTTCTGCTTTTTTGAATGCCGCAAAACGGAGAATCGGATACACGCCTCCCCTACTTCGATATTCAACCTATTGCTTGTACTTCAATCGATACCCTTCGCAGGTCGCATTTGGGTTATTGCTTCTAATGCAACCATATATGGCCGCAGGTATTACGTGAACTTCAACCGCTGCGCCCTACGCAGAAGGCCATTCCTTGATGATGTTATTTGATGCGTACAATCCCAAAAACGAATACACGGGTCGCTTCTTTTTATTTATGGGCATTTGTTTAGCGCCTTTGTAGCGAAAGCGATAGCCCCTCGCTGCATATCCCAGCAAAAGGGAATCCTCAATCGCGGATATCCCAATCGAAAGATTCTTTGACGCGGCGGTCAAACTGGGGTACGTCCTCGGCTCTTTTGCCTTCTCGTTAATTGCAACGATTGCTCTTTTCGAACCAGGGGTGCCTTTGTTTAGCTTTTCTAATGGCATCCCCTCATATCCCCATCTATAGCCATGGGAGGCGAAGCCGGTCGCGGCCACAATAGAAGCGCTTGATATTCATTTATCAAAATTTGATTCCGCTTCATTTGGTAGCAAAAACATACAATAATCAGCGGAATACACCCGTTTTTGCATGGCATTCCGCTGAATTTGGTATAGAAAACCTACAATAATCAGCGGAATTGAATTTTATATGCCTGCTGGTGCGAATAGCGCGTCCAGGGTAACGGCCTTGCGGAAATCATCCGCGTATTCGCCTCTAGAAAGGCCAATGGTCGTGATCAATGTCGGGACGACCTGGACGTCTGGCTTCGTTTCCTTGGCGAAGATCGCTTTTCTTTTCTCAAGCACGCAATGATAATCGTAGCTCACCGAGAAAATGCCAGAACGGTATTTCATCTCGCAGAGATTGATGATGCCGTCTTTCCTTTCGATCACCAAATCCACCTGCGTCTTCTTCGACTTCTCCTCGGCGATGAACCAGGAGAATTGCATTGTCTCGATACCAGATATGCCTAGCGCGGCCTTGACCTGGTCGAGATGAACGAAGACGAGGTTTTCGAATGCACGCCCCTTCCATTCGTTCTCCTCACCCATGGAAACTTCGTCTTCCCAGACGTTTCCGTTTAGGCTTACCCTGCCTTCGACCTCGCGAAGGTAAAATAAGCAATACGGGTCAATCAATTTGTAATAAGGGATGTTCTTCTTTTGCCCATACGGCGTGTAGCGCAAGACGAAACTGCCAAATTCTAGCGCGCGCAAGGCTTTCGAGAATCGATCTCCGTCTTTCAATGCAACGGCAAACAAAAGCTCCTCTCTAGTCATCCCCTGCTCGGATGTCGATAGGACCCTCACGATGGATTCACATAGGGAAGACGCATCGAACATCGAGGAGAATAGGCTCGCGAATTCGCCTTCGAGTTTTGGCGATTTCCCGAAGAAAATCGCATCGATGTTCTCGGCGAAGCTCATATCGGCATCGAATTGCTTCAGGTAGAACGGAATCCCGCCAAGGCACATGTAGGCCGCGGCGATCCTAAGGCGAGGCAAATTCCCCATCCCGCAGGATCGAAGAAGCGATTCGGCTTCGAAAAGCTGGAATGGCTGAAGGTGCAGTCTCAAAGTCGCCCGATCATAAAGCCCGCCGCTATCGGCGACGATGTTATCGATCATCCAGGATGTTGAGCTACCCGCCACAACGATGAGGACGTTGGCATCGGACTCCATGATATTGTTGATGAACCAGCCAAACGACTCGAGGAAGAGGGACCTCGGGGTATCCATCCACGGTATTTCGTCGAAGAAGATTACCTTTCTTGTTTTCCCGCCGTCAGCGCGGATTTTTTCGATAAGAAGCGCAAACGCTTCAAGCCAGCTCGTCGGCGTTTTGATCGTTTGACCAAAATAAAGCCGGAACGACAATGCGAACGCCCTTAGCTGAACGTTGAGTTTCCTCCCTTTCGTCTCCAGCATCCGTTTTGGCGAGACGCCGAGGTGCCTGAAAAAGAATTCGCGGTCAAAGGCCTCTTCGATGAGGGTCGTTTTTCCAACACGAAGGCGGCCATCAACGACGATAAGTTCATTCTCCTTTGACCGGAATCGATTTCTGAGCTTCGTCAATTCCTTCTTTCTTCCAACGAACACGAGTGGAGATCTCCTGATCTAGGTCTATTATCGCGCGGGACGAGGGCATATCAAATCCAATTCCGATACGCTTGGCTGTCAAAACATGCAATGTTGGTGGCGGAATTGAATTTTAGGTTGCGAACCAAAAGAGGCTCGCCTCAATGATTCGTCGAGGTTCAAAAAGAATCGCATACTTCCTCGCATTTAGTCTTTTCAAGCAAACGAATAACATTGAAAAGTGTCGATAAACAGGTATTTTCGACCTTTAACGAATCATTTAACGCATCGCGCGCGTTAAAATTTTAAAATCTAACGCTCGCGATGCGTTAAAATTCAAATAAGCCTTTCATAGACCTGCCCACACAAACCTCAAAGCAAATCCTATAAGTATCAATTTTAAACGGAAAATGCCGTTATTTTTGACACGTATAAGGCAAATTTGGCTTATATCTATCAAAAATAAAGACAAAATGGCTCTAAAATTGATAGATATAGGTTTATTTAGCGGAATAGGTCTTCAAGGGTTATGACCTTGTCGAAATCCGAATGGTAACCGCTATAGGAGAGGCCGAAGCAAGTGATCAATATCGGCGAGACCTGACAGCGGGGATTCTTTTCCTTTACTCGTTTGATTTTGTTTTCTAGATTCAGGTGGTCAGCTTCGGATTGGCGGTAGATGTCCTGGCGGAATTTGGCCTCGCATAGATCGATGACTTTGTCTTTCCGCTCGATAATCAGGTCGATCTGCGCGCCGGGCTTATCCCCTTCTCTTTCGATTGAGTAAGAGAAGCGCATCCCACGGACGCCAGATACGCCTAGGGCTCTTTTCACGTTATCCAAATGCATGGCGATGAGGTTCTCAAACGCCCCTCCGACGAACTCGTTTTCCTTTTCTGAATCGAAATAATCCGTGTCGAGGGTCGTTTTGTTCTTCCCAAAGCGCATGTAGAATCGCACGAATGGATCGCTGAGCTTGTACCTCGCTTGCTTCTTAGATTCGCCATAAGGGACGTAACGAACGATGAAATTCCCTTCCTCCAATGAGTCAAAAACCCGAGAAAACGCTGCACCATCGGCTTTTTTAAGTCCTTCGACGATTTGTTTCCTCGTGTATCCCTCGTTACGTTTCCCGATGTATTCCGCCACCGCTTTCGCAAGCTTATCGCTATCGAAGGAAGACCGGAATAGCCTGCCGTATTCCTTCGCTAGCTTCGCATCTCGGGCGAAAAGCATCCGGTTGACGAACTCGGGAAGCGATTCGCCGCGATGGAGGAAATTCAAATAGAAGGGAATCCCGCCGAAGACCATGTATATCCTAGCGACGTCAAGGCGACTCATCTCCATCCCCTTGTTCCGGAAATAGGATTCGGTCTCCCTAAGCGAGAAAGGCGAGAGGTGGATCGGGTTGGTGACGCGGTCATAAAGCCCGCCGGTTGAATGGATCACCTCATCCAGCATCCATGAAGTCGATGAGCCAGCGACGATTACCAAAGTATTGGGAATGACAGATGATGCGGTGTTGATGAACCACGAGAAAGCTTCGATGAAGCGTGATTTTCTTGTGTCAAGCCAAGGAAGCTCGTCGATGAAGATCACCTTCTTCCCGTCGCCTTGTTTCCCTTTTAGAAACCCTAGAAGCGCGGTGAATGCCTCGACCCAGTTCGCGAAGGCCTTCTTCTGCGGATATCCCCATAAAAGCAAAGAGGCGCGGAATGCCTGAAGTTGCATCTCTAGTGGGCTTTTCTGCCCGTTTCTAGGCTCCTCATCCTCTTCGTCAGAGGTCGACAAAGCAACGTGATGGAAGCAAAGCCGTTCGCGGAATAGACTCGAGACCAGATACGTTTTCCCGACCCTTCTCCTTCCATAGATCGCCGCGAAGCGGAACCCGTCCCCGCGATAGGCGTCTTCCAGTTCAGCGATCTCTTTTTCTCTTCCGACGATTTCCATGAGCTACCCCTCTTTCTAATTACTATATTAGTCAAAAATAAAAGGAATTTCGACTTATTTTTGACACTTATAAGGCAAATTTGGCTTATATCTATCAAAAATAAAGGCAAAATGGCTCGAAAATTGACACTTATAAGGTATTCGAGTCGTATTACAACCGACATCCCGCGGTCAATTACCTATCGTTGCAATTGCGTTGCCGGATAACGTCAATCGAAATAGCAATGTTTCATGATGTCTCCTTTTGATTGGGCTCACCCCTGCTTCATTTTGGCGAATCGCCCGTCCGCAAAATGCGCGATGTCCCTTCTCGCGGTTTTCTTTCGCGCCGGGAAACGTCCCCCTCGGATTAAAAGCGCATAATGAGATAAAGCTTCGACCCATCCCTCGAAAAAGGGAAACGTCAAAGGGGCCCATAATGCCAAAAAATCGCTAAGAAAACCGAAATTGCATATCCCAGTTTCCTATTGTAACCGCTTTCATTCCCTTGTTTTAAAAAACAAGAAATCTTTTTCTTTATTTTTTTCGTTTCGCATGTAACATACCGGCATTCCAAGTGCGTAACGCGCACGGAGGTATGCATATGAAGGAATTCGAGCGTTTCAAGAAAAAACTCCTCAGGGAGCACATCCTCAAGGCAGTGCTCGTAGGACTCGGCGTCGGCTTATTCGGTGCAGGGCTAGCGGTACTGTTATTCCGCCTCGTCGCTCCTAGCGCCGCTGTCGTTGCAGGGATCGTCGCGGGAGTCGTGTTCGCCGGACTCGCATTCGCCCTTTATTTCCGCGGGGCCCGTCCTAGCGACAAGGAAATCGCCCTCCGCCTCGACAAGGATCTCGGCCTCCGCGAGAAGACCGCGACCATGGTCGAGTTCGAAGGCCAGGACAACCTGATCCTCGAGAAGCAGCGCGAAGACGCGAGAAGTAGCCTCGCGGCCAAGCCCACCGCCGCATTGAAGTTCAACGTCTCGGTCCTCGGCGTCATCGCACTCGTTATCGGAGGAGGCGGATTCGCAAGCTCGTTGCTTCTTCCCGTCCACCAGCTGAATCATGATGATCAGCCGGGCGAGAATTCCTCCAATAACTGGGATAGCATCGTCGATAGCATCGTCAAATCCGTCGATAACGACATCGAGAATAACGATAGCATCAACAAGAGCCTCGGCGACGAGATCCAATCCATCCTCGACGAGCTTCAGAATAGCCTCGAAGGCAATACCAACGTCGAAGAACGTTCTTCGCTCGTCGATGAAGCCAAATCGAAGATCGATGAGGCCGTCGATAACGCGAACACCAAAGAAGAGATCGGCGAAGCGCTGAAGCACCAAGAAGACCAGGCCCTCCAAGACCTTGGCCAAGCCCTTATCGATGGCGATAACCAGGCGGTCAACGACGCCCTTCAAGAGCTCATGGACGAATTCAACGCGATCGATGATCCCCAAGAGCTCGCCGAGAAGATGCATGACATCGCCGACCAGATTCGCGACGCGCTAGAAGAAGCCAAAGAGAACGGGGTCGATCCTAACGATGGCCTCTACAAATCCCTCGAAAACCTCGCGAACCGCCTCGACGGCCAAGCCGAGAAGCTAGAGAACTCGGAGCAAGAGCAGCAAGAGCAGCAGGTCATCTTGACCTACACCACTTCCTATGCTGGCGACGTCTATCTCCATGACGTGAGCTACACCTCTTACGACGGCAAGGATTGGTCCGCCCCGATCGCCTATAATACACCTGCAGGCGCGAGCAATCCGCTCTATTACACCGCCGATAAGCTCGAGAACGTCGGCATCACCACCTATTCGATGGATTTGGACTGGGATGCGGATTATCTCGCCGCGCTCGCTCAATATGGATATTCGCCGCGCAACCTCCTCCCGCTATACGCAACCACTGAGTTTGCCGCCGACGCAACCGATGCCTATCTGACCGAGACCTTCGCGGCCCATCAGGAATATCACTTCCACCCCTACGCCCTCACTGCCGCTACCGCCGCCCAGCTAGTGGCCGCGTCCTACTCGAAATCCGCGACCACCTCAGCCGAGGTAAACTACCGTAGCTTCGTAAGGAGCAACTACCTCACCGTCTCCGCGGATGAGAAGGCCTATTTCGATACGGTCATCGCTAGCGAAAACCTCACAAATTCGATCGACGGCATGCTTAGCGCGACAGACTACATCATGAACGCAGCCGAGTACGACATCGAATACGTCGAAGGCGGCTCGAAGACCTATGATGGCGACGACCATATCCTCGACTTCCTGCAGGACAAGAAGGCTGGCGTCTGCGTCCAGTTCGCGGGCGCGCTAACCTTATTATTAAGAAGCTTAGGCGTCCCTGCCCGCTACACCGAGGGCTGGCAATCCGTCGCGAATGGCGACATCACCAAGCCCGTCGAAGTCACCGAAATCGGCCACGCTTGGACCGAGGCCTACATCGATAACATCGGCTGGGTCGTCCTTGACGCCACCCCTGCCCAAAATGGGGAAGGCCAAGGCGAAGAGCAACCAGGCGAACAGCAGTCCGGCGAAGAGCAATCCGGCGGACAGCAATCCGGTGGCGAGCAGCAATCGGGCGGACAGCAGCAATCCGGCCAGCAAGGCTCGCAGAACCAAGACGCGGAAGATGCAAAAGACGCCGCGCAAGAAGCGATCGATAGCGCCCAGCAGCAGATGAATTCCGAAGTCGACCAGCAGAACGCGAACTCGCAAGCTGGCGAGCAGGCAAAATCGGCGATGGACGAAATGGTCCAGCCCTCCGATTCCGGCGAAGAATCTAGCGCAGGATCTGGCCAAGGGTCAGGACAAGGCTCCCCGACTTCAGGCGAAGGGTCCGGACAAGGATCCGGCGAAGGCTCGGGACAAGGGTCCGGCGAAGGATCTGGTGAACAGCCTGGGTCTGGCGAAGGATCCGGTGAAGGCTCTGGCCAAGGGTCTGGAGAAGGTTCAGGCTCTGGCTCGGGATCCGGCTCTGGCGAAGGTCAGGGCGAAGGCGAAGGTGAAGGAGAGGGCGCTGGCTCCGGACAAGCTGGCGAACACCACACCGACACCATCTACACCAAGGATGGCACCGCCGAATACGGCGACGTCATCAACGATTACCAAGGCGATGCCGCCAAGGACGCGGACGAGGCCGGAGACGATGACCTCACCGAGACCCAAGGCGATTACTTCAATAACCTATACGGCGAAGGCGGAGGAAAAGGAAACTGATCCGCTAACGAGCATCGCACCCAAAATCACAATCAGAAAGGCATTCAATAATGGAAGAAAACAACATCAAAAACCAGGCTTCCGGCAAAGAGCAGCTCATCAAGGAATTCGCTGACTCGGTCGCGAAGATCAAAGCGGAGCTCCACAAGGACATCATCGGCCAGGAAGAGGTCATCGACGACGTCGTCATCGCGATCATCGCCGGCGGAAACGTCCTTCTCGAAGGCGTCCCGGGCACCGGAAAGACGCGTCTAGTCCGCTCTCTTGGCCAGACACTCGCCCTCCCCTTCTCCCGCATTCAGTTCACCCCTGACCTCATGCCGAATGACGTCACGGGCACCAACATCATCCGCAAGGACGATAACGGCAACCTCGTCACCCACTTCCAAAAGGGCCCGATCTTCGCCCAGATCATCCTCGCCGACGAAATCAACCGCGCGACCCCGAAGACCCAATCGGCGCTTCTTGAGGTCATGCAAGAGCACCACGCCACGATCTCCGGCGTCACCTACAACATGGATGAGCCCTTCTTCGTCCTCGCGACCCAGAACCCGATCGAGCAAGACGGCACCTATCCGCTTCCTGAGGCCCAGATGGACCGCTTCATGTTCAAGGTCTCCATGGAATTCCCCTCCATCGCTGAGCTTGGCGACATCGTGAACCTCACTCAGCACTCCCAAGCCGAGAACGCGACCAAAGTCGTCGATGGCCCGACCATCCTCAAGATGCGTTCCCTCGCCCAGGACGTCCCCTGCATCAAGGAAGTCATCGATTACGCGATGCATCTCGTCCACGCAACCCACCCCGAGATGGAGAATCCAAGCGAAGTCGCGAAGAAATACATCCGCTACGGCGCTTCTCCCCGTGCGGGACAGGCGATCATCACCGGCGCGAAGATCCGCGCTTTGATCCATGGCTCCTATAACGTGGCTTTCGAAGACATCGACGCCCTTGCTTACCCAGTCCTCCGCCACCGCATCAAGATCAATTACAACGCCATCAACGAAGGCCTTTCCATCGACAAGGTCATCGGGCTCCTCATCAAGGAAAACGCGAAATACCGCTAATCGATTATGAGGGCAGTCATCGACGAACAATTCCTGGCCAATCTTGACCTGTTTTCGCTTGCGGTCAAAGACAACGTGGCCGGTCTTTTCGGTGGCAACCACAAATCCAAACGGTTCGGCTCCTCCTCCGAATTCGCGGATTACCGCGACTACATCGAAGGAGACGACATCACCAAGATCGACTGGAACATCTACGGACGCACCGAGAAGATGTTCCTGAAGCTCTACCTCGACGAGCGTCAGATGCAGACCCGCATCTACATCGACGCCTCCTCTTCGATGGGCTTCTACAAGAAAGACGAGATGGCGATCAAGCTCGCCGCCGCCTTCGCCTACCTTTCCATCAAGGAAATGGACCGCGTCTCGATATTCGCGATCCGGGGGCGCATCGTCGAGCCGATTCTGGAGAAAGTGGTCGGGAAGGATTCCTTCCTCAACGCCATCGGCGCGATCAATAAGATCAATTTCGATGGCGGTTCAAGGATCTCCGACGCCATCACCAATTCCACCGTCGGCTATGGAGACGGTCGCTCAATCATCATCAGCGACTTCCTGACCGACGACAATTTCCTCGACGCGATCGATCATCTTCGCGGCAAGAAGCGCGACGTGCTCTGCCTCCAGATCCTCGCAGACGAGGAGATGCATCCGCAAATCCGCGGCAAAACCATCATCCGCGACTCCGAGGATATGGGCCGCTTCTACAAGGACAACATCGGGCGCGACATCCTCGATGCCTATCGCAAAGCGCTCGATTACATCACCAAGCGCATTGAGGACCACTGCATTTCGCGCGAGGCCGATTACCAATTGGTCTCGACCAAGGATGAGCTCAAGGACATCCTCCTGAACTCGCTCGCGAAGAAAGGAGTCATCAAATGACATTCCTTTATCCATTCGCATTGCTTGGCCTCATCGCCATCCCAATCCTCATCATCATCTACATCATCCGCAACAAGTACAAGGAAGCGACCGCCCCTACCACTTATATTTGGGAGCTCGCGGCCAAGTTCCTCAAGAAGAAGAACCCCTTCAGCAGGTTCGAGCACTTGCTTGCCTTGATCGTTCAGATCCTAGCGATCACGATTTTGTCGCTAGCCCTCGCTCACCCGGTCTTCACCTTGAAGGAAGGGGCCGACAACATCGTCTTCGTCCTCGACGCTTCCGCCTCGATGGGCATGGAGCACGATGGCAAGACGCGCTTCGAAAGGGCCAAAGGCCTCATCGCCGAAAAGGCCGAAGCCGCCGCCTCGGGATCGACCTACACCTTGATCCTCGCCGAAAAAGAGCCGCGCATCGTCTGCCAGAAAGTGGATGACATCACCCGCTTCGAGATGTATCTGGATAGCGTCTCCGCAACCGATGTCGCTAGCCCCCTCCTCGACGCGATCGCCTCGGCTCAGGTCCTCTTCTCTAGCGGCGAATGCAACCTCTGCTACCTCGCAACCGACCAATCTTGCGGCGAGATGGCCAATATCTCCTTCTTAGACGTTAGCGACGACGAGGAGAATTACGCGGTCACCTCAC
Source organism: uncultured Erysipelotrichaceae bacterium (assembly GCA_902773005.1). Taxonomy (GTDB): domain Bacteria; phylum Bacillota_I; class Bacilli_A; order RFN20; family CAG-826; genus Alloenteromonas. The sequence continues at coordinate 42,121 of CACYCS010000128.1, forward strand.
TTGAATTCGAGCTCTCCGCGAGAAGGCTCTACTTCACCGGCACCCTCATGAGCTACGCCTCCGATGCCGAGATTGAAGCTGAGATCCTCGTCAATGGCGAGCATTACGCCGATCTCACTTACCCCGTCGTCAAAGGCGAGGCCTATGCCTTCACCACCACCCCGTCCAACTTTGCGGGCGAAGTGAATTCCGTCACCTTGAACGTCAAAAACATTGACGGCTTCATGAAGGATAACACCTACACGGTCTACGCCAATGACACGACCGTCAAGACGAAGGTCCTCGTGGTAAGCAGCGCTTCGACTTACTTGCGCGCCATCTTCGACGCGATGAAAGACGTCACCTACACCGTCATTAGCCCCGCTTCCTATCACGATAACGCGGGCTATGACCTCTACGTGTTCGATGGCTATTCCCCCGCGGTCTTGCCTAGCCAAGGCGCGGTCCTGATGCTTGGGCTCACCCATACCGTCGCCGGAAGCGGCTTCCTCTCTTCTAGCACCGCTACCCCGACGGGCGAAGGCGTGCTCCAGTTCGCCGAGAACGACTCCCTGCTCTATGGCCAGCTCACCGCTGGAGTCCTCGGCAAAAGGGACATCGTGATCTCCAAGTATCAGCGCTACTCGCTCTATAAGGACTTCACGACGGTCCTAACCTGCGACAACATCCCCGTCCTCTTCGCCGGGCGAAACGAGAACGGCCAGCGTCAGGTGGTCTTCGCATTCGACCTCCATGACTCGAACTTGCCGCTACTATTCGATTACGTCGCCTTCATGCGCAATTTCGTCGATTACGCGAACCCGCGCCTAATGAATCTCTTCGACTACGAGATTGGCGATCAGGCGATCTTCACGATCCCTGACGAAGTCACCACGTTGTCGATCGAGATGCCTGACGGCACGGTTGAGCCGATCCGCTATGGCGGGGCAGAGACCTTCGCCTATGCCTTAGACCAGATCGGAAGCTATGCGCTCACGGCAAATTATGATGGCGGCTCCTCCAAGGTCGTCCGCTTCTATAGCCATAACGACTACCGCGAATCTGACCCTAAGCCAATGCCAGAAGGCACCTATGGCCTAACCGTCAGCGAAAAGACCGTGCGCCAGGATGGATTATGGGACAACATCCTGCCAATCGTCATCGCGGCCGCCCTATTCTTTGTGGGAGATTGGATCCTATACGCTCATGAACAATATTGATATCAAAAATCCATGGCTTGGCCTCATCGCCATCCCGATCATCATCCTCGTGATCGTGTTTTTCTTCCGCATCCCCAAGCAAAAACGGAAGTTCCTCAAGAACAAATTGTCCCTTGGCCTCCACATCCTTATGGCGGTCACATTGTCCCTTGCCTTCATGGACATCCGCTTCCTCCACTCGGGCAAAGACACCGAGCTCTACATCCTCGCCGATTGCAGCGACTCCGAAAAAGTCTCTAGCGACCGCATCGATTCCCTCATCAAAGAGGTTTACGACAAACATCTCGTGAACACCAAGATCGGGGTCATCGCCTTTGCCAAAGACTATCGCGTCGTCACCCCGATCGGAACTAGCTACGAAGGCATCTCCAAGATCTTCGACGACGAAAGTTTCGATGGCTCCGCCACGAACCTCGAGTCGGCCCTCAATTACGTCGAAACCCTCTATAGCGAGGAATCCGTCCACCGCATGCTCATCATAAGCGACGGCGTCGAAACCGACGGCAACGCGGTGGATTCGCTCGATAAGCTCCTCCATAACAACGTGAGCATCGATTGCGTCTACTTGACCGAGGAAGGCGAAGACGAGATCGCTGTCACCGACGTCTCTTACGTCGAGAAGGCATTCTATGGCCGCAAACAAGAGGCGAAAGTCTCGATCCGCAGCCGCAAAGAAGCCCAGATCTTGGCGCGGCTCACCCGCAATGGCGAGAGGGTCGCCGACTTGCCTAGCCAAGTCAATCGCGGTCTGACCGTCTTGACCTTCAGCCTTCCTAGCGACGAGGTCGGGACCTTCGAATACAAGATCGAGCTCCTGAATGAAGATGGCTCCCCGATTCCCGAGGAAAAAGACCTCTTCGCGGAGAATAACCGCAAATCCTTCACTCAGGAGATCCACGATGACTTCAAGGTGCTACTCATCGACTCCGGCGAAGCCGATCGCCGCGCGATCGACGCGCTGAAGCTCTTCACAAGCAATACCGACATCACCGAGTATCTCTATACCGCCACGAACATCCCCTACTCCCTCGAGCAGCTCATCCAATTCGACGAGATCATCCTCTCCGACGTCAATCTCTCGATCATGAGCCACTACGAGGAATTCGTCGAGAACCTCCGCCTCGCGGTCTCGGTATATGGCAAGACGCTCATGAATTACGGCGCCACCAATATCGGCGACGCCTCAAGCGACGCGATGTCGATGTTCGCCGACATGCTCCCCGTCCAATACCATTCTGACGATAAGCAAGCGGTCATCCTGAACATTGACGTCTCGGGCTCGATGGATGGCGACCGCCTCGTCAAGGCCAAGCAAGGCGCGATCGCCTGCGTCGATATCCTCGACGAAGACGATTACATCGGAATCGTGAGCTTCTCTGACGAAGGCATCGTCGTGCAGCCGCTCACCTCGGTCAAAAACCGTGCCACAATCGTTGCGAACATCAACTCGATGGAGACGATCGGCGGCACCAACATGGCGCCGGGCTTCGACCGCTGCACCGAGCTTCTCCGCAACGCCGACTTCGAATATAAGCAAGTCATCACCCTCTCTGACGGCGACCCGTTCGACGATCCTTCCGCCCTTAGGACCCAGGTCACCCAGATGGCGCAGCAAAACATCATCTCCTCGTTCATCAACATTCAGAATAAGTCGGGCGAAGCGCTTCTCAAGAGCCTCGCTAGCGCAGGCAACGGACGCTACTACTACGCCGAATCCGCCGCATCCCTTGTCAAGGTCATGCTTAGCTCCGTGACCGATGACGTCGCTAACACCGCGATCCAAGGCCGCTCCCCCATCCAGATCAGGGAAACTGACGATCCATCCTTAGAGGGCATCGATTCTCTCCCGGACCTCATGGGCTACAACTATTGCCGCATCAAGCAAGACGCCACCACCGTCCTCACCACCCAATACACCGCCAAGGAGCAAGATGGCGAGGCCGTAGGCGTAGCCGCCGTCCCGATCTATGCCTATTGGTCGTTCGGCCGGGGGAAGGTCAGTTCCTTCACTAGCGCCATCGGCTCCTCTTGGACCGCCGGCATCCGCTCGATCGATAGCGGCAAACGCTTCTTCCAGAACGCGGCCAACGAGATGCTCCCTGAATCCGCCTCCAACGATCAGATCACCTTCGAATACGCGCTTAACGGCACCACCGTGCTAGCGAAGATCAACGCAAACGACGGCGATACTGCAGCCGAGGTCAAATTGACCCTTACCTCCCCAGAAGGCGTGGAAACCGAGTATACGCCATACTTCGATGGCTCCGCCTATAGCGTCCTCCTCGATACCCCAACCGTCGGGGACTACAAGGCCCACATCGTCTATTCCCACCACGTCACCTGGAACAATGGTGAGGTCCACATGGAGAAGCTCGGCGAGATCGATTACCCCGTCCACTTCGATTACTCGAAGGAATATAACCTCTTCGAGCAGCATGATGGGGAGTTGCTCTATCGCCTCTCTAGGTCAACTGGCTCCACAAGCGTCAACGAGATCAACTACGAGACCCTCTCAAGCGAAATCGAGTTCAGGAGCTACCGCTCCACCATGATGTGGTTACTCTTCGCAAGCTTAGCGATCTTCTTGGTAGACATCTTCATCCGCAAGAGCGAATTCAAGAAGAAGAAGCCGCTAGAAACGGCCTAATCATCCTACTTAGCCGTGGCAAAACCGCCACGGCTTTTCCTTTTCCTAGATCCTTATTATTTATATAGGCGCTTAGCCAATTAGATATGGGCCATAGCCTATCGATTCCATCCGCCTATACGCGAACGTATGTGAATTGATGTGGCTGTATGTGGTTTTCCCCACTTGCTTAGTAGCGAAACTCGGTCGCGCGGCGCCTTTCCTTTCACCCTGCGCCACACGGCATTGAATTTAGGTGTCAGGCCATTAGATCGGATAAAGTAATCACAAAGGGATAATCGCTGCTATAGGCGCCTTGGTTAAGCCCGAAGGACGTGATAAGCACGGGGTAAATGCCGCCTTTCTTTTTGATATATGGCGATAGAGAAGCGATTTTGCGCTCCAGATCCAAATGACTTTTCTCGCTGCAGGAATACTCTTTCGAATAGAATTTCATCTCGCAGAGGTTAAGCCCCCCATCCTTCCTTTTGATGATCAAATCGATTTGCGCCCCAGGTTTGTCTTCATCCCCTGCCACGGTATAGAAAGTCGCTTCTGTTTCAATCCCTCCGATGGATAGTTTGCTCTCGATGCGATCAAGATGGTTGAAGCAGAGATTTTCGAAACTGAATCCGATGGGGGAATTCGGCGAGGTGGCGAAATGGTGCTTTTTCTCCTCGTTGCCCTTGACTCGCTTGAGATAGAAGAAGCAAAACGGATCGATGAGTTTGTAATGGACTTCCTTTTTGCTTTTCCCAAACGGCACATAACTTAAAAGGAAATCGCTCCTTTCAAGCGCTTTGAGCTTCTGAAAGAAAGCTCCATTGGCATCAAGTTTCAATTTCGATGCGATCTCATTCGCCGTATACCCGAGGTTTCTATTGGAGAGCAATTCTATGATGGATTTCATCGTATCGGGATCGGAGAATTGCGAAGTGAAAAGATCCTCGAATTCGTCTTCTAGCTCGCGGTCAGGCCCAAATAGGAGGAAATCGATGTTCTGCTTTGCGGAGAAACCGGCCTGGAAATAGTCCAAATAATACGGGATGCCGCCTAAGGCCATATAGGACAAAGCAACTTCGTAAGGAGAATAATGGCAGTTCTTATATTCCAGGAATTTGCCACATTCTCCTAGAGTAAATGGGCTTAGGCGTATTTTCCTAGTGATTCTCCGGTAGAGTCCTTTGTTTCCATGGATGAGCTTATCGCTGATCCAAGAGCTGGCGCTTCCGCAAACGACGAGAATCATATTATCCAAATGGCAAAGATAGCCATTGTAAAAATCGGAAAAGGCGCTCAGGAATCCTGATTTCGGCGTGTCCATCCATGGCATTTCATCGATGAAGACGACATGATGCCTATTGGGGTCAGTATGGTTTAGAAGCTGCTCTAGTCGCGAGAAGGCTTCATTCCAACTCTTGAGGCGCCCTCTTTGCTTCTTAGCACCATATCGGAGCAAGCTCCTTTCGAAGGCGTTCAGCTGCCTTTGCTTCTTATTGACCGCTAAGGCGCTATCGTCTAACGGCTCTGAGCCAGTATGGCTGAAAGCGAAATGGCCCTTGTAAGTCTCGTCGATCAAAAACGTCTTGCCAACTCTTCTCCTGCCGTACACGGCGACGAATTCGCACTTCTCGCTGCTCAACAAGGAAGTCAGCAGCCTGACTTCTTTTTCTCTGCCGATAATCATTGTTATGCTCCTTTTCCACGCTTATTATGACATGTCATAAATTTATAATCCACGATAATTAGCGTTATTCAAGCATTTTTGGTCGGATAACGCTGTTTATCCAGCGATTTCAGCCCGATAATTAGCGTTATTCAAGCATTTTTGGTTGGATAACGCAGTTTATCTGCCATATTGAACATTGGCCGCAACAAACATGATGAAACCAAGGAACGCGCTATGCCTATGCACCGTTTTTTCGATACGCGCAAATGGGATTGCCTCGTTTGAATCGAATGGCTAGGCGTTGCTCCATAAATAGCGGAGAGCAAAATAAAATCGAGTAGGGGCTATTTATTAATTTGGTGCCCAGCCTGTACCTATCTAACGTCCTTGTTTTTATAGCGGACAAAACGCGTCCGCGCGCCTAGCCTAGGGGTTCCGCTATGCTAATGAATGATGAACAAGGAGATGCAAAATGAACCTAGGAAAAGAGCCTGTGCCCATTGGAGTCAGGGATTTTAGATTGATGGCCAGTAGCCCTCATTACATCGACAAAACCGGATTTATCGCAGACGTTTGCAAGTGCCCAGGATGCGTAATCGCTTACCATAGGCCGGACGGATTCGGCAAAAGCTTGGCCCTATCGATGCTAGAATGCTTTTTCTCGATGGACGAAGATAGCCGGAGCTATTTCAAAGGCAAAGCCATTGCGAAGCTAAATGGAGGGGTCTGCATGGAGGAAATGAATGCCTATCCCACGATCCATTTGGACCTAAGCGCGCTGGATGCGCCCGATTACCCATCCATGATGGAATACGTCGCAAATATGATGGCTTCCGCTTACGAAAAGGCAAACGTCTCGTCCTTTAAAAGCATTTGGGAATACGATAGGAAAAGTATCAAAGCGATTCTAAGCAAAGCCGCTAATGAGGTCGAACTGGAATTTTCTTTGCAACGCCTCAGCATGTATTTGAAGGAAGAAACCGGCAAAAGGGCAGTGATCCTGATCGATGGCTATGACGCGCCTGTCATAGCGGGTGCGAAACACGGCTACGCCAAAGAGGCGGGCGGATTCTTCCAGGCGTTCTTCGGCGCGGCGCTAAAGGGGAACGAGGCTATGGAGCGCGGCGTATTGGTCGGAGTCGTTCCAATCATCTACGCCTCGGATTTCTCGGGCTTCAATAACCTTATCTATAGGTTTGGATACGATGACATAGGAGAAGAAAGATTCGCCTTCACGCGTAAAGAAACGATGGATTATCTTCGTTTATACGATAAGAATTTCGAAGAAAAAATGGTTCAAGAATGGTATGGGGGATACCGTTTGTCCAACCAAGAAAGTTTCTGCCCACGTTCGATTCTTGCCTTTGCCAATGGCGATTTTGAATTCAAATCATATAAGGAATCATCGAGTATTGACCCTCTTTTGCTAAGGAACGAAGACCCTGCCGAAGTCGTCCAATGCGTAGAGGGATTGATTTCAGGAAAACCGACAGTTTGCCTCACACCAACGACGATAGGGCCAGACTCTATAGCGGAACAGCCAAAGTTCAGGGAGTTATCGCTATATTCTGGATACTTCACCGTCGACGATATTGATACGCGCGAGTATCATCTCTTCACGCGCATCAAAATACCCAATATCGAATCAAGAAAAGCACTCGAAAAGAACGTTCTTGGCGCACTTATGATTACTCCCCAAACGGCATCGAAAGCTAAGCGCCAAAAACCATCTTCAAAAGCAACGAAAAAAGCTGCTTAGAAATGCTTAAAAACGCCTCAGATTAAGGGCTCTTTTTCGTATAGAAATAACTCTTGTTTGGCAACCGAAAAATGAGTTGAGCAATATTCATTAATGCGTTTGTTGTGACTATGAAAAAGCACCGACTACGCGGTGCTTTTTCATATATTGCTTAATCGACTTAGTTCGCAACGCAAGTGACGCGGAGGAACGGGGTCTTCGGAGTGCTTGAATAATACGAATCCGAAGTCGATCTGCCATAGAGGGCAGCCTTGACCGTATAGCCATCGCTGAAGGTCTTGGAGAAGACCGTGGCAGAATAGGAATTAGTGTAATACCCGCTTCCGCTAGTGATGGTCTCGCTCGTCTCGGTCCACTTCTTTGAGCGCGGGAATGCGCTTCTGGCAGCGGCCAAGATTTCATTTTGGTAGGTATCCCAGCCTTGTCCAACGCCTTGGATCTCGACGGCGTTGCCATTAGTTAGCGTGATAAGGGTCGCTTCTTCGGCCAAGGTGCCAAGGTAGACATAGGGAAGCATATGCGGAGATTCGACGCCAATTGAAGCGAGAACCTGAACGGTCGCGTTGCGCCACGCGCCATCCGCGGGGATGATGAACGGCTCATTGTAATAGACGTCGACCTGTGGATTCGTCATCTTGTCGTTCTCATCGTAGATCCCATAGAAATCGACTTTGATGCCAAGATCGGGTTCTTCGGCGTGCAACTTGACTTTTTCGCGGTCGAACGCGACGTTCCAGCCCGCTTTTTGATAGGTGAGCTTCGCAGCGCCTGCGAGGGCGTTATCAAATCCGCCGGTCGAGATGATGCTAAGATGAGCTTCTTCGGTCACATAGCCGCCGTAATTGTAATCATAAGAGGAAGAAGCCTCGATCCAGGTTGCAAGGAGGCGACCAGGCAAATCGATGAAGGGGATCGCGTGGCCACCTAGATGAGGAACCATCACGTCGAGGATATCCTGCGTCCAGCCGATCGTGTAATCGATCGAAACCTCAGGCTCCGAGGAAGATTCTGCCGGGGCGGGATTGCTTTCGATGGGCATCGAATCGCTTTTAGTGGGCTCAGAACTGACGCTCGTCGTAGAGGAATCTTGGGCGGGAGCGCTACTAGCGCTATTCTCGCCATTCCCTCCGCAAGCGGCCAAAAGCAATGCCGATGACAGCAACAATAATCCGTGAACGCTCTTTTTCATATCAAAAGCCTCCTAAGCCACGCCCGTGGGCGGCATAGATAATATACGTGCGAGAAGAAAAAAGAAAAGAGATTTTGAACGGAGAAGGCTTGTTTCATGAAAATATTTTCAATGGAAACTGGATTAGAAAATATTAGTTTCCATTTTTCGTTTTACCATTGAAACGAGGCACGAAACCCCTAATCCATATTCTCAATAGATTTCGGCAGAGCGAAGCAAGTTGAGAGAAGGAAACGGAAACTGCCTATAGCGATGCCTTATGTTGATTCTTGGAAACGAATGTAAACGCTTTCGTAAAATTGCGAAAACTTTGACGCTATTTTTCTGAAAAGTTTGCTCAGTATCGCGCAAATTTTACATTTTCAATCTTTTTAAGATGGGTCAATGAAAAAATGAGAGCAAAATTGGCAATTGAAAATTAGTAACTCGCCCCTATAATACGCGTATTTCAAGGGAGGTTTCACATGAAAGAAAAGAAAACCAAAATCCTACTCTTGAGCGCGTTGGCCGCGATGACCCTTGCTTCCTGCGGCGGCACTCCTCAAGTTTCATCCAATCCGTCTAATTCCTCTGCAGATCCTGCAAGTGCACCCGCTTCGTCTGAACCTGTGCAAGAGAGCAAATCCAGCCAGGCTCCAGTCGATGATTCTAAGCCCGCCGAGCAATCCGAAGATTCAGTTGTGATCTCTGATGATCAGCCTGCGCAATCCATCCCCGAGCAGCCCTCTTCCGAGGAGCAGGAACTCCAGGATTGGGTCGGTCAGGCCTTCGTCGGCCAATACCAAGGCGGATTCACCGGCCTCATCATCAATGAGGACAAATCCACCAGTTGGGACACCGACAAGACCCACTATCCCGCCATCCTCGAAGTCCTCGATAATGGCATCTATCACATCTATTCCGCCGACACCGTTCCTAGCGACGAGAAAGTCGACGTCTACACCGACGGCACCATGGCCTATTTGACCCATGACGCGGTTGAGAAAGACGCATTCATCGTCGATAAGGGCGCTGAATACGAAGCTGCCAACGCCATGGCTAAAAAGGCCGATGGCTCCTTGATTTTCGGCAGCATCATGGCCGGCAACAAACTCAAATTCTTCCGCGCTGCCAATGGCGTCTTCGACTTCGACATCAAAGTCGATGTGAACTACGGCGCCTCGATCGAGGCCCTCGGCGCGATCTTCGACGTCACCGTCGGAGATGTGACCGCCACCTACCGCACCACCGTCGCTGGCAACGCGGCGGCTGGCCAATACGCGATCATCGAAGACTATCAGATCGTCATCACCGCCTATGGCGGCATGGAAGGCGACCTCGTCGTCGCAAGGAACCAGGGCGAGATCGTCTACGTCACCCTCGATGGCGTGGCAGTCGATCCTGAGCTCATCTCCGAAGAGGATGGCGCGATCACCATCAAAGGTGCTGAGCGTGTCCTCGATCAGACCGACGTGAGCCACATGCAGTGGGTCTACTCCGCCACGAAGTACATCCTCGACGAGGCGAGCCACACCTACGAAAGCGAAGATGCGACTAGCCGCGAAGACGTCTTCCACGTTCTCGACATGAACGAGACTCAATTCACCGCGGAAGTCGGCGCAGACGGCAACCTCTGGGCGACCTTCACCCCGAGCGTCAGCGGTTTCTTCAACGTCAACATCATCACCGGCACCGGCGACAATGACTACTACGGCAGCTACGACTACATCGCGATTTATCGCGCGGATGCGGATTCCTATGGTTCTCCGTATACCTACGCGGAAGACTATGCGTATTACTATGAAGATTACTATGGCTATGACACCGAAGAGGCGGCCATCGAAAACTTCTTGGTCACCGCGGGCGTAACCTACGTCATCAAGGCGTCCAATAACGACGACATCTATAACGTCCTAGGTGATGACGATTCCGAGCACGAAGGCGAATCCATCACCATCGGCTACAGCTACACCGCCTTCGATATCGTCACCTATAACGGCGATAACGGCGCCCTCGTCATCGAGTCCTATAACGGCACCTTCCGCAGCGCGATCTTGAACGGCCAGCCTCTCGACAAGGCGACCTTCGTCAATAACGTCTTGACCGCGAAGGCCACCGTCATGGACTTCTCGAACCCCGCCAATCCGCAAAGGACCATCACCACGATCACGATCACCGTCGATCCGGCCACCAGCACCTACGTCTACGAATCCGCTTCGGAGACCGACAGCGTCTTCCATGTCCTGACAGAGGAAGATTCCGGTAACATCTATCAAACCATCGTTGGCGAAGACGGCAACCTCTGGGCCATCTTCACTCCGACCAGCGGCGGATTCGTCACCGTCGAAGAAACAGTCACTGCCTCCACCGGCGGCTACTACAGCAACGACGGCTACATCGCGATCTATGATGCCACCGCCGCAAGCTACGTCACCGCGAACGCTTTGGCGAAGGCCGACGGCGGCTCAACTGTCGCGAACAGCATGGGCAGGATCGAGAACTTCGTCGTCGAGGCCGGAAAGTCCTACATCATCAAGGCCGGCGCCTACGCCGATAGGGACAAAGACCTAGGCGCGACCGGATCAACCTACGCCGGCAACGCCGAAGCCATCAGCTTCACCTTCTCCTCCGTCCTCACCAGGACCTTCGCAGGCGACAACGGCAACCTCGTCCTATCGACCGACGAGGGCGAATTCGTTAGCGCCAGCATCGGCGGAAGCACGATCTCGAACGTCAACTTCGTCGAAAACGATGATGGAACCTTGACTTTGTCCGTCATCGGGGCAGGCACGATCGACAACACCGATCCTCTCGACCCGATTCGCAACTCCACCGACACTGTCTACACCCTCGACCCCGATCAGTTGACCTATGAAGTCGCTCAGACCGCTTCTTCCGTCCATATCTTCCAGGAAGTCACCTCCAACTCGGCCGTGATCACCGCCACCGTCGGCGAAGACGGCAACCTCTGGGCGAAGTTCACCGCTCCTAGCGATGGCTTCCTAAGCGTCAGCGAGCTCGTCGCGGTCGCCGATGATCGCCTTTCCATCTTCCCGACCTCCGCTGCGCCGTTCACGAGCTACTCGAGCGCCATTGCCACGGCCGACAAAGCATATTCGGGCGGTCTCGAGTCCCTCGAAGCAGTCGCTGTAACCGCTGGAACGACCTACATCATCAAAGCCGGCTATTACTCCGATGCCTCCAAGGCAGTGACCGACACAGGCTCCGCCCACAAAGGCAAAACCGCGAGCATCAAGGTCGAATTCAACACGCTAGTCACCGCAACCTATACCGGCGATAACGGCGATCTTGTTGTCTCAAGTCTCGGTCAAACCATCACCTCCGCTACCCTGAACGGCACTGCCATCACGGGAGCGAAGTTCGACGAGGACGGCAACATCCTGGTCGAAGGCGCCGCGACGATCGATAACGCTGATCCTCTCAACCCGACCAGCACCTCGACCAACACCACCTATGTTCTCGACGAAGCTAGCGGGAGCTACACCGTGAGCGTTGATACCCACACCGCCAACATCTTCCACGAAGTCACTGGAAGCGAAGTCGTTACCGACGTCGTTGGCAAGGACGGCAACCTCTGGATCAAGTTCACCGCGCCTAGCGAAGGCGAGATCACCGTCGATGAGCTCGTCGCCTGTCACACCGACAACTACATCCAGATCTATGCTTCCACCGCGAATTCCTTCACTAGCAGCAACGCCGCGGCAACGGCCGATAATGGCGGAACTGCCGCTGGCAGCGGAAAGATCTCCAACTTCGTCGTCCACCAAGGCGAGACCTACATCATCAAAGCCGGCGCCTGGGCCGATAGGGACAAACTCGTCACCGCGACGAATTCGAGCTACGCTGGCAAGACCGAAAGCGTGAGCTTCACCTTCGACGCTTATGACGAAAAGGTCTATACCGCGGAAGGGCAGCCTGATCTCAAAGTTGTCCTGAAAGGCGATGCGCTGCAGAGCGTTACCCTCGGTGGCGAAGCCATCGAAGGAGCCGCCCTCAAAGATGGCAACATCGTCGTTGAAGGCGAAATCGAAGTGATCGAAGGCGCTTGCTACCAGCCCGTCCTCACCTACGTCCTCGATGATGAAAACGGAACCTATGCCATCCAGAAGGACTCCATCCCCTACGTCGAAAGCGACGCTTACTCCATCGAGCAGGGAAGTCCTTACGGCTTTACCCATGACGAGGAGAACGGAACCTATACCTCCAGCAACGCCGGCGTGAATAGTTCCAACGCGACCATGACCATCACCTTCGACGAAGACGGCTACTTCTTCTTCGACTACGATGTCGTTAGCGAAGGTACGACCACTCCTTGGGATTACCTGACAGTTACCCTCAACGGCGTAACCGTCGACGGATTCACCAAAGTTGGCGGCGAGAGCGGAAAAACCGGTCGTGCCATGATTACCGTGAAAGCGGGCGATATCCTCGTGATCAAGTACGTAAAGGATTTCGGCGGCGAGAGCGGACGCGACTCCGCGATCATCTCCGGACTCTCCTTCCTCGTCCAGCCTTCTGAAGAAGAGGAAGTGCCTGAGGAGAACCCCATCGAAAATCCGGATCCATCCAACGAGTGATCCGTCAATAGCTTGGCGCTAAAACCGTCAGGCAGTTAGCCCCCGGGAGACCGGGGGCTTTCTCGTTTGGGTGGGGATTCGTCTAATAGGTTGCGCACCAAAAAAGAAACACCCTTACTCGATGAAAGTCTGGATTTGGGGACCATGACCGCCAAGATCTCCGCAGCCCCATGTTGCAACTCTGTTGCAATCATCTTACTATCATTTGATCACCTCAAAGAGTAAGGAGGGGTTTATGCCCATCAAAGACTATCCTATCTACCATAACGTCAGCATCGCCGAGCTCAAGGAAGGGATGAATTCGCTCGAAAGGCTCGATGATAAATTCGATTTCATGTCCATGTATCTCCTAAGCCACCAAATGGACGAAGAATCGCCAAGCTGCACCTTCGAGGAATTGCTCCACGCCGCGAAGGAGGAATTCACAAAGGCCTCCGTCGCCTTGCGCAAAGAATACCTTTCGAATCATCCTTCGGCCAACAATGACCCGACCATGCTTAACCCCTATGGGGCAACCGCGGAGACAGAGGCCATGATGACCGCTTTCCTCGCCGATCCCACCCGCTACATGAAGGAAATGGCAAGAAGCGTCGCCAAATCTAGCCTCAACGACCCTAGCCTCAATCTGGAGGAGCAGGCGACCGTCAAGAAATGGAAGGACAACTGCGCAAGGTTAAGTGAGGACATCGTCGCGGACAAGAAGCTCTTCGCTGCCTACGAAGAGGAGATCGACGGGAAGAACATCCTGCAGAACGTCGCCAAAAAGGTCTACGATAACCCCGATCTCACGACCGCGGACATCATCGACCGCAACAAAGGCGGCTTCTTCGAGAGGATGCGCGGGTCGACCTCGCGGCAATATAGGGACTTCGCCGCCGCCTTAAGCGGATTCGAATCCCCCGATGATCCGTCTTTCAATAACAAAGAGCATCTCCGCGGTGCGGCCATGGATTACATCCGCCACAAGTTCCCTAAACTCAAACCGGGAGAGCTTCCGACGAAAGAGCAGATCGACGCCATCAAAAACCCCACCGCGAAAGGCCGCATCCTATTGACCGTGGCGGTCGTTCAGGAAGTCGACCCAAAGCTAGAGGAAGAGGCCTTCACCGCCCCCTTCGAGGCCATCGACCTTGACGCAGCCAACGTAGAGCAGCAAGAATTCCAGCAATCCCTCGCCGAGGACCTTAACGAAAAAGCGGACCTCGACTCTCAAGAGATCGAAGAGAATTCCATCGCCATGGAAAACAAGATGGAGATGTAAACCTGGATCGACCGCTATAAAGCAAAACGCGGATTTCGCGCGCTATTCCTGATTTAGGGCGATTCCGCTATCATTATGGGGACAGCAAGAGATTCATCGAGAGGAGGTCTCATCATGAAAGCAATGCAAGAGAAAACCGATAACCGCGTCTATTTCGCCTGTCCGATGTTCTCCGCGATGGAAAAGGAATATAGCCTGCGGATCGTCGATGTCTTAACTAAGCACGAGTATGACGTATTCGTGCCATTTCGCGATGGCTACGAGGCGGCCCAGCTAGAAGGCAAAAGCGAGGATGAGCTCGTCGAGATGATCTTCAAAAAGGACCTCGAGGAGGTCAAAAAAGCCGACATCCTCTTCTTCCTTCTCGATGGGCGCGCGCCCGATGAAGGGGCCTCGGTAGAACTTGGGATGGCCTACGCCTATGGCAAAAGGTGCTACGGCTTCAAAACCGACACCAGAGCGGTAGAGAATGGGCTTGACCTAAATCCCATGATCGCGGGCGCCCTCATCAAGCTATTCAAGGACTTCGATGGGGACAAGGCGATCGCAAGCCTAGAGGAATATCTGGCTGATCACCGCTTATGAATCATCCTTATTATATATAGGGGGATGCGAGATCTTATCCAAGCAAAAACGGCCGCGAATGAAATCTATTGCGACCGTTTTTGAGTATTGGCTCACTCCTTCAGGATGAAGTCCTTGATGTCGTTATAGGGCTTTTCCTTGCCGTCTTCGTTTAGGATCTCATGCCTCATGTGAGGATAGAGGATCATCGTGACGTCTTCGATGCCTTGGGCGCGATAGGTTTCTTCTAGCCACTTCACGCCTTTGCCGTTTCTTCCGACCGGATCATCTTCCCCAGCGATCAATAGAATCTTCTGCTTCTTGGAGATCTTGGCGATGTTCTCCTTCTTCCAGATGGTCTTCATGCCGGCGGTGAACTCGACCCAGAATCCACCTGTGTTAGCGTGGCCGCAGTAAGGGTCATCGATGTATTTCTTGACGTTTTCCTCGTTATAGGAGAGCCAATCGAAATCGGTCTTCCTGTCTTTGACGGCCTTGGTGTATCCGCCTAGTCCTAGGTTATCCATCGTCTTGTTCGGGAGGTCGCGGTTTTTCTCGTTCACGATCGATTTGGCGATGGTATTGGCCATCCTCATGAGGCCAAGCTGGCCTCCGTTGGAGCCGCAGAGGATGACTTTGTCGACAAGCCCTGGATGCCTTTCGATGAGGCACTGGGTCATGAAGCTTCCCATCGAGTGGCCCATGTGGGTGGTCGGAAGCCCATTGGATTTCGCGAGCTTGATCATGTTGGCGATGCCTTCGACGTTCGCGAAGAATGCGCCTACGGGCCAAATCTCTTGCTTTTCGGGGTCATCGACGTTAAGCCCCTGCCCGAAGGCATCGAGGCACCAGACGTTCACGCCATGGGCATTGAGGAATTCCGCAAGCGGGGCATAACGCTCCGAATGCTCATCCATGCCCGTGATGATGGTGAGGTTCGCGACTGGCTTTTCGGATGGCCAAAAACGACCTTTCAGAAATTCTCCCGTGGGGACGCTGAATTGTTCCATATAAAATCTCCTAGCAACCAAATATTGGGTTCGTTATATGGGATTATAGCAAAGCGCGGGCGAAAATAAAGCGCCTTAGGCAACCTACTTGCTCGCGTTGACGCGATAAACGACGCCCAAGGTGAACGACATGATGGTCGGAACGAAGATCGAAAGGTACATCGAAACGTAGGTAAACCACTGCTCCGAGACGGGGCCAAGGAACTGGGTATTGGCGGTTATGGCGGAATAGATTGAGAAGGCAAGCGAGGCAACCATCATGCCAAGCAATAAAGCGTAGTCGAGCTTTTTGGCGTCATGGCTTGCCATAAGGGCGAAGGTGAAGGCGAACAGGATCGCTAGCGTCCCGACTTGGAATGCGCTGCGGTTAGGAAGCAGGATATTCACGAATATCGCGGCGAGGAAAGGCAGGATGATCGCCTTGAAGCCCAAATTCCCTTCCTTGTAGCCGATCGCCCCATAGGCGACGATCGAGAGGGCGGATAAGGTGATGCAGATATAGGAGGCGATCATCCATCCGCCTAAGGAATTGGCGCTTACGAATATCAATAGATACATGGCAGCCACCAATATGATCAAGGTGAGCAGCATCTGAATGAAGAGCAGGACCGCATGTCCTTTGCGCAGTCCGAATCGTTTTTCCGTGTCCATGTGCGTAATTATAAACCAGCGGGAATATTTTGGCATGAAGTTCCGCGAAATGGGGAAAATCTCGATTTTCTATATCTAAACGCCCGGAAAAATCTCGATTTTTATGCGCGAATAATCGATTGTTTTTCGATTTCTATCCGTAATTTCGAATAGAAAAAATTTCTATCCGTAATTGCGAATAGACTTTGCGGATAGAATTCGGATTGGCCTAATGGGGACTTATGTAGACCCTGGCGAATGGAATCAACTGCTGATACACCGCTATCCAAAGCTGGAAATAAAAACAATTTAAGTATTACTTACTTAATCAGTATCGCGAGCTATCGCCTTTGTGGTAATCTATTGTGGGTAAAAACGATGTACGCCATCAGCTTTGAGATATCTGCCTTCCTGCTGTCATTGCTTTGCTTTGTCTATTGCTTGACCGCGAAAAGGAAGCAATACGTCCCGCCGAAAGGGTTTTTGAATCGCCTGTTCCACCAGCATTTCCAGTTCCTGATGATGCTTTTGACCAACATGGTCTCCTCGATCGCTTCCGTCACCGGCGTCTATTTGACGCAAGTATCGGGGGACGGCATCGCCTTCTGGCAGTATTTCTTCCACGCGATGTACTTCGTCTTCCACACGACCCTTTCCCTCGCCTTCGGCTTGTACGTGATGTCCGTCACCGGGACGAACCTCAAGAAGAACAAGGCCTTCTTCATCCTTTTCTTCATCCCTTACGTCGCAGCCGAGATCCTCATCCTCACCAACCAATGGACGCGGCTAGCCTTCTCTATGGATCCCGAAACCGGATACAACCGCGGCACCCTCATGCCTTTGCTATATGGGCTAGCCGCCTTCTACGTCGTGATGGGCGTCGTCTTCTTCATCAAGAACATGAAGCTCATCACCCGCGCCGATAGAATCGCGGTCATAACCTTCGTCATCATCGCTGCTGCCGGAATCGTCACCCAAGCCATCAAATCCGATTGGCTCGTGGAGCTATTCTGCGAATCTCTCGCATGTCTGTTCATCATGATGGTGCTTGAAGAGAAGGCTGGGCACATCGATCAGATGACGGGGCTGCTCAACCGATTCGCATTGTCCGATGCCGGAAGGCGCAAGATCGCGAACAAGGAACCCTTCGACCTCGTCCTCATCAGAGTGAGGGGCGTCGGAGGCTTAGCCAAGCGATTTGGGGAGCGTGCCGCGGATGAGGTTCTCGTCCAATTCGCCGCATACCTGTCGCAGATTTCGGGCCAAGGCACCCCTTATGCCTATAGGCGCGGCGAGTTCGTCACCTTGTTCCCGAGCGTAGATGGAGGCGAGCCCGCGAAGCAATTCGCAAACCAAGTATTAGAGAGGCTAGCGTCCAATTGGAAGCTAAGGAACTTCGAGACGACCCTAGACGGATTCCTCGCGATCGCGAATTGCCCTATCGACATCCAAAACGAAAGCCAATTCGAAGACCTGATGGTCGCCTACGCGACTTATGAGCCGGTGGAGGAGACCCCTTGCCTCATCGCGAATTCGGAAGTCGGGACCATGGTCCTCACCAGAAGCTACGAGGAAGAGCTCCGCCAGGCGATCGCGAACAAAGAGCTCGCCGTATACTACCAGCCGATCTACTCCTTGAAGAAGAAAGCGACTCTCTCAGCCGAGGCCCTACTACGTATTCCAAGCGGAAAATTCGCACACGTATCCCCTGAAATCTATATTCCGATCGCCGAGAAGACCGGGCTCATCAAGGAAATCGGCCTATTCGTGTTCGAGGAGGTCTGCCGCTTCCTCTCCAGCCAGGAGGCGAAGGAAAGCAAGATCGAATACATCGAATTGAACCTCTCGGTCTACCAGTTCCTCGACCCCGACCTCGTCAAGAGCTTCGAGGACATCAGGAAGCGTTATGGGGTGCCTAGCTCCTCGATCAACCTCGAGATCACCGAAACCGAAGGGGCGATCGATAAGGAAGAGGTCCTCAAAACGATCGAGGTATTCCGCGAATTGGGCTACACCCTCTCGCTCGATGACTTCGGGACCGGGTATTCCAATTTCGTGAGGATGGTGCGTTGCAAATTCGAGAACATCAAGATCGACAAATCGATCCTCTGGAGCCTACCTAGCGACGACAACGGGCTCATGATCATCAAAAGCCTTACCTCCTTCATCAAGAACCAGGGTTCGAACATCATCCAGGAAGGCGTTGAGACCAAGGAGCAGCTGGATCTTGTGGAATCCTGCGGCTGCGATTACGTCCAGGGGTTCTACTTCAGCAAACCTCTGCCCGAAACCGAGTTCCATCAATATCTGGCAAGCGAAGCGCGATGATGAAGCGCTTCGCTTTTCATATGCGCCTATCGATAAGCCCAATGCCTCCAATCATTCGGCGGGGCGAAATGCCCTTCTCCCGCTCAGGAAAGGAGAAAATCCGGCGCTCGTGATCGAGCTGAAGGTGAGCGATTCCGCGGATTCCGCGATCGAGCGGATCAAGGCCAAGGAGTATTACAAGCCACTAGAAAGCTATTGCGGCGAGGTCCTGCTCGTCGGGATTAGCTTCGACAAGGAAACTTTGAAGCACGCCTGCAGGATCGAACGCATCAAAATAGGATAAAACACAAAACCGATTAGCCCGTCTTGGATTCGCTCCCAAGGCGGGCTTTCCTTATCCTCGCCAAATTATAATCCCCCAAAAGTCGATGTTTTGATTGAGTTTTGGGGGATTATAATTTCCGCGCTTATAGTGAATAGTGTCAGTTTAAAGCAGATTCCTAAGGTTTCATCATGTGTTTTTTTCTTTTTCTAGCCGCATTATTTTTACTTGTAGAAATATTGCTTGAAAAACATAATCCCCCAAAAGTCGACTTTTACACCGACTTTTGGGGAGTTATAATTGATTGACCAAAGTCGTGGGAGGTGCCCAATGAGCTATATATATGGTAGAAAACCGGAAATGGCGGAGCTAGAACGCCTCAGCCAATCCAAGAAAGCCGAATTCCTAGCGGTATATGGGAGGCGAAGAGTTGGCAAGACCTATCTGATTACGAGATTCTTCGAGAATCAGTTCGCTTTCTTCCATACGGGTTTGCCCCCGTACAATGAAGGGGATGGCCTCGATTCAAGTGGCGATGGGAGGAAAGACCACCGCAAGATGCGCGAACAATTGAATCACTTCGCCGAATCGCTAGCGGAATATGGCTATGCATCCAAAGGGCCTTTGAACTCATGGCTTGATGCCTTCTCCGCGCTCAAAAGCCTTCTCAAACCCCTGCTTAACAAAGGAAAGAAAGTCGTTGTCTTTTTGGATGAACTCCCTTGGATGGATACGCCGAAAAGCGGATTCCTCCAAGAGTTTCAGGCTTTTTGCAATTCGTTTGCATGCCGATTTGACGACATCCTTCTCGTCGTCGCAGGAAGCAATATCACCTGGATCAGCAGCGAGCTCATCAACGGCTATGGTGGGCTATATGACCGCCTGACCGCCGAGATGAAGCTTTCGCCCCTTTCCTTAGGGGAATGCGAGGATTATCTGCTGCGCGGAAAAGGGATACGCTTCTCCCGTTACGATTTGGCTTTCGCTTACATGGTCTTTGGCGGCGTCCCCTACTACCTCGACAAATTCAAGACGGGATTGTCATTGCCTCAGATCATCGATTCCTGCTTCTTCGGCAAAAACGCAACGCTCCGAAACGAATTCCATAGGCTTTTCCTCTCCTCTTTCCGAAACGGGGAGAAGATTCAGCAAATCGTTACGGCGTTATCGGAGCGTTCATTGGGGCTTACGCGCGAAGAGATTGCATCCTCTCTGGGGCTGACTTCAGGAGGAAACGTAAGCGAATACCTTTCCTCTTTGGAGAACGCGGACTTCATCGTCTCATATACTCCGCTAGGCGAAGCGAAGAACGCCGTCTACTATCGCTTGATCGACCCGTTCTGCCTGTTTTATCTCCGCTTCGTACTTGGCTCGACCAAATTCGACGAAAAGCTCTTCTCAGGGCTATCGGCGGGAGGAGCCATCAATTCATGGAGGGGCTTTGCGTTTGAAAACGTCTGCTTCAATCACATCGCCTCCATCAAAAAGGCGCTTGGCGTAAGCGGCGTTTTCAGCAAGCAATATGCTTTCATCGACACGAAGGACAAGAAGAAGCAAGCCCAGATAGATATGGTAATCGACAGGGCGGACAATATCGTGAACCTATGCGAGATGAAATTCACGAAGTCAAGCTATGAACACGACAAAACCGAGCATGACCGCCTATTGAATCGCGAGAATCGTCTAGAGGCGCTTATTCCGAAGCGAAAAGTTATTCGGAAGGTCCTCATCACCTCAATCGGGCTCAAAAACGGCATCCACTCGAGCGATTTCGACAAAGTCTTGGTGCTGGACGATCTCTTTGACGAATAACATAATCCCCCAAAACTCGACCAATACATCGACTTTTGGGGGATTATAATTTCCATTCTTCCAATATATTGGATCGAGTTCGCGCACGTTTAAAAGAATCTGCTGAATGCAAAATCGACATATCCGAATCGAATGCAAATCGTTCCTTATACCAGCAATATGCGATCTATCACTTCTTTCACGGCATCGCTTGCCCGCTCATACGCCTCGATTACTTTCCTGTCGTGTGGGGACAATTCCCGATAAGAGGATTCCTGAATGCCAATCAGATAATAGAGCGACATGTCCAGTGTGTTGGCAATGATTTTCAGCTGAGCAAGAGAGGGAAACGGGGCTCCGCCTAGCATTCTTGAAACGCTAGATTGGGTGATGCCCAAAGATTCCGCAAGATCATCCTGCGTGATGCCGCGGGCCCTCATTCCTTCGCGGATTTTGGATAGGGTGGTGATTTCGTTTTCGTCCATGGTCCAATTATATGCGGTATGCGCATATTCCTAAAGCAAAAGATTCTATTCTTGCATTGCATATTGTGTAATGCTAATATGCATTATACGCATTTTTGGAGTATTTGATATGCCACATCGTTATGTCATCGCGGACACGCATTTCCACCACGCCAACGTCATCGCCTACTGCGGCAGGCCTTTTCGCGACGTGAATCACATGAATGAAATCTTGATCAGGAACTGGAATAACACAGTCGGCAATCAGGATCTCGTCTATATGCTTGGGGACTTCTGCTTGTCCAGCAAATTCGAAGTGAACGAAGCCCTTTGCTCACGCCTAAACGGGAGGAAGGTCCTCGTTATGGGCAATCACGACCGGATGCAGCCGATCAAATATCTGCAAGCGGGTTTTCGCACGGCCACGCGAAAGCCAATCATGGTCGATCCCGGCGTCATCTTGATGCACGAGCCATTCGCGGACCCCGCCGCTTACGTCGACCCGAAATCAATCTACATCTTTGGGCATGTCCACGATAAGCATTGCCCAATGGACGATTATCCGAATTGCTTTTGCGTCAGCGTGGAGCGAATTGGATACCGGCCGATTGATCTCGACAAATTGATCGCGGATATCCGCAAAGGGAGGAAAAATCATGACTGAAGGGACTCTCGTCATCATCGAAAACGATAAAATCTACGAATACCCAACCCTTCGCGGGGACATGTACCCAAAAGGGAGAGGGCAGGCCATCATCCTTTCATATTTGGCGGGAAAACTCAAATCCGTTGAGGACGTGACATCGTTTTTCGAGTCAATTCTTTATGAAAGCGAGAAGGAGCTGCGCTTCAAGCCACGGGAACTACCGGCCGAAAAAGAAGTCGAGGTAGGCGATGGCGAATGGGTTTACGTCATAAACAATACTATTGAAACTCGCTCGCTGCGCTATTTCGGCGATGCGATTGAAGCGAAGGGAAAATGCCTCTCGGGGTATAAAGAGGGGTCGTTGATGTTCTGTCTGGAACAAAATAGTCCCATCCAGTTGACTTTCCGCGGCGCAGAAATCCAAACCGCCATAGATGCGCTTGACCAGTATTGCCGAATGCACTTGGGCCAATTCACCCACGTGTTTTTCTACTACCGCTTCGGCTTGAGGCGTCCTAAAAAGGAGTATCTCGACTGCTATTGGAAAAACCTGCTTGCAGCAATACGCGACATCCTCTTCAAAGACGACGAATTGTCCTCCTATGGCGATCGTGGGAACTATGGGATAGGCCAAGACAAAGTGAGTCAAGAAGGGAAAATGGCCTACGAGATTCTAAAAACCATTGAAAGCGCACGCGCATATTTCTTGAAGCCAGAAGGCGGATATACCGTCGACTTTGACGGCCCGCTCAAATTGACTGGCATCCCCTTCCCAAAGGCAAGCGTACATTGGGATGGGGACGAAATCGTTGAGACCGTGATATTCCAAGGGGAGCATCTATTGGTTTTGCTTGACGCCTTGAAAGCGAATCGCGCCTTCTGCGAATTCCGCTTTGACGAAATGTTCGCATCTTTGAAACCAGACGATGACGCGATCACGCTGCTTGAGCTGCTTTCTTGTTCCGCGAGTGATGAGCTTGAGGGCGAATCGGATGTTCCCGATCCGAAATGCGCGAAAGACCTAATTCAAGGAATCATCGACTCCGTCATCAAGAGCGAGTGGGAATAAAGGTGGAGGGCGATTCCTTCGGTACGGATTGGCCTTCCTTATGGGGCATTTAAGCCCGAATTTCCTCATCAGGCGCCTGATTTTCTTCGGGTTCATCGGGTGCTTCATGCGCTCGAGCCGCATGCAGATGCCCCTTACGCCCTTGTCGTATCCCTTGTATTCGAACGCTTCCCTGACGAGGGCGAAATCCGCCTCGTCGCGCGCTTCCCTCGCCGCGCGGGTCTGCTCATGGGAAAGCCATCTGTAGTAGCCGGACTTGGATACGCCTGCCGCCTCGCAGAGCCTGGAGACGGGAAGTTTGTTGTTGGGGTCCGAGGCCGTTTCCCTTATGACCCCGAATATGACGCCCGGCTTTGACTCGAGCATCTCCATCACCTTCCCCCATTTGCCTTCTTTGTAATTTTTTTTAGGAATTCCAGCTCCTGCTGCTTGAGCAGAAGCTCCTCGCGCAGGCTTTCGCCGGAGGCGTCTTTCA